>WHTW01000011.1 GCA_009377525.1 Rhodospirillales bacterium
GCGACTTTTTGGGCTCCGTAGAGGGCCCCATCTGGCGGGTCGTCCGGGCGACGACGCCATTCCTTGTGTCGCCGAGCCCGAGTGCCAGCAATGCTTTCAAGCCCAGCACGGCGCCCCGACAGGCAACAGCCCGCGCAACGGCTTCATCACTATCCTCGTCCAGCCGCGGGTCTAGGACAGGCCGCGATAGCGCCGACGCCGAGGCGGGCGCGAGCCGAGTACGAAGCCGGTCTCCGGCCGGCCGCCGCGGTTGCCGATCCACAGGAAGAACAGGCCAAGCACCAGGAAGGCCGGCAAGACCGGCACCATCAGCACCGGCCGGACCAGCCAGAACCACAGCCCCGAGGAAACGCGTCGCTGGACGGCGGTCTGCGCATCGGCGAGCGAGCGCGTGTCGAGATGCGACCAAAGGTCCCCCAGACCAAGCAGACGAAACGAGCCCTCCGTCCACCAGGCCAGCCCGTCATGCACGATTGCTGCGACCGCCATGGCCAACAGAAGCCATCCCAGCGCGCGAAACACTACCATCGATCCCCCAAATGGCGGCGCGCACCCTACAGAAGCCGGCCCCCCGGGGGAAGGCCGTTGCCCGGTCTGGCCATCACGCTATAAGAACGGCGAAATCGCTCTCAGGACAGGTGGCCGAGTGGTTTAAGGCACACGCTTGGAAAGCGTGCGTGGTGTAACAGCCACCGCGGGTTCGAATCCCGCCCTGTCCGCCACTTCAGAACAGAACTGCGAACGCCGGGCGTAGCCGGCCCTACGCCCGGGCCGGCCGCGAGGGTTCTGAGAAGGTCGCTTTTCGACCCCATGATGCGAACTTCCTTGTCCGCCACCTCGACCCGCTGGGCGAGTGCGCGCAGGTGGTCTCGGCGATAGCCGCCGCCGTCGATCCGCATCCGCGACCGCGCCGTTCTGGCGAACTTCCTGACCATCTGCGGTGTGACCGCCTGCTGGCTTGAGCTTTCCGTCATGGCCTGCGCCCGCTCGGCGTCGGCCTGGGCCTGATCGCGGATCGCCTTGAGCCCGGCAATCCGCTCCTTCAGCGCCGGGTCGTCGAGATCGGCCACGCCCGATTCGATGGCGTCATAGAGCCGCTTGAGGCGCAAGTCGGTCTCCGCTGCACGCTTGTTCAGCTCCGCAATGTGCTCACGGCGGCGCTCGGCGCGCTCCTGGCGGCGGTCAAGGACGGTGGCGAGCACTTCCTCCAGCCGCTCGGGCTGGAGCAGCCGCTCCTCGATGTGGCCGGCGATGAGATTGTCCAGCTTATCCATCGGGATCGAGCGGCCCTTGCAGCCACTCTCGCCCTGCCGTGCCTTGATGGAGCAGGTATAGTAGCGATAGCGCCCGCCCTTGCCGGTGCGCAGCGTCATCGCGCCGCCGCAGTCGGCGCAGAAGCAGATGCCGGTCAGGAGGGTCGGACCGCTGACCACGCGGGCCGGCGTGACCTTCGGGTTGCGGGAACGCAGATGCACCTGCACGGCGTCGAAGGTGCCTTGGTCGATGATCCCGGGAACCTCGACCACGATCACATCACCGACCGGGTTAATCTTCCTGGTCTTGCTGCGCTTGTTGAACTCGTGACGGCCAACATAGGTGGTCCGCGTCAGGATACGATGAACCTGGCCGATGCCCCAGCGCCCGCCGTCACGCGTGAAGATACGGCGGGTGTTGAGATAGGACACGACCTTCTTCACGCCCAGCGGGCCGGACATGCCGTCCCCTTCCAGGGTCAGCCGATAGATCAGCCGCACCGTGTCGGCGTGCAACGGGTCGATCTCCAGCTTCTTCTTGATCTTCGCCCCGCGCTGCTCGGCCGCGACGATGCGATAGCCGATCGGCGGCAGCGCGCCGTTCCAGAAGCCTTGCCGGGCATTCTCCTTCAGGGCGCGCAGCACGTGCTTGGCGTTCTCCTTGGACTGATATTCGTCGAACAGCGCCATGACCTGCCGCATCATGACATGCATCGGATCGTCGCCCATCTCCTGGGTGATGGAGAGCAGTTTGACGCCGTTCTTGGCCAGCCTGCGGACGTAGAACTCCAGCTCGAAGTGGTCGCGGAAGAAGCGGCTGAACGAATGGACGACCACCACGTCGAACGGCGCGGGCTTTGCGGTCCCTGCCTCGATCATCCGCTGGAACTCGGGCCGGCGGTCATTGGTCGCCGAGGCTCCCGGCTCGACGTAGGTCTCGACGTGCTGGTAACCGCGCGACAGGCAGTAGGCTTCGCCCTGCCGCTTCTGGTCGGGAATGGAGACATCATGCTCGGCCTGCCGCGCCGTCGAGACGCGCAGATAGAGGGCGGCGCGCAACCGCACGGTCATGGCAAACGTCTCCTTGTCAGATCATCGGGACGGCCCAAAAAGCTCGTCGAACAGGTCGTCGAACCACGCCTCGAACACGTCCACTTCGGCGTTTGTGACGGGAACGCGCTCCGGCCAATCGTCGGTGACGGTCCAGGTGGTAAGGTCATGCTTGGGCGGGCGGCCCGGGAATGGTCACGGCTCGCCGAGGAGCTGGTGAAGCTGCTCGGATGCTGAAGGCTGATGCTTGCGGGAAGTGCGAGGCATTCCGCCAGAATCGGTGCCGTCTGTGGCGAGCGCGACCGACCGCCTTTACGCCACAGCCCTCTGCGTAGCATGGGATAAAAATGCAGGGACGCGGCGGCTCCCGGAGGCGCTGGCGTTGGGGTGTCAGGCATTACGCGGCAGCCCTGAGCGGCCGGGCGCGTTCGATCCGCTGTCGCTCCTTGGGGCTGTGCATCGCCTGCCAAAGATCGCTGCGCCGCTGCACATTCAGCCAGAAGTCCGGGCTGTTGCCGAAGACGCGGGCCAGGATGAGGGCGGTCGCCGCCGTCACGTTCCTGCGATCATTGCACAACTCGTTGACGTGCTTGCGCTGCACGCCCATGGCTTCGGCCAGCGCGCCCTGGGTCAACCCCAGCGGCTGCATGAACTCCTCCAAGAGAATCTCGCCGACCGTGGCCGGCTTGCGCTTCGTCGTCAGCATGGTTCGCCTCGCTTATCTGTAGCTGTGGTCGTCGAGATAGACGTTCTCCGCCTCGCCTCGACCGCTGTTCCATCGAAAGACCAGCCGCCATTGCTTGTTGACGCGAATCGAATGGAAGCCCGCCAGATTGCCCCGCAGCTTCTCGAAATGATTGCTGGGCGGCACACGCAAGTCCTGATCGGTCGTCGCGTCGTCGATCATCTGGAGCTTGCGAAAGAGACGGCCTTCGAGATCGGGCGGGATATTCCGAGAGTGGATATCCTCGACGAAAAAGCCTCGTAGCCAATCGTCTCGAAAGCTCACGATCATCCGGCGGCCCCAAGAATAGCCTTGTGTACCACCCCACGGTACAGTTTACAAGTGCAGGAGCCCCACCCGATGCGTAGTTTGGATTGTGGTGCTGCAAGAGAAGACGAATCATCGACAGCTTGGCTGTCGCATTGAAACCGGCAGCAGGTGCGCATGATCATCTTGCCACGCGGCGGTTCAAACAGATGATGGAGCCAATTGCCGCGCGCTGGGCAAAGTCAGCCCATAGCAGACTTCTAAATCATGCCCCGGCGTCCCGCCACGTACACTTCACTTAAAGGCCCATCATCGCAAGAAGGGCCTACTGCGGTCAGGCAAGAGATCGAGTGAGCGCATCGCACGGCTCATTGTCTCGCAAATCACGTCTCTAGCGAGAGCGGCGCTTTCCTGTGGCACGCTGCACTACGAGGAGACTACCTAACCCTCTGCACTACCGCCCAGCATTCTGCCTTTCTATGGATGGGCTGAGCGCGGAAGTTTAGCTAGGCTCGCCAGTATCCGATCACCCTAACCTGGAGATATCAATGCCCGAACAAGATGCGGCGGCCGCACTTAAGGCGTCCATCCAAGCGGCAAAGGAATTAGGCGGTCTCAGTCGCAATCAACAAAATGCCCTTGTTGCAAAGAACATCCTTCACGAAGAGTTGGGATACTTTGGAACGGATCATCTGCTCGATTACGACCTCGACAGTGAGACAAAGGGGCGACTTCTCGCGCACTGCCGGCAGGACGCAGCGCATGGCGTCGTCAACACAAGTACGGCACTCGATCAGCTTCGCTCAATCTCAAGAGCTATTACTTTCTTCGGATAGCTGACCGTCGGGTTGCTGGCGGTGATTGTCTGGAAACTATGGCATTGAAAAGTGCATCGCTCGGGCCGGTTTCCTGCGGATGGTACAGCGAGCGGGCGAAGCGGCAACAGCGAGACGACCGATGGTCCTGCCCCTTCCTGCCTTTGTTAGCGCTGATGACCTCAAGACCGCCGCCCTGGTCGCTGTGAGGAACGTTCTGAATGAGCACAATCGTTGTCGTGCTCTGATGCGAGAACTGGCTACCGCTGGTCGTTTGGCTATCCACCTAAGTCGCCATCCCATCATTCGTCGTCTCGAAGATGAAGAGAATATTCTCACGGAACCCGAATACGCCACTTCTGGTTTGCACGGCGACCCAAAACGCGCAGTGCTGGAAGACAATCACGCCGAGGAAGGTGTGAGGCCAGATGTAATCGTGCATAAGCGCGGCATCGAGGGGCCAAATTGCATGGTGATCGAAGTTAAGATGGGAGATTGGCGAAGCCGCCCGCGCCGAGTGCAGCAGCGCGACCAATGGAAGATCGAAGCCCTTACCAGCGCAGGCCGATTTGAATATGCGCTGGGACTTTGGTTTGCTTTACCGAAGCGGCCGGACGGTCCCGGCTACTACGCTGAGTTCCGAGGCGGCGCACAAGTTGGGCCTATCGTGCCCATTCCGTAGCACCTAGTTGCCGCGAAGGCCCCCGGGAAAGGCGCGAGGGCTAGTGCAAGATCACGGGGCGTCGCAGACCTGCCGATTGGAGCGTGTGACGGGCTGCGACATCACCGTGGAGCGACGAAGCAGTAATGTCCATTTTCATCGGACGTGGCGCTGGCACGCGCCACCGCGAAGCGGCTGCGGCTGGCCCCGAGTCGGCCCGCTGCCGGCAAGCAAGCACGGCTCACAACCCCAATCCCCGCTTCCACCCGAACGACCAGTCGACATCCTCGCCGGGCATGGCGATGCCGGAGATCTGGCGGCCGATATACTGCTCAAGCGCCGGCCGCCAGGGGATGAGGCTGAAGCCAAGCCCATCGTCGATCATGGCGAACCGGCCGCTGGAAAGCTGAGTCGAGCCGACGAGCCGGCCGGCGACGTGGTTGCCGGGAACGGCCGGCTGCCATTGCCGCCCGCGCTCGACAGCGAGCGCCTTGCCAGCGCGGTCGATGTCGGCAGCTTCAAGCCGCCGGATCAGGTCTTTCTGTGCGCTGATACGGCCGTTGCCGAGATCGGCTGCGTAGCCCATGTCGACCAGCGACTGCTTGCGCTTCTCCAGCGCCGCCTTGGCCTCCCGGCCGAACCCTTCATCCGCCAAGATGGTGCGCTCGCGGGCCGCAAGCTCGCGGTCCAGCCAGGTCGCACCCTCATGGCCGATCTGCTGATCGAGGCTGGTGGGGGATAGCACGCTGATCCGGATGGTCGCACGGTCGCCGGCAAAGTCATGGGCTTGACCGCGCTCGACCAGATCGGCCGGAACGCGCCAATGGTCGGCGTCGATCCGCTCGGCATGACCGGCCAGCCATAACCGCCTCTTCCTCGACTACTGAAAAGGTGGCGCAGTTTCGGCGTCTGTTCGCCGGCCGCTCTGACGTATTTCCCCTTCGATGGGAGAACCGGAAAACCGCCAAGTCAGGCTATGCGCCCGCGTGCGCCAACGAGTGGGTCCGAGGAATATGCGGCAAACCGCAGGTGAAATGCGGGGAATGTCCGCATCAGGCATTCATCCCCGTCTCGGACGCTGTGATCGAAAGACACTTACGTGGCGGCGACGGCCGAGGGCATTCCGACGCCGACTTCGTCGCCGGTGTCTACCCGCTACTGCCGGATGAAAACTGCTGGTTCCTGGCGGCCGATTTCGACAAGGAAAATTGGATGGCCGACGCATCGGCCATGGTCGACACCTGCCACACGAAGGGAGTGCCCGCTGCTCTCGAACGGTCCCGATCCGGCAACGGCGGCCACATCTGGATTTTCTTTTCCGAACCGCTCCCGGCGCGCACCGCGCGTCAACTCGGGGCGGCTATCCTGACCGAGACCATGGAGCGGCGCCCTGAAATCGGCTTTGCGTCCTATGATCGCTTCTTTCCGAGCCAGGACACCATGCCGCTCGGTGGGTTCGGCAACCTGATCGGCTTGCCTTTGCAGAGGAAGGCGCGCGAGCGCGGCAATAGCGTCTTCATAGACCAGGATGGCCGCCCATACGAAGATCAGTGGGCCTTCCTCTCATCCTTGTCGCGGCTCTCCGCCGACGCCGTTTCGGACATCGTTGCCGATGCAGAGACGCGAGGCCTGATACTGGGCGTCCGGATGCCCGTCGAGGATGAGGACGCAGACGAGCCGTGGCGCATGACTCCCTCTCGTCGGAAGGAACCGGCGCCCATCGGGACGCCTCTCCCTGACAAGATCAGCATCGTTCTCGCGGATCAGCTTTATGTTGATCGGGCTGGATTGCCCCCCGCGATCGTCGCCCGCTTCATTCGATTGGCCGCCTTCCAGAACCCGGAATTCTATCGCGCTCAAGCCATGCGACTGCCGACATTCGGCAAGCCGAGGATCATCTCCTGCGCCGAACTTCATCCGCGCCATATCGGGCTACCACGCGGGTGCCTGGACGAGACTCTGGAACTTATCCGGACTCACGGCCCGGAGGTCGAGATGCGGGACCTTCGGACAGCGGGAAATCCGCTGCCGGCCGAGACACGATTTTTGGGCACGTTGCGTGCTCCGCAGCTCAAGGCATTCGATGCTCTCACACCGCACGATCACGGCGTGCTGGCGGCGACGACCGCCTTCGGCAAGACCGTTGTCGCTGCCGCGTTGATCGCTCAGCGGGCATGCAACGCGCTCATCCTCGTCCACCGCCGAGAATTGCTTACGCAATGGATCGAACGCCTCAAGACATTCCTCGACATCGATCCGAAGGGTATCGGGATCATTGCCGGCGGTCGGCGCAGACCGACAGGCATCGTGGATATCGCGCTGATCCAGAGCCTCGTGCGTCGTGGAGAGGTATCGGACCTGGTCGCAGACTATGGTCATCTGATCATTGATGAATGCCATCATCTCTCGGCGGCGAGTTTCGAGTTGGTGGCGCGGCGGGCGAAGGCACGATACGTCCTCGGTCTGTCGGCGACGGTCGCGCGCAAGGATGGGCATCATCCGATCATCTTCATGCAATGCGGTCCGATTCGGCACCGCGTCGATGCGCGGACGCAAGCCGCCGACAGGGGCCTCAGGCATCGCGCCAAGCATCGCCCGACCGGCTTCCAATTGCCGGCGCACCTGAGCACCCTTGATCGGCCACCCATGCCGGCGGTCTACGCGGCTCTCTCCCAGGACACGACCCGTAACGATCTGATCTTCGACGATGTGTTGAAGGCGTTGGAAGCCGGACGCTCGCCGGTCGTGCTTACCGAGCGCAGGGATCATCTCGACTATCTTCAGGACCGCTTCTCGCGCTTCGTGCGCAATCTGGTTGTCTTGAGGGGCGGCATGTCAGCCACCGAGCGCAAGGCGTCCGAGGCAGCCCGCCGTGTGCCGGACGATCAAGAGCGACTGATCCTGGCGACGGGACAGTATATTGGCGAGGGCTTCGACGATCAGCGGCTCGATACGCTCTTCCTGACCATGCCCATATCCTGGAAGGGCACCCTGGCCCAATATGTCGGCCGGTTGCACCGCCAGCATGAGGGAAAGACGGAGGTTCTTGTCATCGATTATGTCGACGAGTCGGTTCCAGTGCTGGCCCGGATGGCAGCAAAACGGCGAGCGGGATATCGCGCGCTCGGCTATACGATGGAATAGTGCCGCGTACGCCATAGTGACCGCGCTTGCGAAGGTGGCGGATGTGGAAGCTTTGCCATACCAGGTTAATCAGAGTGCTATAGCGTAGACATAGTGCTCATCATCATCCGACATGGTCCGCCATCACACCGATTTTGCGCTGATCTGCGACGCGCCCGCCGATTGTCGCTGGAAGTCCTCCACAGTCATTTTCGCCTGCTGGGCTGCGGCTCAAGGGGTCCCAGGGATAAAGACCCTGGCGGTGGCTGTGCGGCATGTCCGTCAAAGGGCGACCGGCGGATCGCCGCAACGCCCGCCCAGTGAACCTCAGGTCACGGTCAACAGCAGCATCACAATTGCCGACGCGATGCGGGCAAGATCGGCGTGGCCGCCGTCGCCCTTGTAGCGCGCGGCCGAGCGCCAGACGCCAACGACGGCGACGACATTGTAGGGCGCCGGCAGGACGTAGCCCACGAACAGCGCCGCCCAGGGCTGGTCGGCGGCAAGCAGGGCTAGAAAAAGGGCGCTGGTGGTCAGGTTGACCAAGAGGCCGATGCCGATCACCCAGGTCCAAAACGCCTCGCCGAGGGGCAAATCGCCTAACCACAAGGAGCGCAGCTTGGTCATGGCGCATACTCTCCCACGGAGATCTGGCAACGGATTCGTGGGTTTCCACTTGCACCCGCCTGCCCGACAACGAGCGCTCAGCGACTTTGGCGCACACAAGAGCAACGCTAGCGATCGCAGTGACGAGCTTGCCCGATCCAAAGAGACCGACAGTTACAGAAGATTGGCTGATTTCGAAGCGACGGAGTGGACGCCAGGGTTTCAAGCGTTTTGTATTTCAGCCGAGTCTAGTGACCTGTGCGAACGGCCGCAATGGATCCGATCGCGATCGTCGCGGGCTGCAACACGAAGGTCTGACACGATATATGCCTGTTCTGGCGCAGCCCGGTTCCATTAGAGAGCTATAGAGTAGACGTAGTGCCCATCATCAACGGGTACGGTCCGCCACATCGCCGCCTGCCGCCGCCTCTCCCTGTTCAAACGCCGCAGCCGATACGCCGCTTAGCAACAGATATGGTCGAATATATAGCGGGCGGATCCGCTCCGCTCATGGCAGCTACGCGCTCTATCTTAGCCGCCGAGCGAGTCTGTCACACGGTCCCAGAAGCCGCCGTCCGTTCACGCCGCGATAGGTATGTCGGGAGGTCGGGGTCAGAGCGACGCCGTTTGGGACTTTCCATCGGGCGGCTTCACGAGGAACGCGACATAGGTGGCTGTCGTTTCGCTCGGACCAGCGGCTTAGCAATGGCGGCTTCGTAGGCCGACTGCAGCCTGGAGAAGACCGACTCCCTGGGCGCCGGCGCCTCCAGGTGGAGGTGCCGCAGCTCCTCCATGAACTCGGACCACAGCTTCGGGCCTCCGTCCTCAAGGATTTTCGCGCGTACGGAGAGCTCTTTCGACGCGGGCGTATGACGCAGGCCCCAACCGCCCATGTGGGCCAGCAAGGGCACCAGAGCGATGGATGCTTCGGTCAGGCTGTAGATGGCCTTCTGCTTGTGGGTGGGATCGTCGCGACGGGATACCAATCCCGCCTTCTCCAGGCGCTTCAGCCGGTCGGCCAGAATGTTCGAGGCTATTCTTTCCTCAGACCGGGTCAGCAACTCGCGGAAGTGACGGCGGTTGCCGAACATCAGGTCGCGGATGACGATCAGGCTCCAGCGATCCCCCAGAGTCTCGACAGTCAAATTGATCGGACAGCCCGAGCGTTGGGCGTTCATGCGCACTCCAAAACCAATTGCAACATAAAATCAGTCGAGCTAGCTTACAACCGATTGCATAGCGCAATCAGAATCGCGCGCGCGTGCCGCGTGAGGAAAGGAAGTGGGATGGCTAAACTCGTGTTCGCGATGAACCAGTCCTTGGACGGCTACGTCGACCATATGGCGTTTGCGCCAAGCCCCACGCTCTTCCGCCACTTCATCGAGGAGGCTCAGGGGCAGGCAGGCAGTGTGTACGGTCGCCAAATGTATGAGATCATGCGTTATTGGGACGACGATCATCCTGAGTGGGATGCAGAGCAACACGCCTTCGCGGCGGCGTGGCGGAGCCAGCCGAAATGGGTCGTCTCGCGCTCGTTGAAATCGGTCGGCCCCAACGCCACGCTTGTTGAGGATGATCTCGAGGGCGCGATCCGTGAGCTGAAGGCCGAGCGCGCCGGGGAGATCGAAGTTGCTGGCCCGGACTTGGCGCGAAGCCTCACCGAACTCGGCCTGATCGATGAGTATCGCATCTACCTGCACCCCGTCGTACTTGGCCACGGCAAGCCATATTTCGCCGGACCCCGGCCGCCGCTCCGCCTTATGACTAATGATCGGATTGGCGAGGACGTGATCAGGTTGACCTACGTCCCTGCTTAATCTCGTGACTCGTCGGATGGAAATCGCCGCCGAAGTCTGGTTTGGGTTATCGTAGCGCTACAGCGTAGGAGTAGTGCTCATCTTCATCGGGCGTGGCCCGCCATTTTTCAATGACTTAGCAACTCCACACCGACAGGTATATTTCTGCGGAAGCACTACGGAAGCAACTGGCGACCGTGCGCGGCAGCGCTCGAAGGAGAGCCGGTTCGGCTGGTCCGCCCATTGGACCCCTTGTCACAGATGCCCACGCAGCCTTGCGCTGGCGCCGCCACTGATCAGCGCCGTCTTGCCAGCAAGCGTCACGCCGCGTCGCCCTTCCACTTGAGCAACATGGATTCCGCGCGCACAACGACGAAATTCAGCATCAATCCGATCATGGCCAGCACCAGGATGGTACCCAGCACTCCCTCGGCGCGGAAGCTCGCCGCGTAGAAGGAGATGCGCTGGCCGAGGCCCATCCGGGCCGAGATCATCTCACCTACCACGACGGCCAGAAGCGCATAGACGACGCCCAGCCGCATGCCGCCGAAGATCGCCGGCACGGCGCCCGGCAGCATGACCTTCCAGAAGAGCTGCCGGTCGGTGGCGCCCAGCGCGCGCATGGTCAGGATCAGCTCGCGGTCGAGCGAGCGGATGCCGGCCTCGGTGTTCAGCATCAGGATGAAGAACACCAGGCTGACGGCCAGCGCCACCTTCGAGCCCTCGCCGACGCCGAACCAGATGATGAACATCGGCGCCAGCGCCACGCGCGGCAACACATTCAGGATAGTGAGGAAGGGATTGCTGACGTCGGCGGCGAAGGGGAACTGCATGCGGACGATGCCGGCGGCAACACCGGCTGCCGCGCCGATGGCAAAGCCCACGAGGGTCTCGCTCAGGGTGACGAAGACGTGCGGCCATATGCTACCGTCGCGGATCTCGTCGGTAAGGAAGCCGCCGATGGCGCTCGGCTGCGAGAAGAAGAAGGGATCGATCAGGCGTGCGTCGACCCCCCATTGCCACAGGCCGAGGAACAGTCCGAGCACGCCGGCGCGCGTTGTCCATACCCAGAAGGTCCGTCGCCGCCGGCGCGCAACGCGCTCTGCCTCGCTTCGAGTGAGGGTGTCGAGGACACGATCGGCTGCGGCGGCTTCAGTCCGGACGGTCATAGTGCGGCCTCCCCCGTCTTCAGCGCTTGCCACACCTGCTCGCTCAGCTTGAGGTAGTGGCCGTCGAAGCGGATGCGTTCGGGATCGCGCGGCCGCGGCAGGTCGATCGCGATATCGGCCTGGATGCGGCCGGGACGCCGCGTCAGCACGATCACTCGGTCTGACAGCGCCACCGCCTCGGCAAGATCGTGGGTGACGAACAGCACCGTCTTGCGGTCGCGCTCCCAGATGCGCAGGAACTCGGCCTGGAGCATCAGCTTGGTCTGGGCGTCGAGGGCGGCGAACGGCTCGTCCATCAGGAGCGTGTCGGGATCGATGGCCAGCGTGCGCGCCAGCGCCACCCGCTGGCGCATGCCCTGCGAAAGCTGCCAGGGATAGGCGTGGCCGAAAGCGCTGAGCCCGATCATGTCGAGTAGGCGGCTGCCGACGGATGTCCGATCGCCGGGCGGCACGCCCCGCAGTTCCAGGCCGACCTCGATGTTGCTGCGTGCCGAGCGCCAGGGTAGCAACCCGTCGCGCGCGAACATGTATCCGGTACGCCGCGACGGGCGCATGACGCGCTCGCCGTTGACCGTGACCTCGCCGGCGACCGGCTGCAGCAGGCCGGCTGCCATATTGAGGATGGTGGTCTTGCCACAGCCGCTGGCTCCTACCAGTGCTAGGAACTGGCCGCGCGGCACGTCGAACGACACGTCGTCGAGCGCCAGCATCGGCTTGCCATCGGGCGTCGGGAAAGCATGCGAGACACCCTCGATCCTGATCGCAAGGTCGAGGCTGGTCAGCGGGACGACAGGTGACAGATCGGAGTCCATACGGCCTAGGACTGGACGTCCCTGCCGCCCAGCGCGCGGTCCGCGAGGTCAGCCGGCGCGGTGCGACCAGCATCGGTGAAGGCCCGCTTCACCGCCTCGACGCTGGGAGCAAAGATGGTCCTGCGGTTGTCGCGCGCCCATTCGTTGGACGCCCGCAGTGCAGTCAGCGAGTCCTGGAACTCCGGCATGACGTAGCGCGCGAACAGCTCGTAGCTGCGCATCGTGTCCTCGCGGTTGGCCCATTCGTGCGCGCGAAACAGCACCCCGCCGAACCCGCCCCCGCTCAAGCCGTAGAGCCTCCGGATACCACGGGCCACCAGTTCGGGCGACCCGACGAGCGTGGTTCCCATCTTCACGCCATCGCGCAGCGGATCGTCGGACCGTCCAGCCGGGCGTCCCAGCGTGCGATCGAAATAGTCGACCGTCTCGGCCCGCTCGCCGCGTCGGACCTGAGCCAGCGCCACCTCGTCGTCCTCGCCGACATGGACATTGACCACGATGCGCCACTTGTCGCGACTCATGGTTTTGCCGTGCTCCGCTGCGGCATCCTCCGCAATCTTCCACTGCTTGGCCAGCGCCTCGGGACCGCCTGGCAAGCCGGCGCCGATCGACAGCACGCCGAGCCCGTGCTTGCCAGCGGCCATCATGCCGAACGGCGTGATGGTGCTCGCCACCACGATCGGGAAGTGTGGCCGGGTATAGGGCGCCAGGTGCAGGCGCGCGTCCTTCAGCTCGAACCAGTCGGTCTTGACCGTCACCGGCTCCTTGCCCGCCAGCAAGCGCATGATGACGTCGAGCGCCTCCTCCATGCGCTTGCGCTGGAGGGTGGGCGGGATGTTCAGCATGTAGGCGTCAGACGTGAGTGCGCCGGGGCCGCAGCCCAGCATCGCCCGACCGCGCGTCATGTGGTCGAGCTGCACGAAGCGGTTCGCGACCATCAGCGGGTTGTGATAGGGCAGGCTGGTCACACCCGATCCCAGCTTGATGCGCCGCGTGCGCGCCGCCGCGGCGGCGATCATCAGTTCCGGGGAGGAGACCAGCTCCCACCCCGCCGAGTGGTGCTCGCCAATCCAGACCTCGTCGTAGCCCAGCCGATCGAGCCATTCGATCAGCTCCATGTCGCGCTCCAGCGCGAGCGTCGGGTTCTCGCCGAGGCGATGGAATGGCCCGAGGAAGATGCCGAACTTCATGACGTCGTCCGTCATCGGACCACTCCCCTCTTCGCGGATTACGGCAGGTACTTCTTGGCGCCGGACCAGGCGAGCTGCTCGCAGGTCTGGACCTGATCAGGCCTGATCAGGCCGTTGTCGACCTGGAACTTGCCGACATTCTCGGTACCCTTGCAGTTGAACTTGACGTCGAACGCCTTGCCGAGGCGCGTCAGCACGCCCTTCATCTGTTCCGGCGTCAGCGCCTTGTTGTACTTCGACCACACCGCGGCGACCTTCCCGGCATTGACGGGATCGCGCACGAAGGCGATGGCTTCTTCCTGTGCCGCCTGGAAGCGCTTCATCATCTCGGCATTCTTGTCGGCATGCGCCTTGGTCGAGTGATAGACGCTCGACGTCCAGGTCGCGAACTCGGGGATCGTCCTGTCGACCATCAGATCGAGCATCACCTTGCCGCCCAAGGTCTCGAGCACCGTCTGCACCGGCTCGATCGCCATGACGGCATCGAGCTGGCCCGCCTTGAAGGCGGCGACGGCGTCGGGACCGAGCCCGACGGCGAGGAAGGTCGCGTCCTTCTCCGGGTCCATGCCGGCATCCCTGAAGAAGCGACGCGCAAAATTGTGCCCATCCGAGCCGATCGCCGGCACGCCGATCTTCTTGCCCTTGAGGTCGCGAATCATGGCCGGATAGCCTGCGCCCTTGTTGGGTGTGGCGACATCCTTGCCGGTGATGACG
Organism: Rhodospirillales bacterium; assembly: GCA_009377525.1. GTDB lineage: Bacteria > Pseudomonadota > Alphaproteobacteria > Reyranellales > Reyranellaceae > Reyranella. The sequence goes on from WHTW01000011.1 coordinate 14,181, forward strand.
CTCCAGACATGAGCCGGGTAGTTGTCGACGATCGCCACCAGGTCGCGGCCACGGCTGTTCACCAGCATCATGTTGCCGGGACTGTTGCTCATCAGGTCGACGGCGCCGCTGAACAGCGCCGCCGTGGCATCGGGCGCAGCGCGGAAGTCCATCAAGGTGACGGCAAGTCCGTGCTTGTCATAGATGCCAAGGTCCTTGGCGACATAGGCCGGCACTGCCACGAGCGAGCCGGTATAGACCGCGACATTCGCATTCATCGGCTGCGCCGAGGCGACACCCGGCAGCAGGCCCATCGCCGCGACCGCGGCCATCAGGATTCGTCTTTTCATCGTCTTTCCTCCCGCTCTTCGTTGGTTGCCCTACACCCACACCTCGCCTCAAACGCTTTCGTCGAGCCGGACCGCACCCTCGCGCACCAGGGCGCCGATCTCCTCGGCACTGAATCCCGCCTGGCGCAGGATCTCGCCCGTGCTGGCGCCCAGCCGGGGTGCCGGCGTCGTCGTCCCCTCGTCCAACCCCAGGAACCCCGGTCCAAGCTGCAGGAACCCGCCGGCTTCGTCCTCAAGGCGCTCAAGGCCAAGCTCGACATGTCGACCCGCCTTGGCCTCGCGCAGAAATTCTCCCATCCGGCGCACCCTTGCCGCCGGCACGCCGGCATCGTTCAACCTGCCTTCCAAGACCGCCGCCTCGTGCCGGGCGAACGCCGTGTCGAGACGGCGGCCAAGCTCGGCCGCATCGACCGGCACGACATTGGTGGTGACGCCATCGCCGACCTGCGCCACCAGCGCGGGATCGTCGGCCATCTCGGCAAGCCCGAGCATCTCGGACAGCGCCGTGAATTGGCGTCGCGTATTGGCCGCCACTGCCAGCCAGCCGTCGGCGCAACGGAAGGTGGCAGCGCCCGGCGAGCCGCTGAAACCACGATTCCCGGGCCGCGGCCCGTCGCGCTCGGTTGAAAGAACGCGGCTGGCCAGCGGGCGCATGAGCTGCAGCGCCGCCTGTGCGAGCGACGTATCGATATGGCTGCCGACGTCGCTGCTGCCACGCCGATGCAGGGCGGCGAGCACGGACATGGCGCCCAGCATGCCGGTAGCGATGTCGATCACCGGGAAGCCGACCTTGGTGGGCGGCTCGTCCTCCTCGCCGTTGGCCATCATCATGCCAGTCAGCGCCTGCACCACCTGGTCGTAAGCGCCGAAACGGCTCCAGGCGCCCTCCTGTCCGTAGCCGGAAATCGACAGATAGATGATACGGGGGTTGACCGCCCGCACCGCCGCATAGTGGAGACCGAGACGCTCGGCCGTACCCGGCCGGAAGTTCTCGATGAAGACATCGGCGTCGCGCAACAGCCCGAGCAGCAGGTTGCACAGCCGTGGCATCTTGAGATCGATGGCGAGCGACTTCTTGCCGGCATTGAGGGTGGCGAAGGTGTTCGACATCGCCCCGTCGCCCCCGGACTCGACGAAGCGCATGACGTCAGGGGCGCGTGGATTTTCGACCTTCAGGACGTCGGCCCCGAGCGCGGCGAGATACATCGACGCGACCGGCCCCGCGATGACATGGCTGAGGTCGATCACCCGCACATCGGATAGGCACTGCGACGCCATTCGTATCCTTCCCTTGACAGCACAGTGTAGGGAGTGGGGTGATACTCCGATAATACCGATTTCGGATTTCGTGATAGTGGATGGTTATCACATGGACCATTTGCGGCTGCGCGCACTCACACTGATCGAAACGCTGGCAGAAACCGGCTCCCTGCATCAGGCGGCGCGGCGACTGAACACCTCGCAGCCCGCCCTGTCGGTGATGCTTCAGGAGATCGAGCGAGCGCTCGGCGGCCAGCTGTTCGAGCGTTCGCGCCGCGGCCTCGTGCCGACCGAGAGGGGCGCCTACATGATCCGGCAGGCGCGGTTGATGCTGGCTGACCTGCGCCGTGTGCAGAGCGAGTTCGCGTCTGGCAATGAGGGCCGGGCGCTGCTGCGCATCGGCGCGTTGCCGTTGGTGATGCTGGAGATCGTGCCGCGGGCGCTCGCCCTGTTGCGCCAGTCTCAACTGCGCATACGCGCCGAATTCCGCGAAGGCGCGGCTTCCGAGCTGCTGGCCGCCCTGGCTGACGGCATGCTCGATCTGGTGATCGGCCGCATGCTGCCCGAATTCTCGGCCAACGACGACCTCGTGCCCTCCTTCCTGTTCACCGAGTCGTTCTGCGTTGTCGGCGGCGCCCACCACCGCCTGGCCAATCGCCGCAAGATCTCCTGGCAGGAATTGGAGGCAGCTGACTGGATCGAGGCGCCAACCAATACCGCCCTGCATGACTTCTTCGCCGAAGCATTCCTGCGCCGCGGGCTGCGGCCACCGCAACCGATCTATCGGTCGGCTTCATTCTACTCCTGCATCGCCATACTTGGGGCGTCCGAGTGCTTGATGATGGTGCCGCGCGAGGTAGGCGGGCACTTTGCCCGACAGTCGAGGGTTTGCATCCTGCCGGTCAAAGTGAACGAAGCGTCAGCGCCATTCTCGATCATCAAGCGGCGCTCGCGTGCCGCCACGCAGGCCATGCGTGCTTTCGAAGACAGCGTGCGACGGGCGGTGCGCCGCGGGGGCCCCATGAAGTAATCATGGAGTGACGTCACTCCGTCAGCACTTCTACTCAGTACAAAATGTATGCTTTGCACCGAGTCCTTTGGAGAGCTGCTGCCAAGAGCGCCAGGTCGTATCCGCTAGCTCGTTTTTGTAGCGCTCGACAGGAGATCTCCCAGTTACGCGAATTTTTGAGATGGCAACTACGACGCTGCGCTTCGCGAGGCATTTGTTCGCGTCGAATCGGCGGTACGAGCCGCCGCCGGATTCCCCAATGCTCTCGGCGTAGTTTTCGGCGTTCGACACCGCTGAGATGATAGCGCAGCCCAGGTCGGTGTCGTTCCACGCGCCATGCACGCGGCACATCGCGCCGAGTGCCTCGCGGCCGGCGGCGAGCGCGATGCGATCTGCTCGATGTCGAGCACGTTGGCGAGGGCCCATGAGCGCGTCGGGGTGCAGGTCGGGCGGGACGACCGCGAGAACCGTCTGCCGACCGTTGCGGTCGGGCGATCACGGGGTCTGGACGCCCGACATGGCCCGGCGGCAGGCGCGAGCTCTCCTTGGCCAGATCGCCCAAGATGACAACCCGGCCGAGGAAAAGCGACTCGATGCAAAGTCGATGGCCGTCAAAGCGCTGCGCGTGACTATCCTGCTAGCACTATGGCGAAAGCGAGCCTCAGCCACTTCCGGTTCGAATCCCGCCCTGTCCGCCATTGCTGCCGACTCTCCGCTGCGGCGCGCGGCTCTGTCTGGAGTCTGCCGATGCTACGATCGATGACGATTCTCGGCACCCCGGAATGGATTGAGCACTGCCGCGCCTAGTCCGGCAACGTCGCGATCATTGCGGGTCACAAGTGTCAAACCATTGGCCAGCGCGGTCGCCGCGAGGAGGCCATCGATGACCGGAATCGGGCGGATGGCACTCATGCGGCCCCATTGGTCAGCCACCGCGTTGTCGATGCCAAGTACCCGACCAGCGAACGCGGCCTCCACTTCTTGCAACCAGCGTTCGAGCGCCGCCGCCTTTCCCGAATCTCGGGGGCGAGCAAGTTCGACGCCCTTTCGTATCTCTCCAAGGACAAGCGTGCTCAGAAACAAATCGTCGTCCGCAATCGACGCGTACCACTTGGTGACATTTGCGTCGCAACGGCTGCCCTCGCGGACCTCGGAGATGATGTTTGTGTCGATCAGATAGCTCACAGATCGACTTCGCGACCAAGATCATGGCTGCGGTCAAGGTCGATCCCGTCGAGTGGCGCGGCCGCAAGGAGCGCCTTCAGGCTCACGGGGGGCGACTGGACAAAACGCCGCCGAAGCACCTGGCGAGCCTCAGCCTGGCGCGCGGGATCAGACAGGGCTGCGGCGACTTGCCGAACCAGACTCGCATCTTCCTTGCGGACGTTGACCTCGACGCGCACGAAACCTCGGCGTTCCATCCGCGCTCGGTGACTTGCGAGGGAGGATTTTGCTCGACTGGCCATTCTGACGGTTCCATGTTTCCGGAAACATTACCGGAAAGTCCGGCAGGCTGCAAGAGAACAATGGTCGCTTAGGGCTATAGCCTAGACATAGTGCTCATCTTCATCGGTCGTGGCCCGCCAGTTCCGCTGTTCCCCGGACATGATTGGAATGTGCACTCATCACTTGCCGCTGGCACTGCCAAGTCAGGCCTTTGTTTTCGCTGATCCTGGTTTCCTGCGGCGCCGGTGTTTACTTGCGCGCGCCGCCCGCGCCTTTCCCGCTTCCACGTCGACGCCCTGAGAGCCCCGTCTCCTGGAAGCCGCGATCCTGACCGCGGACGGTACGCGCTTCGGCGCCGACGGCTCCCGACGATCGCGCGGTGGTTCGGGGTTGTCCGCCGACTCCCCGACCGTCGATCCTGCCGCCATTTCCAGCCCGAACAGGGCGGAGAGGTCACCGCCTTCCAGAATCTTGTCGGAACCCGTGTTCCTCCTCGATATCGGCAGGACGACGTCGATACCTGCGACGAGCTCGGTCTCGTTGACGGCGCGCAGGCGGAAGAGCAGCTCGGGCTTGTGATCGAGCCTCGCACCGACGCCGTACAGGGCCGCCGCCACGTGCTTGCACATCGACGCGAAGTCGGGGCAGGTGCAGGAGAAGCGGATCTCGGACGGCTTGGGGAACAGTCCGGCATCCTGGCGGCAGAGGCGTTCCATGACCGCCTTGGAGAGTTTTCCCTGCAGCAGCTCGACCAGCGAATCGATGCCGCCGGCGCAGTCGGCGCGGATGGCCCCCCATTTCTTCTTCGACAGCTGCGTGATGTCGATGGCAACCCTGTAGAGGCTCGACCCGCTGACCAGCGCCGTGACCTTTCCGGGCGCGATCTGGAGATCGAGCACCGAGCCGTTGCGCGCGTAGCTGCGGCCGCGCGGCAGGCGGTTGTCGTAGTCGTGGTAGCTCTCCATGTTGTCGCACCAGGCCTTGCCCCAGAACGTCGTGGCGATCCGCCGCCCTTCGATCCTGATCGGCTCGAGCGGCTCACCCTTCTTGCGCAGCTTCCGGGCCTCGCGCGCGGCCCTGAGGCGGCGCTCGGCGGCGGACACGTAGGGCGGCCAACCGCCATCGTCGTCGTAGTCATGGTACCGCGACACGGCGCTACTCCTTCAGGGCGGCATGGAGGTCGAGGCGGACCAGCCGCAACAGGGCGTCGTCCGTCATTTCGGTCAGGTTGATCTCGCCACCCCCGGACAGCAGGGCGTCGGCGAGCGCGCGCTTGTCCTCGATCATCGTGTCGATCTTCTCCTCGACGGTGCCGCGGCAGACGAACTTGTGCACCAGCACATTCTTCTTCTGTCCGATGCGGAAGGCACGGTCTGTCGCCTGGTTTTCCACCGCCGGATTCCACCAGCGGTCGAAGTGCACGACATGCGATGCCGCGGTCAGCGTCAGCCCCGAGCCGCCGGCTTTCAAGGACAGGATGAAGAACGGCACGGATTCGTCCTCCTGGAACGTCCGCACCAGCTCCTTTCGCTTCTTCACCTCGGTGTCGCCGTGCAGCACCAGCCCCGGCCGCCCGAACACGCCGCCGAGGAAGGCGGCCAGCGGCGCCGCCGGTTCGCGGAACTGGGTGAAGACAAGCATCTTCTCCTGCCGCGTGGCGACCACCTCGGCGATCTCGCGCAGGCGCGCCAGCTTGCCGCTGTCAGCTTCGGCCCAGCCGCCGTCGTTCAGCCACTGCGAGGGGTGATTGCAGATCTGCTTCAGCCGCATCAGCATCGCCAGCACGATGCCCTTGCGCTGGATGCCGTCGGACTCCTCCAGGCTGCGGGCCAGGTCCTCGACCGCCTGGGCGTAGAGGGCGGCCTGCCGGCGGCTGAGATGACAATGGGCCTTGGTCTCGGTCTTGTCGGGCAGGTCGGCGATGATGGACCTGTCGGTCTTCATGCGCCGCAGGACGTAAGGGCGGACCAGCTCGCGCAGCGGTCCATACGGGTTCTGGGTCTGCTCGGCGAGCCCCTTGGCGTATCGCGCGAACTGCTTCGCGGTCCCCAGCAGGCCCGGGTTGATGAAATCGAAGATCGACCACAGATCGCCGAGATGATTCTCGACCGGCGTTCCGGTGAGCACGATGCGGGCTTGCGCCTTCAGCGCCTTGGCCGCCCGGGTCTGCTTGGCCTTCGGGTTCTTGATCGCCTGGGCCTCGTCCAGGATCACCAGGCGCCATGAGGCCTGGGCGAGCGCCGGCAGGCGCAGCAACGTGCCGTAGCTGGTGATCGCCAGGTCCAGCCCTGCCGTGTCGTCGGGCGTGACCTGCTTCATCTCCTCGGTCGTCATTGCCGAGGGATGCAGGATGCGCGCCTTGAGGTCGGGCGCGAACTTCTCGATTTCCGCAGCCCAGTTGGCGAGCAGCGACGCCGGCGCCACCAGCAGGCAGGGCGGCAGCGGCGTGGCGCCGTTCTTCCTGCGCTGCACCAGCAGCAATGACAGGACCTGGATGGTCTTGCCCAACCCCATGTCGTCGGCAAGGCATGCGCCCAACCCGAGGCCCGACAGCAGATGCAGCCACTGGACGCCGGCCTTCTGATAGGGGCGCAGCGTCCCGCGAAGGTCGGAACCGGGGTCGACGCCGTTGCCATCCGGCGCGCGCAGGGCCTTCAGCGTCTGCGCCATCCATGGGCCCGCCGAGACGACGGACCAGTCGGCTGCCGCGGGATCGGCGGCATCGTCCGCGACCGCGGCGCCCGCCAGCATCCGCATCGCCTCGGCGAAGGTCAGGCCTTCGCGCCTGGCCAGCGCCTCCACCTCGCGGAAACGCTGCACCGTGCGGTCGAGCCGGTCGCGGTCGACCTCGACCCATTGGCCGCGCAGCAGCACAAGGCTGTCGCTGCCGGCGAGCAGGGTGGCGACCTCCTCGTCGCTCAGCGTCTCGCCATCCAGCGTCATCTCGACGGAGAAATCCAGCAGCCCGTCCAGGCCGATGGTCGACGGGGCACGGCGGCCGACCGTCGCCGACACCTTGGGCCGCGCAGGACGACTGGCGCGCCACGCCGCGGGCATGCGGACGATGACGCCGGCACTTTCCAGATCGCCAGCGCTCGCCAGGAAGCGGGAAGCATCCGACGGCGTCCAGCGCAGGGGATGATAGATCTCTCCGGCATCGACCATCGGCCGCAGCCAGGCGCACGTCTCGGCGGCGCGCTGCACCGGCATCAGCAACGACAGCAGCTTGCTGCGGTTGGCGGCGCCGGCATGCTCGCGCAGCGCTTGGCCCAGCGGCAGGTGCTGCGCCTTCGCCTGCGCCGACAGATGCGTCGTGTAGGTGGCCATGAAGGCGAAGGGCGTGCCCGGATCGCCGCGATTCTCCGCCAGGTTGAAGTAGACGCGGCCGACGAGGTTCCAGGCCGGATTCAATCCCTTCAGGAAGCTTTGCAGGTCCGTCTTGGCCGCGGCGAAGGAAGCCGACGCGGCTTGCGCGATCTCGTCCCAGAGGCGGCGCAGGACCTCGGCCGTCAGGTATTCGGCGCCCGCCATCATGGGCGCCGTCAGTACCAGCGTGGCGAAATCCCCTTCGCCTGGCACCGGAACGTCGGGAACAAGCCTTGATCGCGATTCCCCACCAGCCTCCGTGGGTACGTGCAGGCAGAGCGCGGCCACGTACCGGGCGGCGAAGGCGCGCCACCAGACGAAAACCGGCGACAGCGCCTGGCCGACCTCACCGGCGCCGAGCCGTAGCAGCCCGGCCCCGCTTCCCTGGGCGAAAGCGGGCCCAAGGCGTGCCGCCGCGGAGTCGTCGATCTCCGGCGCGTCTTCGGCAGCCTCGGCGATCAGACGCCCGTGCGGCGTCAGGCGCAGGCTGAGACGGGACATCCGAACGCCGGGGAAAGGGTGACCACGCGGGAGTACCGAAGCTGTGCGGAGGTAACGACCACGCGCCTATACCACGCGGACAACCCGACTTTATCCACAACTCCGTCATTCTGTCGCGGGATGTTGCGCGTCGTTCTTCGCCGGCCTTCAGCGGTATCGTTCACCTGCGCTCGACGCTGCCCGGCCGGCATAGTCGCTCAGCGTGCTGCGCTCCAGCCGCGTGCTGCGCGCGATCGCTTGATCGCTCAGGCCCTCGACCTTGAGTCGCAATATCTCCCTGACACAACGCATCGGCACTCTCTCGGCTGGCATCGGCTCTCCTTCCTTGGCAGGCCGAAGAGCCTATGCGGTTCAACCAGCGATCGAGCGCCGTCACCCACAGGCGGTGGCCGACTTCAAATCGGAACGGGTGGCCGACTTCCGTCGGGTTCCGCAAAAGGAGGGGCGCGCTCCGCATCGGAAGGATCTGAAGCCCACAACTTTCCCGTCTCGGGGGATACCTACACTAAGCGATTTGGGACGTGAAAAATGGCCCTTGTGAAGGCAGCAAAATCTGGCGATGTAGAAAACGCTGCTGCGAGTGATCCGCCGCCCGCAATCACCTTGGATGTTGTCCCCAGGAAGCGAGAGAACCTATCTATTCGAAAGCGCTCTTTCGTAATGAAGCGCGCTTCGCTTGCCTGTGCCCTTTGCGGCGCAAGCGGCCATGGCGTCCGCTTGGAAATCGACCACAAAGTTGCCTTCTCTCAGGGTGGAGACGACACCATCGAGAACCTGCAAACACTTTGCTTCGACTGCAATGGCGGGACGCGGGACTCGCATGAGGCTCAGGAAGGAGACCGAAAAAGTGCTCCATCATGGGGCTATAGCGTAGACGTAGTGCTCATCATCGTCAGTCGTGGCCCGCCAACCTCGCTGCGCAGCAGCGAGGTTACCCTCCGCCGGCGTGTCCGGTCCGCCGCCTGCGCCAATCAGAGCCGGCGCGAACGTGTCTGGCAAGTTGGATCTCAGGTAACGTTGGTAGAGCGCACGAAGCGTCTCGTAGTCGCTCGACGAAGCAGCGCTGACGGCTGAAAGAAAGCCGTCCAAATCCAGAAACGCCGCGTACCCGATCTTGAGATACCGAGCCGGAAGCCTCCTTCCGGAGGCAGCGGCACGGATTTGCCCTGGCGTGTAGAACCTGCTTGCGCCATAGCCCTTCAGCAGCTCAGGACCAAGGGCGGTAGCATCTCTTGGCGGCAAGCCAAAGGAAGAAGCCACGGACGATCGGCATGAGCGAGATTCCACCTCGATGCTCTCCCTGGCATTGTACTACTCTACGCCCTAACGGGCTCGGATGGCAGGCCACCCGGAATAGCCTGGAAGGTCGATGACCAGTCGCATCCCGTCCCGGACCGCCCGGCGCAGGTGCGATCCGGGCGGGAATGCGACGAGTTCGCCGATCTTCGCCAAGCTCTGAACGCGGCTTCGCGATAGCTGCAGTTCGTTTGCGAGCATCCGATCCACGCGAAGCCCGACCGGTTCGGGAACCGAGCACAGAATCTCCAGCTGGCGAGTTGGCATCGTGCTCTCCGACAGCACGTTCCTGATCACCAGCGCATCGTCAAATTCCTCGACGCGTCCTGCCCTCCGCCTCAGGCCCTCGACATCGAACGCGAACCGACGGGTCAGCATCGAGTCGCTGGTGCGTAGCGACGTCAAGAAGTCGGGCTCGATTGTCTGCACCTGCCGGCGCTCCAGAATCGGGCGGTTCCAGGTGCTGCCGCAACACGTGCATTTGTAGATCAGCCAGGCGTCCACACGCTTGCCGTTGGCATTGACCCTGATCTTGTCGCTGCTGCGGAACCGTCTGGGCTCACCACATCGGCTGCAGGTCAGCCACGGCTGGGGTGCGGTGCGAGGAATAATGGTCCATTGAACACGTAGGACGTCGGACATGCCGGCTTGCTCTTCCCATTGGGAAGCTCAGCAGGACGACGGCATGGGCGAGCCCAATCGGACGCGGCGTAGCAAGGACGATGGAGTCGAGAGATGAAATGGCAGCGAGACGGCCGCCACGGTTCAGTCATGCCAAACCGGTCTCGAGCCGCCACCATGAAGAGCTTGCACGCGAAAAGACGCGGCGACGCGTCTGCGTTGCCGCGCTGGTGGAACTGACGAGACCGGCGATTACTGAGGCAAAGTCGCTCAACCGTTGGATATCAACGCCGCTGTATCTAGCTCAGAAGTCCAGAACTGGGAAGGCGCAATCGCGTCCGGCGGATCAACCGGGCAGCACGAAGCGTACCCCGGACCGCGCCAGCCCGCCGCCCAGCGCGGCCGGCGAACCGTCGGCCCGCCAGCAGGCGGCGCCGGTCATGCTGCCGTCGTCGTGGAACTGGATGGCGTTCATGCCGCCTGCCACGGTCGGCATCACCTGCAGCTTGTGGCCGCGCGCGCTCAGGCCATGGCGCACCTTCTCAGGAATGCCGTGCTCGACTTCGAGCACCGGGCCCTCGGTCCAGATGCGCGGCGCTTCGACCGCCTCCTGCAGGCTCATGCCGTGGTCCAGAAGGTTGATCAGCGCCTGCCAGGCCGAGGGGAAGATCTTGCGGCCGCCGGGCAGGCCCAGCGCATAGATCACGCGGCCGTCGCGCAGGGCCATCATCGGCGCCATCGACGTCGTCACGCGCTTGCCCGGCGCGATCGACAGCGCAGTGCCCGGCCGCGGATCGAAGTTCGACATGTAGTCGTTCGGCACCATGCCGAGCCCGGGCACGATGAAGCGCGCGCCGAACAGGCTGTTGATGGTCTGGGTGGTGGCCACGACGTTGCCTTTGCCATCGGCCGCGGTGAGATGCGTGGTGTCGGCGCCTTCCTTGGCCAGCAGCCCCGACGTCCAGCGCCGGGCGCGGCCGAGGTCGATGTCGGCGCGACGCCGGTCGGCATAGGCCTTGGAGGTGATGCGCTCGACCGGCACGTCGACGAAGTCCGGATCGCCGCTCGCCTGGGCGCGGTCGGCAAAGGCGATCTTCAGCACCTCGGCCAGCAGATGCAGCGTGTCCACCGTGCCGAACCCCAGGCTCTTGATGTCGTAGGCTTCGAGGATGTTCAGCATCTGGGTGATGTGCACGCCCGACGCCGCGGGCGGCGGCGGGCCGACGATCTCCCAATCGCGATAGCGGCCGCGGATCGGCGCGCGCTCGACCACGCGGTAGTCGGTGAGGTCCTTGGCCGAGACGAACCCGCCGGCCTTCTGCAGGCACTCGACCAGCAGGTCGCCCAGCGGGCCGCCATGCAGCGCGGTCTCGCCCTGCTGGGCGATCAAGGCCAGGGCATCGCCATAGTCGGCCTGCACCAGGCGCGTGCCGGCCTTCAGCGGTGTGCCGTCGGGCAGCAGTCGGGCCGACGCCAGCTTGTCCTTCAAAAGATCGGCGGCGGCGCTTTCGATGCAATCGGACAGGTAGGGCGTGACCGTGAATCCGCGCATGGCGTGGCGGATCGCAGGCTGCATGACGTCGGCGAGAGACATCGTGCCGTAGCGGCGCAAGGCCAAGGTCCAGGCCAGCAACGAGCCCGGTGCGGCAACCGCCTTCGGCCCGACCTGGTTCTCGCGACCCTCGACGTCGTAGACCTCGGGCGCGGCGCCGGGGACCGGTCGGTACATGTCCGGCCGGCCGGCCAGCGGCACGGCGCTCATGCCGTCGATGACGGTATGGGTGCCGTCGGCAAGGCGGATATGGCAGGTCGTGCCGCCGATCAGGCCGACCATCATCGGTTCCACGACGGTCAGCGCGAACTGGCAGGCCACGGCGGCATCGACGGCATTGCCGCCGGCCGCCAGCATTTCCATGCCGGCAGCGGAGCCCAGCGGATGGTTGGTGACCACCACGCCCTTCGTGCCATGCGCCGGCTGCTTCTCGCACTTGAAGAGCGTGCCGGCACGCTCCCGCCAACCCGAGACGCTCACGTCAGTAGATCGTTTCCTTGAGGCGCTGCGGATAGTTGCGATCGTAGGCATCGCCGTCGAAGCCCGCCTGCAGCGCCTTCATGATCGTGCCGCTGCTGGGCAGGTCGGTCTCGGCGAGGCGACGGCTGGCATCCCACAGGTGCGAACGCACCAAGGCCTTGGGGCACTGCGTGTAGACGCTCTCGGCCGTGACGACGATCACGCTGCGCGGGACCTTGCCCTCCATGGTGAAGGAGGCGCAGAGCTCGGGATCGACGCTGATCGCGGCGCGGCCGTTGATGCGCAGCGTTCGGCCGACGCCGGGGATCAGGAACAACAGCGCGATGCGCGGATCGCGCACGATGTTGCGCAGCGTGTCGATGCGGTTGTTGCCGCGCCGGTCGGGCAGCATGACGGTGCGCTCGTCGACCACGCGCACGAAGCCGGCCGGATCGCCGCGCGGCGTGCAGTCCAGCCCCTCGGGGCCGGAGGTGGCCAAAACGACGAACGGCGAGACCTCGATGAAGCGGCGATAGTGCTCGGAAATATGGCCGATCTCCTTGATCACCGCCGCGCCGACCGGCTTGCCATAGAGCGCGTCGAGTTCCGCTTCGGTCGTGACGATGTTCTGCACAGCGATCCCTTTCGGCAGCCGCAAAAGTCGGCGGCCATCGTAGCCGCCAGCCCCACCGGGACCAAGCAGACTCAGTGCGGCTTGGCGGGCGGCGGCGCGGGCAGCGGCTCGACGCCCTGCGGCTGCACGACGGTGAGCGAGGTCACGTAGCTCGCCGAATCGTAGGCTTCCTCGCCACGCTTGCCGGGCGTCCTGTCGGCATGCTGGACCTCGAACACGTACGGCCCGCGCCACGGCAGGGCGACGGTGAACGTGCCGTCGTCGCCGCCATGGACCTCGCGCGCCCAGCCGGACGGCGTGATGACGGAGACCTTGGCCTTGGCGAGCGGCTTGCCCTTGAAGACGACCTGGAACTTGTCGCCCGCGACCGGCACCACATCGAGCGTCAGCACGGCGGCCCGCGGCGTGCGATCGGGCACGAAACGCGCCGCCGGCACGTAGATGCCGCGGCTCTTCACGCCGTCGCGGTTACGTTCGAACGAGGGATAGCGGCCATCCTCGACGACGACGCTGTCGGCCGCCTCGAGCTTGCCCGAGACCGCAAAGCTGTTGGCCGATTTCTCGAGAGGGAGGGAGCGCTCGCCGGAAGTCGACACCGCCTTGGCCTGCGGCTGCAGCTTGTCGAGCGCGCCGGGCGAGGCCTCGCGCAGGTTCTCGCCGAACTCGCCGAAGTAGATCTTGGCACCCTGCCCGTCGACTTCCAGCCAGAGATGATGCGCGGATGCGACGGCCGCGGTCGACAGCCAGAGCGTGGCGGCGGCGGCAGCGATGCGGACGAAGGATTTCATGGCGATTGCCTCCTAGAAGTCGGCGGTGAGCGACAGCATGAAGGTGCGCGGCTGGTTCTGGGCGAAGAACGCCGTCGTCGCGACCCAGTAGTTGGCATCGAACAGGTTGATCACGTTCGCGCGCACCGTCAGCGGCTTGTGTTGCGGCCCTTCGAAAGTGTAGCGCAGGCCGGCATCGAAGCGCGTCCAGGGCGGTGCGGCCTGCGTGTTGGCCGCATTGAGATAGACCTGCCCGTTGTAGACGACGCGGCCCATCACGCCGAAGCCTTTGGCGAACGGCGTGTCCCAGTCGGCACCCAAGGAGAACTGAAACGGCGCCGTGCCGACGGCCACCTTGCCGTTGTTCAGTCCACCCGCGGTCGTGGTCTGGATCGCCTCCAAGAGCGTGAATCCACCCAGCAGCTTCAGGCCCGGGAGCGGCTCGCCGAACACCACGAACTCCAGACCCCGATTGCGCTGCTGTCCGTCGACGACAAACGTATTGGTGGACAAGTCGGTGAACGCACTCGGAATGGTGATCTGGAAGGCGCTCAATGTGGCGGCCAACGTTCCGAAGTCGACCTTGGCGCCGAGCTCGAACTGCGTGGTGACAAACGGCGCAAAGGTCTGGCCGGCGTTGGTCGTCCCAGGACCCGCAACCGGACCCGGCTGCAGGGCCTGGATGTAATTGCCGTAGAACATGAATTCCTTGGTCGGCTTCACGACGAACGAGGCCGAAGGAGAAACGACGCTCTTGTCGTTGCCGCTGGTGGGCAGGCCGGTCACCGCGCTGTAGTTTGCATTCTGCAGACGTTGCGCGCGCGCCCCGACGATGAGCTGAATGCGATCGTCCGCAGCAGAAAGCGCGTCGACCAAGCCGATGCTCGACAGGATGGAATCGGAAGTAAGTGGTGCGTTGTTCCGCAACCCAAACAGGCTGGGGGCCGCAATGAACGTCGGATTGTAGATGCTGGAGCTCGTCGGGATCGTAAGCGGATTGTTGAACGACCAGATCTGCGTCTTCATATAGTCGCCGACCAGAGCCGCCTCGTGCTTGATCGGGCCGGTGTTGAAGATACCGCGCAGACCGGTTTCGGCGGACAGCACCTCGGTGTTCTGCAGGAAGTTCCCGGCGGACAGGGTCGTGGTGTTGCCGCTGTAGTTGACGATGTTCTGATTGAGAAAGATCGTCGAGATGTTGGCGCGCTTGGCGCCGACCTTGATGAAGCCGGTCAGCCAGGGCGCAATGTCGTGCTCGAAGCGCAGCGCGCCGTACAGGTCGTCGGCCTGCAGGCGCTCCCACGGCTGATAGGAGCTTCTGGCGGCATAGGGCGGCGCCGGGAGCTGCACGCCTGCGGCCAGGAAGATGCTACCCTGGAAGGCGCCGACGTCGCGTCGCAGGTAGCCGATATCGCCGTCGATCCTCGTCGCATCGCTGCGGAAGTCGAAGCCCAGCGTCAGGGCCAGCCGCTCCGCCGTCTGATTGTTCACCGCCGTATCGCCGCTGGTATAGGTCGCGTTGGCCCGCAGGCCGACCGACTGGTCGGGACCGAAGCGGCGGCCGATATCGACGGTGCCGCCGAGCTGGGCGTCGGACAGGTAGAGCGCACTCGCCTGCGTGATCGGCTCGCTGGTGGCGCGCTTGGGCACCAGGTTGATGGTGCCGCCGACGGCGCTCGGCAGGGCGCCGTTCAGGAAGGCGGAAGGGCCGCGGAACACCTCGACCCGTTCGACGCCGGTCGTGTCAGCCTGGCCGGGCACGATGCCGTAAAGGCCGCCCAGCCCGTAGTTGGGGTTCGTCACGAAGATGCCGCGGATCATGGCGCGGTCGTCGAAGACGTTGCCGTTCGGCCAACCCAGGCGAACGGTGGGATCGCCAGCCAGCACGTCGGTCAACGTGCGCGCCTGCTGATCCTGTATGTACCTTTCGGTGTAGGTCGTCTCGCTGAACGGCGTGTCCATGAAGTCGCGGTTGCCGAGCAGACCGACCTTGCCGCCGCGCGCGACCTGGCCGCCGGCGAAAGGAGGCGGCAGGTTGCCGATCTCGGCCTGCGGCGGCGGTGCGCTCGCCTGCACGCGCACGGGATCGAGCTGCACGGCGCTCGAGCCCGGGCCGGGAGCGGCGCCCGCCACGGTGACGGCATTGGCCGAGGTGAACTGGTAGGTCAGGCCCGATCCGGCCAGCAGCTGGCGCAGCGCCTGCTCGACCGTCATGGTGCCGCTCACGGCGCCGCTGGTCTTGCCGGCGACGGCCGCCGTGTCGACGGCGATCTGCACGCCGGACTGGCGGCCGAACGCCGTCAGCGCCTGCGCCAGCGGCTGCGATGCGATGTCGAAATTGGCCGTGCGGCTTGCCTGCGCCTCGAGCGGCGGTTCCTGCGCCAAGACGGCGGATGTCGAGCCCAACGCAAGGGCCGCAGCAAGCAATGAAGCGGCACTGCCGAATTTGGTCGCTGGCACGATTACTCCCCGAAGCTCCGTGCCGGCGGGTCACGGCTTTCCCACACGCGGCCGAAAATCACTCGCCGCTTCGGAGAGGACGGTCAGGATCGCGTGTTTTTAAGGGAGGCTCGGTATTTTTCTCGGGCGGATCCCGCTTCGACAAATCGCCTCACCCTGAGGAGCGCACGAAGTGCGCGTCTCGAATGCGCGCGGTAAACCGCACGTGGGTGGGCAGCCAGGCGTGCTGTAGCCCATCCTTCGAGACGCCGCGCTGCGCGCGGCTCCTCAGGATGAGGCGGCATCTGGTTCTACTGCTTGATCACGAGAAGATAGGGCGTGACCGCCGTGACGGAGCCGTGCTGGCTGCGGGCCACGGCAGCCAGCGCCTCGACCGGCCGGCGCAAGTCGAACACGCCGGTGATGCGCCGGTCGGCCAGCGACCGGTCGCGCAGCATGATGGCGCCGGCATAGTGGCGCCCCAGCTCATCGACGACCTCGGCCAAGGTCGCACCATCGACGACCAGCCGTCGCTCGCGCCACGCGGCGATGTCCTGCGGGTCGACCTGCGATTTTGCGACCTGCCCGGTGCCGCGGCTGACGCTGAGGCGTTCGCCGCGCGTCAACACGCCGGCGATGCGGCCGCCATCCAACCCGACCTCGACCGTGCCGGACTGCACGGCAACGGCCACGCCGTCGCCGCCCGAAAGCACGTCGAAGGCCGTACCGGTGACGGTCACGGTGACGTCGCCCGCAACCACCACGAACGGCCGGTCCTTCGCCGCCACGACATCGAAGAAGGCACGACCCGTCAGCAGGGCGACCTCGCGCCGCGTGGCGGCATAACGGATCGCAACGGCGCTGCCGGCATCGAGATGGACGACGCTGCCGTCTTCCAGCGTCACGTCGCTGAGCTCGGCGACGCTGGTCACGTGATCGGCTTGCAGGCGCAGCTTCAGCACCGGCGCGATATAGAGCGCAAGGCAGGCCGCGAGTGCCGCGACCGCGATGCCCAGCGCGCGACGGGTTCGCCTGGAGCGGGGAAGCTCGACGACCGTTGCGGATGGCGGTCCATCCGCCGCCGGCAATCCACCGGACACGCGCCAGACGCGCTCGACGCTCTGCCACGCCTGGCGATGGGAGTCGCTTATTGCAAGCCAGGCATCGAGGCCGGCGCGGATGGTGGCGTCACCCGGCGATGCCTGCAGGCGCATCAGCCAGTCCACCGCCTCGGCGCGCAACGGCTTCCCCTCGTCTGTCGCTGGCGTCACTGAGCTCGACCCTCGCTTGCCCCCGGACGATTCTTCTGGCGGGAACGCCCCTCACAACAGACGGGACACGGAGCCGACTTTTAAGGGCGAGGCCGAAAAACATCCATCCCGGTCAGCGCTCGGGCCCGTCGAGCCGGCGGGCGGCATGGAGAATTGCCTCCTTCACGAGTTGGTGAGTGCGGACGACCGAGACGCCGAGATGGTCGGCGATGGCCTGCAAGGTCCGTCCTTCGAGGCGATACATCCGGAAGGCGATACGCGTGCGCTCCGGCAGCTCGGCAAGCGCTTCGCTGATCACCCTGAGCTCGTCGCGATAGAACAAAACCCGTTCCGCGCTCGGCGTATCGGAAGGCAGGTTCTCCATGACGGGCGTGACCGCCCTCGGCGCCTCGACCGAACGGCGGCGCTGCCAGTCGAGGGCGAGGTTGCGCACGATGCGGTAGAGGTAGCTGACGGGATTGACGATCTGGTCGTCCTTGGCGGCCGCTGCGCTGAAGCGCAGGTAGGCCTCCTGCACGACATCCTCCGCGCTCGCGCGGTCGTCCACGATACCGTTGGCGTAGTTCACCAACGAACCGCGATGCTCGACAAAAAGACCCGTGGTGTCGGCTGGCACAGCGTGTACTCGATACCTTCATCGCCGCCCCGACGCCCCGGCATCGACGGCTGTCCGCACCGTATCGCAGTTGCGACTTATTCGCAATTGGAATCGTCTGTCACGCCAGGATGCCGCCGTGCGGTCCCTGGATACGCGCGTGAGCGGAGTCCACGACGCCAAGACCTACACTTTCGTCAGTCGGCAACTGTCGACGATTCGACAAGTTCGGGGCTGAGGTCTGTCGGTATGATCGGCCCGCTTGGCGCGGCGATCGCCGACGAACAGGCAGCGCAATCAGGAGTCATCATGCCGGACAACGGCTGGCAGGTCGGCATCGACATCGGCGGCACCTTCACCGACCTGGTGGCGCTGAACCCCGCGACAGGCGAATTGCGCTCCATCAAGGTGCCGACGCAGCGCAACGATCCCGTGGCCAGCATCAAGTCTGCCCTCGCCGCGGCGGGCCTTGCCGCGATCGACGTCGACGATCTGGTGCACGGCACGACCCTGGTGACCAACGCCATCGTCGAGGACCGTGTCGAGCCCGTGGCGTTGATCGCCACCGAAGGCTTCGAGGACGTGCTCGATATCGGCCGCGCCGGACGCCAGCATCTCTATCGCCTGGACCTGCCGCCGCGCCGCGCCGCCCAGGTCCCGGCCGAACGACGCATCGGCCTGGCCGAACGCGTCGATCATGCCGGCGTCGCGGTGCGCGCGCCCGACGCTGCCGCGATCGCCGAGGCCGTGCAGCGCGCGGGCGCGAGCGGCGTGGAGAGCGTCGCGGTGTCTCTTCTCGCGGTACGGCAGGCCGAGTTCCTTGGCTGTCGATTTCAGGAGTTCCATGCATTCCGGCGCAAATAGCTCGGTGCCCAATCGAGCTCCTTGCGCATCGCCGCAAATCGCGCCGCATCGATGTGGCGGAAATCGATGGTGAGCTTGACCTGCTCAGCGTAGGTGCCAGGCAGATTGGAAAGCTCTCCATGCGCGTCGTCGTGGTGCGGCCCTCGTCGGCTGAGTAGGCCAGGCCGATATCGTTGACGGCGGCGATGACTCAGCCCGTGCGAGCGGCCGGTCGGCGAGCGCGCGCCATCGCGCCGGGTCGACTACGGCATGACCGGCCGTGCGATCGAGCAGCGATTCGGGCCGCAGGAACTCGACGACTGGACGTTCGCCGAGTGCTCCGACGCCCAGCACGCCAGCGGCACCTGCCGCATGGGCGCCGCCGACGACCCGCGGTCGGTGGTCGATCCCGACTGCCGGGTGATCGGCTGCAGCGGGCTGCGCGTCATCGACGCCTCGGTCATGCCGACCGTGGTGCGGGCCAATACCCATCTGACGACTGTGATGATTGCCGAAAAGATGGCCGACGCACTCAAGCAATCGGTCAAATCTCACGGCATACGCAACCCCTAAAGCACATTCCGTCCAGCTGGAATCAGCTGGACGGAATGTGCCCTGAGCAACCCAGGTCTCCCGTGCGCGCGAATCCGATCAGATGGAACCGCGCGCGGTTCCATCTGATCGGATTCCGCTCTAGGGTGGCGGCGCGGCAGGCCGCATCGTAAAACCATGACCCGTGGCCCACGCCGTCAGCGCCTTTTCGTATCGTTCCGACCGTATGTCGCCTGCCGCGGTGGCCTTGGCCGTGCTGCTGCATGCGCTGGCCGCCCTGGCCCTGTGGTGGCTGGCGCAGGAGCCCAAGGCACCGGCCGAGCCGGCGCTGGAGGTCTATTTCGAGCCGCCCAAGCCGGCCGAACCGCCCCCCGAGCCCGAGCAGAAGCCCGAACCCGAGCCGCAGCCTCAACCGGAGCCGCAACCGCAGGTCATGCCGCCCATCGAGGCGCTGCGGCCGCCCGCCGACATCGTCTCGGACAAACCGACCCAGGCGCCGCCCAAAGGCGACCAGCCGAAGGACGCCCAGCTCGCGCCGCCCCCGCCGCCGCTGCAGGACATCCTGCCGTCGCCCGATCAAGACCTGGCGCCGCCGACGGCGGCAGACTTCGCCAAGATCGAGCCCACGCCCACCCCGCCCACGCCCGCGCCGCAACAGAAGACGCCGACCGCGCCGCCATCCACCGCCGGCGAGCTTCCCAAGCCGCCTGAGCCGGCGCCGCCTGCGCCGAAGCAACAGGCGCTCGCCACGCCGCCCGCCAAACTGCAGCCGCCGCAACCGCCGCAGCAGCGTCCCAAGCCGCCGATGCCGCAGCCGCAGAAGCCGGAATACAAACCCTCGCCGCTCAGCACCGCGCCGTCGCGGCGGCCGCCGGCCGGCACGCAGTCGGAGAACCCCTCGCCCTCGCCGTTCGTCAATCCGGCCGACACCTACAACAAAGCGCGCGCCGCCGACAATTATCTCTGGCAGGTCGTGCGCCGGCTGCAGGGCTACCGCTACCAGGCGAACGTCCGTGCCACCCAGGGCATCACCGTGGTGCGCGTGGTCATCGCCCGCGACGGGCGGCTCCTGAACGTCACCGTCGCACGCTCGAGCGGCATTCCCGAGTTCGACCAGGGTGTGCTGGCCGGCGTGCGCTCGGGCTCGCCCTATGCGCCGCTACCGCCCGACATCCGCGGCGACAGCGCCACCTTCGACCTGCCGCTGGTGTCGAGCAGACGCTGAACTCAGCCGGCGGCAGCGTAGGGATTGGCCCACCGTCCGCCGGTGAGGCGCACGACCAGGAAGCCGATGATCGCCAGGTTGACGATGTTGAAGACGATGCCGGTGGTGAAGGCGGGCGCGTAGTAGCCGAATTGATCGTAGAGGAAGCCCGCGAACCAGCTTCCCGCCGCCATGCCGCTCATCGCCGTGAACAAGGTCAACGGCATGCGCCACGAGGCCTCTGACGGGGGGAAGATGTCGCGGATGGCCACCGAGTAGGCCGGGATGATGCCGGAGAAGCCGAAGCCGAAGGCGGCGGAGACGGCGAACAGGCCGGCCTCGTCCTGGGTGAGCGAGAAGGCCGAAATGGCGAGCGCCTGGCATGCCGAGCCCACCATGATGGTGCGCAGGCCGCCGATGCGGTCGGCCAGCGCGCCCCACGCCTGGCGGGCGATGAAGGCCGACGCCAGCATCACCGACAGCATGGTGGCGCTGGTCGTCGGCGAGATGCCGATGTCGGTGCAGAAGGCGACAAGATGTGCCTGCGGCACCGACATCGGGATGCAGCAGCAGAAGCCGGCGACGCAGAGCAGCACCTGCACGAGGTTGGGATGCATGCCGCCGATGCGCCGGCCGCCCGCCGTCACGTGCGGCAGGTGCTGCGGCACGACGGGCAGCGGTGCGGGCCTGAGCAGCAGGGTCGCCGGCAGCAGCGTGACCAGGACCAGCACGCCGAAACCGGCCATCAGCGTCTGCCAGCCGAGGCTTGCGATGACGCGCTCGAACAGCGCCGGCCAGACGACGCCGGCGACGTACTGGCCCGACGAGATCAGCGCGATCGCCGTGCCGCGGCGGCGGTCGAACCAGCGGCTGACATAGACCAGGAGCGGCGGATAGACGCCGCCGTTGCCGAACAGGCCCATCAGCGCATGCCCGACGAACAGCGACCAGATCCAGCCCAGTGACGACAGCACCAGCCCGGCCGCGATCATGCCGGCGCCGATCGCTACCGTGGCGCGCACGCCGATGCGGTCGGACAGCCAGCCCATGAAGATGCCGCCGGCGCCCGTGCCGACCCACAGGAATGCGCCGGCCAGCGCCACCATCGAACGGTCGGTGCCGAGCGACTCCTGGATCGGCTTCATGCCGACGACGATGAGCAGGGACGAGCCGAACGAAACCGACAGGATCGCCAGGATCAACCAGGCGGTCCGCCACGAGGCCTTGCTCTCAACGCTGGCGGGCCGTGTCGGGCCGCCGCCGGGCGAAGGCCCGTCCATGTTTCCTCACTGCGAGCTTGGCTGCTCGTCTGCCCGCTGCCGGGATTATCGCGACAATCCTGCGTTACGGGAATGCGATTGGCTTCCGCTGTGCGCAACATTTGCTAGATTTGCGGGATGAAAACCAAGCTCCTGGGCCGCACCGGCATCGCCGTCTCCGAACTCTGCTTCGGCACCATGTCCTTCGGCGGCGACGCCGACGAAGCCACCTCGGCGGCGATGTACAGACACGTACGCGACGCCGGCATCAACTTCTTCGACACGGCCGACGAATACAGCAAAGGCAAGTCCGAGGAGATTCTGGGCCGCCTGATCAAGGACCATCGCGACGAGCTGGTCATTGCCACCAAGTGCAACAGCCAGCAGGGGCCGGACGTGAATGCGCGCGGCACGTCGCGCCGCCACGTCGTGCGGGCGGTCGACGCGAGCCTCAAGCGCCTGGGCACCGATCGCCTGGATATCCTGTTTCTGCATCGCTACGACGCGCTCACGCCGATCGAGGAATCGATGCGTGCGCTGGAGGACGTCGTGCGCGCCGGCAAGGTGATCTATCCCGCCGTCAGCAACTGGTCGGCATGGCAGACCCAGCGCGGGTTCGACATCCAGGAGCGCAGCAACTGGGCGCGTCTGCAGGTCATCCAGCCGATGTACAGCCTGGTGAAGCGGCAGGCCGAGGTCGAGATCCTGCCGATGGCCGAGGCCAACGGCATCGGCGTCATCCCCTACAGCCCCGGCGCGGCAGGCCTGCTGTCGGGCAAGTATCTCGGCCAGGGGACGGGCCGGCTCAAGACCAACAAGATGTACGAGGCGCGCTACAGCGATGCCTGGATGTTCGAGGCCGCCGAGGAATATGTCGCCTTCTGCAAGGAGCGCGGCCTGCATCCGGTCAGCACGGCGATCGCCTGGGTCGGCGCGCATCCCGCCGTGACGGCGCCCATCATCGGCGCGCGCAACACCGATCAGCTGAAGGATTCGCTGGCCGCCATAAAGATCGACATGACGCCGTCGCTGCGCGCCGAGATCGCCGAGCTGTCGCGCACGCCGCCGCCGGCCACCGACCGCCTCGAGGAGCAGAAGGCCGCGAGGGCTTAGTCTTGTCCGGACCGCGAGCCTCCAGGCCCGCTCATAGTCTTCCTCTTCCGGACCGCGCGCATCTTGCGCGCTCTTGAACATGAGCGAGCCGGAGGCTCGCGGTCCAGAGGAGCATGAGCGCGGTGAGCTCAATCGACCTTCGGTCGATTGAGCGTTGGAGGCCTGCGGTCCGGCAAGACTAGATGACCTTACGCGCCCGCAGGTCCTTGATCTCCGCGGCGCTGTAGCCCAGTTCCGCCAGCGCCGCGTCGTTGTGATTGCCGAGCTCCGGCGCGATACCGGGCTTGGCCGGCGTCTCGGAGAACTGCCAGGGCGTGCCGTGGATTTTCAGGCGCTTGCCGTGCTTGGGGTAGTCGATCTCGGTGACATAACCGTTAGCCAGCACGTCGGGATCGCTGGACGCTTCCAGCATCGTGTTGATTGGCGCCGACACGATGTCCGCCTCGCGCAGCCGCGCCACCCAGTCGTCGCGCGTGCCGGTGGCGAACAGGTCGTCGAGCAGCGCCAAAAGCTCCTCGCGCCTGGCGTCGTTGTCGATGATGACGCCGAGATTCTCGAAGCCGGCCGCCTTGATGCGCGAGTGGAAACCCAGCGCCATCATGGCGTCGGTCCAGTTGTCGGGGCCGGTGAGCTGGAACACCAGCGGCTTGCCGTCGCGGTCGTTGAACGAGGCGCTGATGCCCGGCCGTTCGGCGGTGCCAGTGATGCGGGCCTGGCCGGTCACCGGGTTCTTGTTGCGCCACATCGTGGTGGTGAAGGTCCAGCCCAGCAGACGGACCAGCGATCCCAGCAACGACAGGTCGACCTTCTGGCCGACACCGGTGGTGCGCGCGTGAGTGAGGGCCGCGAGCGCGCCGCCGAAGGCCAGCATGGCGGTCGATTCGTCGGCCACCGAGGCGATGCCGGTGCGCATCTTCTGACCCGGCGTGGAATAGGCCTCCGCGATGCCGCCCAGCGCCTGCGCCATCGAATCGGTGCCCGGCAGATGACCGTTGGGGCCACGGGTGCCGTAGCCCGAGATCGACACGTACACCAGCTTGGGATTGACCTTACGCAGCTCATCCCAGCCGAAGCCGTTCTTCTCGGCCGCACCGGGGCGGAAGTTCTGGCCGAAGATGTCGGCCTTGGCGACGAGCTTGTGCAGGATGGCGCGGCCTTCGGGCGACTTCAGGTTCAGCGTCACGCTCTTCACGCCGCGATTGTTGGTCTCGAAGAAGGTGCTGGGCATGCCCGGCAGCACGGTCATGCGGCGCGAGCCGTCGCCGCCGTCGGGCGCCTCGATCTTGATCACGTCGGCGCCGAGGTCGGCCATCAGCATGTAGGGCACGGTGCCCGCCTGCGCGGTCGAGCAGGAAACGACCTTGACGCCTTGCAGCGGACCCCAGGACGAAGCGGACATCTCAAGCGTCTCCTAACCAAGCATTGTCGAACAAATGACAGGCGACCGAGTGGCCGGGGGAAACCTCGCGCAGAACCGGCTCCTGCTGCGAGCAGCGCGGCATGACGTAGGGGCAGCGCGTGTGGAAGTGGCAGCCGGATGGCGGATTGAGCGGCGACGGAACCTCGCCTCTGAGCTCGATCTCCTCCTCCTGCCGGCCGGGCCAGGCGACCAGCACGGCTGAGAACAAGGCCCGGGTATAGGGATGGCGGACGTCGGCAAACAGCGATTCGGTGGGCGCCTTCTCGACGATCTTGCCGAGATACATCACCACCGTGTGGTCGGCCATGTGCCGTACCGTGGCGAGATCGTGCGCCACCAGGAGGTAGGCGACATTGTCCTGCGCCTGGATGTCCTTCAGGAGGTTCATCATCTGGGCGCGGATCGACACGTCGAGCGCCGAGACCGGCTCGTCGAGCACGATCAGCTTGGGCCGCGGCGCCAAAGCCGCGGCAAGTGCCACGCGCTGACGCTGCCCGCCGCTGAATTCGTGCGGATACTGCTCGGCCTGGTCGGGCCGCAGCCCGACCTGCTGCAGCAGCTCGCGCACGCGAGCTGCGATCTTCGCCTGGTCGCCCCTCTTCCGATCTCTTGAGGCGTTGACGATCAGCGATTCGGCGATGGTGCGCCCGACTTTCATGCGCGGGTCGAGCGACGACCAGGGGTCCTGGAACACCGCCTGGACCTTGGCGCGATAGGCGCTGAGCGCTGGCCCCTGCAGGCCGTGGATCGGCTCGTCGTCGAGCAGGATGCGGCCTTCGGTCGGCTCCTCGAGATTCAGGATCATGCGCGACGTCGTGGTCTTGCCGCAGCCCGATTCGCCCACCAGTCCCAGCGTCTCGCCGGCCTTGATGTCGAAAGAGACGTCGTCGACCGCCTTGATATGACCCAAGGTACGCGAGAACAGGATGCCCTTGGTGAAGGCGAAGTGCTTGCGCAGCCCTTCGACGCGCAGCAGCGGGATCGGCTCGGCGTTCATGCGGGCATGAGACTCCAGCAGTCCGTCAGGTGCTTCAACGAATACCGGTCAGCACGGCGTCGGGCAACCACGTCACGGTCTTGGGAAAGTAGACCAGCACGGCGACGACCAGCGCCTGCAGGCCAATGAAAGGCCATATGCCGACATACATGTGCCGCAGAGTGATCTCTGGTGGAGCGATGCCGCGCAGATAGAAGATCGATGGCGCCATCGGCGGCGTCAGGTAGCCGGTCTGCAGCATCACCAGGAACAGGACGCAGAACCACACCTTGTCGAAGCCAGCCGCCTCGATCAGCGGCATGGTGATCGGCACCACCATCAGGATGACCACCAGCGGCTCGAGCATGAAGCCAGCGAGGAAGACGATGAACATGACGAGGAACAGCAGCCCCCACCTTCCGACGCTGAACTCCTGCAGGAAGTCCTGCAGGATTTGCAGGCCTCCCGATCCGACGAAGACGGCGGCAAACATCTGGCCGCAGGCGACGATGGTCAGGATCATCGCCGTGATGCGCACGGTGCGCATGGTCGATTCGATCAGCACCGATTTGGACAGGCGCCGGTAGGCGATCGCCAGCAGCACGGTGCCGAGCGCGCCGGTCGCCGAGGCCTCGGTGGGCGTGGCGATGCCCGCCATCATCGAGCCGAGCACGGCGATGATGACGACGACCGGTGGCACCAGCACCTTGGCGCTCAACACCAGCTTGGCGCCGAGCGACGGTTCGTCGGGCGCTCGTGGGATGCGCGGTCCGTAGTCGGGACGGATGGTGCACAAGGTGACGATGTAGATGATGTAGGCGATCGCCAGCATGAAGCCCGGGACGAACATGCCGAGCAGGATGTTGCCGACCGAGGTGTTCGCGACCGGGCCGATGACCACGGCCAGCACCGACGGCGGGATGATGGTGCCGAGCGAGCCGCCGGCGCAGATCGTTCCGGAGATCAGGCTCTTGGAGTAGCCGTATTTCAGCATGGCGGGAATCGCCAGCAGGCCAACCACCGTCTCGGTGGCGCCGACGATGCCACTGGTCGCCGCGAAGATCACGCACATGAGGACGGTGCCGACCGCCATGCCGCCGGGGATGCGCCGCGTCCACATGTGGATGGCGTCGAACAGGCGCGAGGCGATGCCCGAGGCCTCGAACATGGCGCCCATGAAGATGAACAGCGGCACCGCGGCCAGCACCTGGGCGGTCGCCACCTCCTCGATCTTCTGGATGAACTGGTACTGCAGGCCGACCAGGCCGAAGGAGTGCAGGCCGAACACCACAGCCAGCGCCATCATGGCGAGCGCGACCGGGAAGCCGGTCAGGATCATGGCGATGAGGGCCGGGAACATCCAGAGCGCGCTCATCGGGCGCCCTCTGTCGACCGTTGGTACGGTGGCGCGGCGTCAGAGTCCATGCGCGTCGCTCGGCTCTTCCGGCGCCTCGAACGGCCTGCCCATCAGCGAGGCCGCCCGCTTGATGATCTCGGCCACGATCTGGAGTGTGAAGATCGCAAAGCCGGCAAACAGGATCAGCTTGAACGGCCAGACGATCGGGTTGAAGCCGCCCGAGCCCGAGCGCTCGCCGGTCTGGTAGGCCGTCATGAAGTGATCGAACAGGCCCACGGTGACCCAGCCGACCGTCGGCAGGATGATCACGGTGAGACCGACCAGGTCGAAGACGCGCATGCGTGGCCTGGTGCGCCGGTCGTACAGCAGGTCGACACGGACATGGCTGTCGGTCGACATGGCATAGGCGATCGACAGGACGAACGAGGCGCCCATCAGCCAGGTGTTGAGGTCGTTGCCCCACGCCGTCGGCGCATTGAAGGCATAGCGCAGCACGACATCGTAGAGCATCAGGGCAGCCAGGACGATCACCAGCGCAGCGGCGATCGCCCCGAAGAACCAACTGATGCCGTCGACCGTCCGCACCAGTCCGCGCATGGTCGGACTCGCGCGTGGTTACCGGAACTCCGAGCGATACTCGGCGGACGGCTTCCAGCGCGCCGTGAAGGCGCGCTGGCTCTCGACGACCTTCTTGAACCAGCCGCCCTCCGCCGCCATGTACTTATCCTCCCATTCGTGCGTCGCCTTCGCCACGCCGTCGATGTAGGACTGGTCGACGCGGATGAATTCGACGCCCTCGGCCTTGAGCTTGTTGAGCGCGTCGGCATCCATGACGTTGATGTTCATCCATGATTCGAGGGTGGCAAGCTTAGCGGCCGCCTCGATCTGCTTCTTGGTGGTAGCATCGAAGCCGTCCCACAGCGCCTTGTCGAAGATGCACTCCAGCACCGCACCCGGCTGGTGGACGCCGGGCAGGATGATGTACTTGGCGACCTTGTGGAACCCGAGCCCGATGTTGATGCCGGGGGTAGCCCATTCGATCGCGTCGACGACGCCGCGCTCGAGCGCCGGATAGACATCGCCGCCGGGCAGGATGACGGTCGAGGCGCCGAGGTTGTTGGCGATCTCGGCCCAGGCACCCGACGTCCGGAGCTTGAGGCCCTTCAGGTCCTCGAGCGTGCGGATGGGCTTGCGCGAATGCATGTGGATCTCGTCGGAGTGCGAGCCGCAGGGCAGCGCCACCACGTTGAACTTCTCCATGCGCCACTGCCGCCACAGCTCGATGCCGCCACCGACATAGATCCAGTGCAGCAGCGCCTCGGCTGGCGGCGATCCGACATAGCCGCCGAAGATCGCCGCGGTCTTGTCGAGACCCCAGTCGTAGCCGGGCCAGGAATGGCCGGCCTGCGCCACCTTCTTCTGCACCGACTCGGTGATCTTGAGCGGGCTGCCGATGGTGCCCGCCGGGAAGACCTGGAACTTGACCTTGCCGCCGGTGATCGAATCGACCTGCTTGGAAAAGCCTTGGGCGAATTGCTCGAGATGCACGCCGCCCGGCCATGAGGTCGCGGTACGGATGTTCTGCTGGGCCTCGGCCGAGCCGGCGGCGAGAGCCAGCGCCGCCGCTGCGACAACAGCGGTGGAAAGCTTGGACGCTGTCATGGAACCTCCCTTGATCGTTTTTTGCGATACGCGGACGGAACGCTACCAGACGCGTGAAACGAGAGTGCAGCCTGCATGAACCCATGACAAGGAAGAAGACGGATTCACGACGCCGACACTTTCCAGCAGTCGGCCGTATGCTCGTCGCCCACGCGCACCGTGCCGGGATAGGCGTCCAGGCAGTGTTGCTCGACATGGGCGCAGCGCGAGGCGAAGCGGCAGCCCGCCGGCAGGTCCATCAGCGACGGCGGCTGGCCTTCGATGGTGGTGAGCCGCCCGGCCGAGCCGGTCATCTTGGGCACCGAGGCGATCAGCGCGCGGGTGTAGGGATGAGAGGGCGCCTCGAAGATCTGCTTCACCGGCCCGCATTCGACGATGCGGCCGGCATACATCACCGCCACGCGATCGCACATGCGGCCGACCACGCCGAAATCGTGGGTGATGAACAGGATCGCCATGCCGTTCTCGGCCTGCAGGCGCTTGAGCAATTTCAGGTACTGGAGCTGGATGGTGACATCGAGCGCCGTGGTCGGCTCGTCGGCGATCAGCACCTCGGGCTCGCCGCTGATGGCGATGGCGCCGACCACGCGCTGCTTCATGCCGCCGCTCATCTGGTGCGGATACTGGCCGATGCGCTGCTCGGGGGCGGCGATCTCGACGCGGCGCAGCGCCGCCACCGCTTCCTTCATGATCTCGGAAAGCGAGGCGCCCTTGCGGCGGCGCTCGATCGCCTCGCGTAGCTGGTCGCCGACCGAGAACACCGGATTGAGCGACGTCTGTGGGTCCTGCAGCACCATGGAGATGCGCCGCCCTCGGATCTCGCGCATCTCGGCCGGCGTGCGCTCCAGGATGTTCTCGCCGCCCAGCAGCACCTCTCCCTTGATCGTGCGGGCGCCGCCCTTGGGCAGCAGCCGCATCAGCGACAGCGCCGTCAGACTCTTGCCGCAGCCCGATTCACCCACAAGCCCCAGCACCTCGCCGCGGCGCAGGGAAAAGCTCACGCCGTCGACCGCCTTCACCACGCCGCGGCGCAGGAAGAAATGGGTGTGCAGGTCGCGTACTTCGAGGACGGTATCGCTCATAGCTGGCGCAGCCGGGGATCGAGGCGGTCGCGCAGCCAGTCGCCGAACAGGTTGACCGAAAGCACCAGCAGCGTGATGGCGATGCCCGGGATCAGCGCCACCCACCAGGCGTCGGCGATGCGGCCACGGCCTTCGGAGATCATCAGGCCCCAGGTCGGGGTCGGCGGCGGGATGCCGGCTCCCAGGAAGGAGAGCGTCGCCTCGGCGATGATGACGACGCCGATGTTGAGCGTGACCAGCACCATGAAGGTGTTGAGCACGTTGGGCAGGATGTGCGTCGCCATGATGCGCAGCGACGAGCAGCCGCGCACCTTGGCGAGCGCCACGAAGTCGCGCTGCCGAAGCGCCAGCACCTCGCCGCGGATGACGCGCGCGAAGCTCGCCCACAAGAGCAGGCTGATGGCGATCACCAGCGTGCCGAGCCCCTGCCCCATGGTGACGGCGAGCAGCAGCGCGAACAGGATGGCCGGGAAGGTGAAGGCGGCGTCCACCAGGCGCATCAGTACGCTGTCGACCGCGCCGCCGACGTAGCCCGCGACGATACCGATGGCGAGGCCGACACCGCCGCCCGCGGTCAGCGCCAGCAGGGCCACGATCAGACTCACG
This sequence comes from Rhodospirillales bacterium, assembly GCA_009377525.1. Lineage (GTDB taxonomy): Bacteria > Pseudomonadota > Alphaproteobacteria > Reyranellales > Reyranellaceae > Reyranella. The sequence continues at coordinate 43,800 of WHTW01000011.1, forward strand.
CGCGCGCCGTAGATGAGGCGGCTCAGGATGTCGCGACCGAAGGCGTCGGTGCCGAGAAGGTATTTGTCGCTGCCGCCCGCCATCCAGGCCGGCGGCAACAGCTTGTCGCGCAGCGTCTGGTCGATCGGAGAATAAGGCGCCAGCAGGGGCGCGAAGAGCGCCATGACGACGATCACCGAGATGATCGTGATCGGCACCCAGGGCACGCGCGCGGCGCGGCGCGGAGCGGCATCGCGGCGCGGCCACACCATGGCGCGCCACAAGGACCAGCGTTGCTGGGCGACAGATGGGCGCTCGATGATGGCCATCGCTATGCCAGCCTGATGCGCGGATCGACATACGCATAGAGGATGTCGACGCCGAGGTTGATGGCCAGGATCAGGATCGATTCCAGGATGATCACCGCCTGCAGGAGCGGGAAGTCGCGGTAGATCACGGCCTCGTAGGTCAGCCGGCCGATGCCCGGCCAGGCGAACACGGTCTCGGTGACGATGGCGCCGGTGATCAGGTTGCCGACGAACACGCCCCACAGGGTCAGGACAGGGATCAGAGCGTTGCGCAGGCAATGCTTCCAGATGACCGTCGTCTCGCTCAGCCCCTTGATGCGCGCGAGCTTCACGAACTCGCTTTCCATCACCTCGAGCATCGCCGAGCGCGTGATGCGCATGAAGCCCGCCACCAGGAAGGTACCGAGCGTGATGACGGGCAGGACGTAGTGGTCGGGTCCGCCCATGCGGCTCGACGGCAGCCAGCCCAGCTCGACGCTGAAGACGAAGATCAGCAGGATGCCGAGCCAGAAGCTCGGCATGGCGACGCCCAGCACGGCCACCGTGCCGGCCGCTCGGTCGAGCCAGCCTCCGCGATGGAGGGCCGCGACCACGCCCAGCGGGATGCCCAGCATCATGCCGAGCAGCAGGGCCCAGGGGATCAGCATCAGCGTATTGGGCAGGCGGTCGAAGAAGGCCTCGGCCGCAGGCTGCCTCATGCGGATCGAGGTGCCGAGATCGCCGTGGACCGCGTTGCCGACGAAGATCGCGAACTGGTCAAGGATCGGACCGTCAAGGCCGAGCGTCTGGATCAGCGCCGTGCGGTCCTCGGGCGTGGCATCCTCGGGCAGCATGAGGTCGACCGGATTGCCGGTCAGCCGTCCGAGGAAGAACACGATCGTCGCCACCATGCAGAGCAGGACGACACCCTGCATCAGGCGGCGAGCGATGAAGCGCTTCATGGGGCGCCCATCTGCCGCGCCGTTCTCACTTCTTCCAGGGCTTCTGTTCCGGGCGCGGGATGCGCTCGAATACGTCGCCCAGCTCGTGTCGGCCGGTGATCGCGTCGAACTGCCCGACCTTCTTGGTATTGATGGCGTAGTAGCCCATGCCCTCGAGGATCGGAACCACCGTCCAGGTGTTGTTGACCAGCTCGACCATGCGGTCGGTCAGAGCCGTGCGCTTGGTCCGGTCGAGCTCGGCCAGCAGGGCGCGGTAGGTCTTCACGAACTCCTGGCACGTCTCCGGGCAGTTGTCCTTGTCGCCCAGGAGACGCTGCGTGCTGTCGGGGGAGAACGCGCCGTTGTAGCGCCACGTCGCGTCGGGGCGGCCGGCGGTGCGGTACATCGAGCCCCAGCCGATGAGCGGCGCCTGGTCGCCCCGCTCCATCGGCGGGAACGAGCCCCATTCGTAGTGCTTGAGCGTCACCTTGATGCCGATCTTCGTCCACATGTCGGCGATCGCGGTGCCGATGTCGATCATGAACTGCGTTCCCGGCAGCGCGGTGTTGGCGAACTTGAGCTCGAAGCCGTTGGGATAGCCCTCCTCGGCCAGGATCTTCTTGGCCAGCGCCGGGTCGTAGCGATAGGCCTCGGTCGCCCACTTCTCCCAGCGATCGGCGCTGAAATAGTCGGTGTAGACAAAGGTGGCGAACGGATAGGGCATGCGCGCCTTGCCGTTCATGACGTGCTCGATCACCTGCTTGCGGTCGATCGCCAGCGACAGCGCCTGGCGCACGCGCGCCTTGGCGATCGGCTGGTCCTTCATCTCCGGCTTCCAGGTTCCGTAGAACTGGAAGATCGCCTGCATCGTGCCGGGCACCGCCAGCACCTCCAGCCCGGCGCGCGAGGCGCTGAGCATGGTCTCCGGCCCGATCGAGGCGATCGCCGCCTCGCCGGTGCGCACCATCGCCACGCGTGTGCTCTCCTCCGGAACGAGCAGGACATGCAGGTCCTTGAAGCTCGGCGTCCCGCGCCAGTGCTTGGCGACGGCGGTGAACTCGATGCGATCGCCCGGCACGTTGCGCACGAACTTCCAGGGACCGCTGCCGATCGGCTTCTTGCGGAACTCCTCCTCGCCCACCTTCTCGATGTAGTTCTTGGGCATGATGGCGCCCTCGGGCGCCACCGCGCGCGACAACCCGGCCGGCAGGCTGATCTGCGGGCTGGTGGTGTTCACCTTGACCGTCAGGTCGTCGACCACGTCGATGCTCTTGATCGTGCGCCGCATCGTCGCCGCCGCGGCCGCGAGCGAGCCCGGGCCCATCTGGCGCTCCAGGCTGAACTTCACATCGTGCGCGGTGAGCTTGTCGCCGTTGTGGAAGGTCTGTCCGGGTCGGATGAAGAAGGTCCAGGTCATGCCGTCGGCCGAGAGCTCCCAGCGTTCGGCGACGCCGGGGCCGACGCCGCCCTTCTTGAGATCGAAGCCGACCAGCGAGTCGTACATCGCCGCCTGGTAGACGGCGTTGCCCGGCCGTCCTTCGAGGATGGGGTCGAGCGTCTGGGCGCCGAGCGATTCGACGGCGAAGACGAGCGTGCCTTTCTGGTCCTGGGCAAGAGTCGGCGCTACCGCGACGACAAAAGAAGCAACAGCGAGAGCAATTGCTCTCGCGAGCGGCCGAATCATGAGCTCCTCCCGAAACGACGACGTTTGTTTGTCTTGTAGTCCTTGGGACTCAACTAACGGCAACGACGACTATCGGGCGTGCTTCGAAAACGGTCAATAGCACCCGATCTGACTCATCTCTTGCCGGACCGCTGACCTCCAGATCCGCTCATGATATCGCATCGACGACAAGATGCGGGCCTGGAGGCCCGCGGTCCGGCAAGACGTTCTACGAAGCGAGCGGAGCGCTCACATCCTGTCCGAAATAGGCGTGCTCCAGCCGGTTCGGCAAATCCGCCTCGCTGGTATGCGCTTCCAGCACGATCGAGCCGCGCGCCAGCGCGTAGACGCGGTCGGCGAGCTTGAGCGCCTTCTCGATCAGCTGCTCGACCAGCAGGATGGCCGTGCCGGCGTCGCGCAACTGCGCCGCGGCGGTGAGCACGCGATCGACCAGCACCGGCGACAGGCCGGCCGACGGCTCGTCGAGCATCAGGAGCCGCGGTTTGCGCACCAGGCCCTGCGCCACCGCCAGCATCTGCTGCTGGCCGCCCGACAAGGTCACCGCGCGATCGTTGCGCTTCTCGGCGATCTCGGGGAAGAACGCCAGCGCCTCCTCGACGCGCGCGCCGAGCTCGGCGCCGTTCATGCCGTAGCCCGCCAGCATGACATTGTCGTGCACGCTGAGCTGGGTGAAGACGCGATGCCCCTCGACCACATGCACCAGCCCGGCATTCACCGCCTCGCGCGGGCCGGTCTTGCTCATGTCCTGGCCGCCGAAGGTCACGGTGCCGGTGCGCGGCAGCAGGCCGGAAATGGCCTTCAAGAGGGTGCTCTTGCCGGCGCCGTTGGGGCCGAGAAGGGCCACGATCTCGCCGGCGCCGACCGTGAGGTCGATGCCGTTCAGCACGCCGATCTTGCCGTAGCCGGCCGACAGACCGCTGATCTTGAGCAACGGTTCAGGCGCCGAGGTAGGCACTGACCACCTCCCGATGCGAGCGGATCTCGTTCGGCGTGCCCGCGGCCAGCATCTTGCCGAGGTTGAGCACGGTCACGCGATCGCAAATGTCGAAAATCAGGTCGGCATGGTGCTCGACCAGCAGCACGCCGACGCCCTCGCGGCTGATCGCCTTGATGAGGTCGCCCAGGCGGCGGATCTCCTCGGCCGACAGGCCGGCCGCCGGCTCGTCGAGCATCAGGAAGGCCGGCCGCAACATCAGGGCGCGGGCGATCTCCATGAAACGCAGTTCGCTGTGCTGCAGGCGGTCGGCACGCACCTCGGCCAGCGATTCCAGGCCGACCGTCGCGAGCGCCTGCATCGCCGCCTCGCGCAGCACCCTCTCGTCGCGTTTGTGGCGCGGCAGGGACAGCATCGCCTCGGTGAAGCTCGCATGGCCGTGCACGGTGCCGCCGATCATGACGTTTTCCAGCACCGAAGCGGCGCCGACCAAGCGCGGCGTCTGGAAGGTACGGGCAATGCGGCGGTTGGCGCGGACTTGCGGTTGGTCGAACGGCAGATCGGCGCCATCCAGCTGCAAGGTGCCGGTCTTCGGCGTGTAGTAGCCCGAGATGACGTTCAGCGTCGTCGTCTTGCCGCTGCCGTTGGGGCCGATCAGGCCGTGCACTTCGCCGGAGCGGATCTCGAGATCGAGCCCGTCGATCGCCCGCACGCCGCCGAAGTGCAGCGAGATGTCCCTGAGCACGATCGCGCGCCGGCCGTCCGTCCGGTCGAGCACCCGCGAAAGTAGTTCCGTCCGCGGCACGATCTCGCGGTGCAGCGTGAGCGGCCGGCGGTTCTTGAAGTCGAGCATGTCGGCGATGCCGCCCGGCACCAGCAGCACGATCGCCAGCAGGAGCGCCGCATAGAGGAACGTCGACCACTGGACAAGCGGCGCGGCGAACTCGGGCAGCGCCGTCAGAATGATGGTGGCCAGGGCCGGGCCCAGGATCGAGCCCCGACCGCCGATCAGGATGGCGATGAAAAACAGCACCGACATCTCGAAGGTGAAGGCCTCGGGCGTGATGTAGGACTGCAGCGACGCGAACAACCCGCCCGCCACGCCGCCCAGGGCGCCGGCCAGCAGGAAGATCAGCGTGAAGAGCCTGGCTTTGACGATGCCCGAGGCCTCGGCCGCGACCTCGGCGTCGCGGATCGCCACCAGCGCACGGCCGTAGCGGCTCGAGCCGATGTTGGCCGTCACCCAGGTCGCCAGCGCCGCCAGGATGAAGCAGAAATAGTAGAAGCCCCAGCCCGGCTCGAAAGGCCAGGGAAAGACCGGGCCCGGCGTGCCGACGCCGCCGCCGGTGACGTCCTTCCAGGCGAGCGCGACCTGGGTGACGATGGTGGAGAACGCCAAGGTCGTCATGGCGAAATAGAAAGTCCGCAGGCGCAGTGCCGGCAGACCGACGATGACGCCGAACACCGCACCCATCAGCCCGCCCGCCGCCAGGGCGAGGTAGGGATGCCATTCCGGCCCGACACGGCCGGCCGCCAGCGCCGCCGTGGTGTAGGCGCCGAGTGTCAGCATCGACACCCAGCCGATGGCGATCTGGCCGGCGTAGCCGACGACCAGGTTCAGGCCGGCCGAAAGGACCCAGTAGATGTAGGCGCGCTGCGCGATGACGCCGATGTAGGAATCGTCGAGCAGGGGCAGAGCAAGGCCCACGAGCCCGAGCAGGATCCACGACAGCTTGCCTTCGAGTCTGCCGAGCCAGGAGGTGCGCACAGGAGCGGTGGCGGCAATGTCGGTCACGGCGTCCCTCTCATACGCGCCGCGCCGTCGCCGCGCCGGCCAGACCTTCGGGCCTCAGCAGCAGCACGACGATGAACACGGCGAACACCGCGACGGCGGCGAAGATGCCGCCGACCAAAAAGTTCGCCGCCTGCTGGAAGACGCCGAGCGCCAACCCGCCGATCACCGCGCCGCGGTTCGAGCCCATGCCGCCCAGCGCCACCGGCACGAAGCCGTAGAAGCTGAGGATCGGCTGATTGCCGAAGTAGGCCAGCAGCATCTGCGCGCCGGTGAAACCGGCCATCGCGCCGATCACGCCGGCGAGCGCGAAGCTCGCCATGCGCAGCCCGGTCTCGGGCAGGCCGAGCGCGCGGGCGGCGTAGCTGTCCTCGGCGATGGCGAGGAAGGCGCGGCCGATCAGCGTCCTGCGGTAGAGGAACTCGAGCCCGACGATGGTGACGATGCAGGCCAGCAGCGGAAGCCAGAACTTCTGGTCGATGATGGCCAGGATCGAGTCGGGATCGATCGGGATCAGCGCGGGGAACGGCTGCGCGTCCGTTCCCCATTCGATGGCGGTCACTTGCTGCACCATCAGCGCGAAGGCGAGCGTCGACAGGACGTAGAGGTGCTGCTCGATGCTTTTCAGCACCGGCCGCACCGTCAGGATCTCGGTGACAACGCCGAGCAGGGCGCCGCAGGCCAGCACGAGCACGAACCCCAGGATGGCGTTCATGCCCAGCTTGTCGATGAAGAGAGCGCCCAGCACACCGCCCAGCATTCCGAGCATGCCCGCGGTGAAGCTGAACACACGCGATGCCGAGAACATCACGTTGTACGTGATGCCGATCAGTGCGTAGACCGCTCCTACCGCGAGGCCGTAGGAGAGGATGGACTCAAGCACAGGTCAGTCCTCGCATTGGAGCGCGGACCCCCAAGGTCCGCATTCATGATTCGTGAGCGGACCTGGAGGTCCGCGCTCCGCTTGAAGTGGCGTCCGCACTACGAGCTGTAGCCGGGAGCGATGTTGAAGGCGCCATCCTTCAGCGAGTTGACCTCGCACATGACGACGTCTTCGTCGGGGAACCCGTTGTGCTCCTCTGGCGTCCAGGTCACGGTGCCGTAGATGCCCGGCCAGCCCTTCACCTTGTTGTTCCAGTAGGCGACCATGTCCGTGTTCTTCGGACCGGCGGCTTTCAGAGTCTCGGCCATCATCATGGCGCCGTCCCAGCCCAGTGCCACCCACCACAGCAGCGTGTCGGCGAACTCGATCTTGTCCTTCTTCAGGCGCTCGACGTACTCCGCCGCGCGCGGCGGCAGCTTGCCGTTGACGTAGCAGCAGTTGCGGAAGTTGTTGGAATAGACCTTGTTCCAGTTCTCCGGCTTGTCGAGCAGGGCCTTGGTCTGGCCCGAGCCCAGCGTCGTCTGGCCGACCACCGGCACGTCCCAGCCCATGGCGCCGCGCGTGTTCAGGATGCGCGACAGGAATCCCGCGTTGACGCTCCACGGCATGATCGCCTGCGCGCCGGCGCTCTGCATGCGCAGAAGCTCGGGCTTGAGGTCGGGGTTCGCAGCATCGACATGGTTCGTGTAGACCACCTCGGCACCCATCGCCTTCAGCATCGGCACGTAGGTATTGGCCGAGGACGTCCCATAGCCCGTGGTGTCGCTCACCACGGCGACCTTCTTCAGCTTCAGCACGTTGAACACGTAGTGGTTGGCGCCCTTGCCGACCTGAGTGTTGGTTGGCGCCATGCGGAAGGCCATCGGGTACTTCTTGACGTCGATCAGCGAGTCGACCCAGCAGGGATGCAGCATCGGAACCTTGTCGCGCGCGATCAGCGGCGTCGCCGCCAAGGCCTCGCCCGAGTTGAGCGGCCCCCAGATGGCGGCGACCTTCTGCCGTTGAGTCAGCTCGGCCACGGCGTTCACCGCCTTGGTCGGGTCGCTCTGCGTGTCGCGGACGATCATCTCGAGCTTTCGGCCGTTGATGCCGCCTGACTTGTTGATGACATCGACCGCGAGCTCCGTGCCACGGGTGATGCCGACACCTGTCGACGAGCTGGGGCCGGTCAGCGCCGGCAGATAGCCGACGCGGATCGGATCGCTCTGGGCGATGGCCGGGGCCGCGAGGCTCGATGTTAGCGATACCACACCGGCAGCTGAGCCAGTCAGGACTGTGCGACGCTTGATCGACATGTCGTTCCCTCCAGACGTTTTCTTGTGAGATTGGCGCACTTTGCGGCGCCCGATTTGCCGGGAAGCCTATCGCTCCCGGCCAACCGCGGTCAATGCGGAGACGGGACGGCGTGAAACGTCAAATCGCTACGCGGGTGACGCCGCGTTCATCCGCGCGCGGCCAGCCGTCGCACGATCTCGTCGACGATCTCGGCCGGCGCCGCGCCGATGTCGACGGTGATCGCCCGCTCCTCCGCAGCCGGCTCTTGCAGGGCGGCGAACTGGTTGTCGAGCAGTGCCGCCGGCATGAAATGGCCCTTCCGCGCCGCCAGGCGCTGTCCGATCAGCTCGCGCGAGCCCTTGAGATGAATCAGGCCGACATCCGGCCGGTCGCCGATGATGATGTCGCGATAGGCGCGTTTCAGCGCCGAGCAGGTAATCACGCCCGATTCGTCCGACCTGCGCCACGCGTCGATCCGCCCGGCGATCTTGTGCAGCCAGGGGATACGGTCCGTGTCGGTGAGCGGCGTGCCGCTGCTCATCTTGGCGACGTTCTCGGGCGGATGCAGGGCGTCGCCCTCCTGGTAGTGCCAGCCCAGCCGTTCGGCCAGGAGCTTGCCGACCGTGCTTTTGCCGGAGCCGGAAACGCCCATGACGACCACGGACATCGGGCGGTTGTGAGCAGCATGCCGGTCCATTAAGACTTCGCCTGACCCCGCGTCTCCATAAGGAAGCATCACCGTGCTCAAGCTCGGATACAAGGCGTCGGCCGAACAATTCGCGCCCGGCAAGCTGCTCGACTTCTCCGCTCATGCCGAGAAGACCGGGTTCGAATCGGTGTTCGTCAGCGACCACTTCCAGCCGTGGAAGCATATCGACGGCCATGCGCCCAATTCGCTGGCCTGGCTGGGCGCGCTGGGCGCCCGCACCTCGAAGGTCGACATCGGCACCAGCGTGCTCACGCCCACCTTCCGATACCATCCCTCAATCGTGGCGCAGGCCTTCGGCACGCTGGGCTCGATGTTCCCGGGCCGCGTCATCCTGGGCATCGGCACCGGCGAATCGCTGAACGAGGTGCCGTCGACCGGCCAGCCCTGGCCCGAGTTCAAGGAACGCTTCGCCCGCCTGCGCGAGGCGGTGAACCTGATCCGCACCCTGTGGCGCGGCGAGCGCGTCACCTTCGAGGGCGAGTACTACAAGACCGAGAAGGCCACGATCTACGACCGGCCGGACGTCGAGGTGCCGATCTACGTCGCGGCCGCCGGCGCGCTGGTGGCGAAGTATGCCGGCCGCCAGGGCGACGGCTTCATCTGCACCAGCGGCAAGAAGCGCGAGCTCTACACCGAGACGCTGCTGCCCAAGGTCGCCGAGGGCATCGCCGCGGCGGGCGAGCGCAAGCAGCCCTACGACCACATGATCGAGGTCAAGGTGTCGTTCGACACCGACAAGGAGCGCGCGCTCCAGGACACGCGCCACTGGGCGGCGCTGGCGCTGACGCCCGAGGAGAAGATGTCGGTCGAGGACCCTGTCGAGATGCAGCGGCTGGCCGACGCCCTGCCACTCGAGCGCGCGGCCAGCCGCTGGATCGTGTCCAACGATCCCGACGAGCAGGTCGAGAAGATCGGCTACTACGTGGGCCTGGGCTTCAACCACCTCGTCTTCCACGCGCCCGGCCCCGACCAGGCACGCTTCCTCGACCTCTATGGCAAAGAAGTCCTGCCGCGCCTGCGCAAGCGCTTCGGATGAGCGTCGCCAGGCTCGAGCTGCTGGCGATCCCCGGCCTGCCGATGATCAAGGCAGGCGACGACCTGGCGGCCCTCATCGCCGAGGGATTTCTACGCGCCGGGCTGAAGCCGCAGCCAGGCGACGTCCTGGCGCTTGCCCAGAAGATCGTCTCCAAGGCCGAAGGCCGCAGCGTCGAGCTCGCCAAGGTGAAGCCCTCGGCGCGCGCCGTCTCGCTGGCCGCCGAAGTGCAGAAGGATCCGCGGCTGGTCGAACTGATCCTGTCGGAAGCGGTGCGCGTGGTGCGCTCGCGGCCCAACGTGCTGATCGTCGAGCACCGGCTTGGCTTCGTCATGGCGAACGCCGGCATCGACCAGTCCAATGTCGGGCCGCCCGACGGCGTCGAGCGCGCCCTGCTGCTGCCGGTCGATCCCGACGGCAGTGCCAAAACGCTGCGCACGCGGCTTGGCGAGCTTTTGGGCACCGCGCCCGCCGTCGTCATCACCGACAGCTTCGGCCGCGCCTGGCGGCGCGGCACGCAGGGCATCGCCATCGGCGCCGCGGGCCTCCCCGCCCTGCTCGACCTGCGCGGCAACCCCGACCTGTTCGGCCGTACCCTGCAGGTCAGCATCTCGGGCTTCGCCGATGAGATCGCCGCCGCCGCGTCACTCGTTCAGGGCCAGGGCAACGAGGCGCAGCCTGTCATTCTGGTGCGCGGGCTCGCCTGGACGGCGCCTGCCAACCCGGCCTCCGAGCTGGTGCGCCCCGCCGCCGAGGACATGTTCCGGTGAGCAAGGGCCTGGTCGTTGCCCTGTCCGGCGGTGTCGGCGGGGCCAAGCTGGCGTTGGGGCTGAGCCGCGTGCTGCCGGCCGACGAGCTTTTGATCGTCGCCAACACCGGCGACGACTTCGAGCATCTGGGGCTGAAAATATGTCCCGACATCGACACTCTCACCTATGTGCTGGCCGGCCTCGACAACATCGAGCAGGGCTGGGGTCGGCGCGACGAGACATGGTCGTTCATGGCGACCATCGCCTCGGTGGGCGGCGCCGATTGGTTCCACCTCGGCGATCGCGATCTCGCGATGCATGTCGAGCGCACGCGCCGGCTGCGCACGGGCGAGACGCTGTCGCAGATCACGGCCGACATCACCCGCCGCCTCGGCATCGCCCATCGCATCCTGCCGATGAGCGACGACCCTGTGCCGACGCGCGTGCTGAGCGACGGCGGCTGGATCGACTTCCAGGACTACTTCGTGCGCCAGCAGTGCCGGCCGGTCGTGCGCGAGCTGGTATTCGACGGCGCCGACAAGGCGCGGCCTCAGCCGGACGTCATCAAGGCGTTGGGCGGCCAGGTGAGTGCCGTGGTGATCTGCCCGTCAAACCCCTTCATCAGCATCGAGCCGATCCTGGCCGTGCCGGGCATGCGGGCCGCCCTCGAAAGCTGCAACGCACCCGTGGTCGCAGTCTCGCCGATCGTCGGCGGCAAGGCGGTCAAAGGTCCGACGGCCAAGATGATGCAGGAACTCGGTCTTGCCGTGACCTCTGCATCGGTGGCCAAGCGCTACGGCAACCTTCTCGACGGCTACATCGTCGATCAGGGCGATGCTGAGGGCGTGCCCGGCAAGGTGCATGTCGCCCCTACCTTGATGGCAAGCGTCGCCGACAAGGAAGCCCTGGCGCGCACCGTCCTCTCTTTTGCGGATTCTCTTTCGTGACTGCCAACGACATCTGGGCCGTCGTGCCCATCAAGGAACTGGACGGCGCCAAGCAGCGGCTCGCGCCCCTGCTCACGCCGGCGCAGCGCCGCGCGCTGATCGAGGTGATGATGAGCGAGGTGCTGGAGGCCGTGGTCACGACGCCGAGCCTCGCCGGCACCATGGTCGCCACCGTCGATCCCCATGCGACGGCGCTGGCGAAGCGGCTGGGCGCACGGGTGGTGACCGACGGCGCGCGCGACGGTCACACCGGCAGCGTCACGGCGGGCCTAAAGCTGCTGGCGCGCGAAGGACGCGGGGCCGTGCTCACCCTGCCAGCCGACATTCCCGCCGTGACCTCGCAGGAGATCAGCCTGGTCGTGGGCGCGCACCTGCCGGGGCCGTCCTTCACCATCTCGCCGGCGCACGACCATCAGGGCTCCAACACCGTGATCTGCTCGCCGCCTGATGCCGTGCCGCTGCGCTTCGGCGACAACAGCTACTACCCGCACCTCGATGCGGCGCGGCGCTGCAACATCGAACCCACGGTGATCCATCAGCCGGGCATCGCCATGGACATCGACCATCCGGCCGACCTCGCGGCTTTCCTCGCCCTGCCGCAGTCGATCGGCACGCGCACCAGAGCGCTCCTGGAGGAGATGGGTGTGCCGAAACTCTTGGAGCGCGGACCTCCAGGTCCGCAATCATGAGCGATGAGCGGACCTGGAGGTCCGCGCTCCGATGAGAAGACCAACCTAAGCCGCCACCCGCTTGCGCGGCGGGGTGAGCACAATCGGCGCCAGGTCGGCCGCCACGAACGAGGCGGCGCGGCGCTCCTCGTCGACCGGACCGTAGAGCGTGGTGCGCTGCTGCGGCGCGCGGCCGATGGAGCGGATCAGGGCCTCCATCGCGTCGGGCGGGAATTCCTGGCCGTGCTGGGTGCCGGCGGCGCGCGAGATGCTCTCGTTCATCAGCGTGCCGCCGAGATCGTTGGCGCCGGCGTTGAGGCAGATCGCGGCGCCCGCCGGACCCATCTTCACCCACGAGGTCTGGATGTTGGTGATGGCCGGGTGCAGCACCAGGCGGGCGATCGAATGCATGATCACCGCCTCGCGGAAGGTCGGACCGCGGCGCGCCAGGCCATGGCGGTACATCGGCGCTTCCATGTGCACGAAGGGCAACGGCACGAACTCGGTGAAGCCGCCCGTCTCGACCTGCAGGTCGCGCAGGGCCAAGAGATGGCGCGCCCAGGCGAGCGAGGTCTCGACATGGCCGTACATGATGGTCGAGGTCGTGCGCAGCCCGAGCTTGTGGGCGGCGCGCTGCACGTCGAGCCATTGCGCGGTGTTGATCTTGTCCGGGCAGATGATGGCGCGCACCTCGTCGTCGAGGATTTCTGCGGCGGTGCCGGGCAAGGTGCCCAGCCCCGCCTCCTTGAGGCCGGCGAGGAACGTGTCGATGGGCCGGTCAAGGGTCGCGGCGCCCTGCGTCACCTCGAGCGGCGAGAAGGCATGGATGTGCATGCCCGGCACCGCTTCCTTGATGGTGCGGCAGATCGCTTCGTAGGTCTCGCCGGTGTAGTCGGGATGGATGCCGCCCTGCAGGCAGACCTCGGTAGCGCCGCGCTCCCACGCCTCGACCGCGCGCCGCGACACCTCCTCAAGTGCCAGGTCATAGGGCTTGCCGCGCAGATCGTCGTGCGTGCGGCCCTTGGAGAAGGCGCAGAAGCGGCAGCGGAAGTAGCAGATGTTGGTGTAGTTGATGTTGCGGTTGACGACGTAGCGGATGACGTCGCCGCTCACCGCCTGGCGCAGCGCGTCGGCGGCACCGGTGACATGGCGATAGTCGGCATCGCGCGCCGTGAATAGCCGCACGATCTCGGGATGGTCGAGCCGCTTGCCGCCGGTCGCGCGATCGACGATGCGCACGATCTCCGGATCGACCTCGCGCAGCAGGACCTGCGGCGCCGGCGGCGGCTCGGTGTTGCCGGGCGCCCAGTCATCCTCGCGCGCCAGGCCCTCGGCGTCGCTCATGCGGCGCACCTGCGTGGCCACCTCGGGTGCCAGCCAGGTCTGCGGCGCGCGGACGTAGGCCGGATAGACGGCGAGGCGATTGACTAAAACCTTGCCCATCTCGGCGCTCTTGCGCGCCAGCTCGTCGACGGCGGGCCACGGCGCTTCTGGGTTCACATGATCGGGCGTCACCGGCGAGACGCCGCCCCAGTCGTTGAGGCCCGCGCCGACCAGCCTTTGATAGACGCCGGGTGAAAGATTCGGCGGCGCCTGGATGTTCATCTCCGCGCCCAGGATCAGTCGCGCCTGGGCGATGGTCCAACAGAGCTCATCGAGATCGGGCTCGTCGGCGTCGGCGAGCTTGGTGTCGGACTTGGCGCGGAAGTTCTGGACGATCACTTCCTGGATGTGGCCGTACTTGCTGTGCAGGTCACCGATGGCGCGCAACGCGTCGAGCCGCTCTTCGCGCGTTTCGCCAATGCCGATCAAGATGCCGGTGGTGAACGGCACTCTAAGCTCGCCGGCGAGCCGGATGGTCTCGAGCCGCACGGCCGGATGCTTGTCGGGCGAGCCGAAATGCACGCCACCCTTCTCGCACAAACGCTCGCTGGTCGATTCCAGCATGATGCCCTGGCTCGCGGTGACCTCGCGAAGGGCCGCGATCTCCTCGCGCGTCATGACGCCGGGGTTGGCGTGCGGCAGCAGGCCCGTCTCGCGCAGCACCAGGGCGCACATCGCGGCGAGGTAGGCGATCGTCGATTCGTATCCGAGCTCAACCAGCGCCTCGCGCGCCGCGCGATAGCGCAGCTCGGGCTTGTCGCCCAGGGTGAACAGCGCCTCGGTGCAGCCGGCAGTCTTGCCGGCGCGGGCGATCGCCAAGACCTCGTCAGGCGAGAGATAGGCCGGGCGGCTGGCGTGCGGCGTCTCGGCGAAGGTGCAGTAGTGGCAGACGTCGCGGCAGAGCTTGGTCAACGGAATGAAGACCTTGCGCGAGTAGGAGATCAGCCGGCCATGGCCGCCGTCGCGCAGCCGCGCGGCGTCCGCCATCAGCTCGGAAAGTTCGGACATGGCCAACCCTCTAATTTTACGCCAGTGGGCGGGACGATAGCGGCAATCCGGATCGCCCGCATCGTGTAGTATGGCACGCAAGACGGGCAGCCAAAGGGAGATCAGCTATGCAGTTCGGCTTCAACGCGCCGACCGCCGGGCCAATGTCGGCGACCGACCAACTGGTAAAGCTCGTGGTCGAGGGCGAGGCCATGGGCTTCGACTACGCCACCTTCAGCGACCATGTCGTGATCCCGACCGACATCGAGGCCAAATACCCCTACAGCAACACCGGTGAATTCCCCGCGGGCTCCCGCGTCGAACGACACGAGCAGCTGATCGAGATGGCGTTCGTGGCGGCGAAGACCAGGAAGTTGCGCCTGGTCTCGTCGGTGATGGTGGTGCCGCATCGCCCCGCGGTACTGACCGCCAAGATGCTGTCGACCATGGACGTGCTGTCGGGTGGTCGCCTGGTGCTGGGCATCGGCGCGGGCTGGATGAAGGAGGAGTTCGAGGCGATCCAGGCGCCCGATTTTGCGGAGCGCGGCAAGGTCACCGACGAGTACATCAAGGCTTTCATCGAGCTCTGGACCAAGCCCAGACCTAAGTTCGCGGGCAAGCACGTGCGCTTCGACAACATCCTGATGGACCCCAAGCCGGTGCAGAAGCCGCATCCGCCGATCTGGGTCGGCGGCGAGAGCGGGCCGGCCCTGCGCCGCACCGCTCAGCTGGGCGATGCCTGGTATCCGATCGGCACCAACCCGGCCAATCCGCTCGACAGCCTGAAGCGCTTCAAGACGCAGGTCGCGCGCCTGCGCAAGATGACCGAGGAGGCCGGCCGCAAGGCCGACGCCGTCGGTGTCACCTTGCGTGTCACCCAATTCGGCGAGAGCGCGCCGGCCACGGCCGGCGACGGCGAGTGCCGGCTGTTCTCGGGCAAGCCCGCCGAGCTCGCGGGCGACATCAAGGCACTCAAGGAGATAGGCGTCGGCTGCCTCGACTTCGGCTTCGGCGGCAGCACCGTCGATGCGATGCTGGCCGAGATGCAGAAGTTCAAGCGGGGCGTGCTGGCATTGGTCTAGGCTGGGGGTGTCATCGTCTTCCGGACCGCCGGCTTCCAGCCGGCATCATGATCATGAGCCGGCAAGATGCCGGCGGTCCGGAAGAGTAAACTGAGCCACCTTCGCCGCGAGCTTCGCCCAGCGGTCGAGCTGGGGCAGGATCACGTCGGACTTGGCCGAGTCGAGGCTGACGATGACGCGCACGACGCCCGCGTCCTGGTCGCGCTTCAGCTCACTCTCGTCCTCCTTCGATTCCCAGATCGAGATCGGCAGCGAAGCGAGGTCGCGGTTGGCCTCCTTGGCCATCGCCTGGAACTTCGGGATCAGGTCGCGCACCTCGCCGTAGGCCTTGCGCCGCCGCAACGGCATCCAGCCGTCGCCGTAGCGCACGGCGCGGCGCGCGCCGTAGGGGAAGGCACCGCCGACCAGCACCGGCGGATGCGGCTTCTGCACCGGCTTGGGCCAGGCCATCATGGGATCGAACGTCACCATCTCGCCGTGATACTCGGCCTTGGACTTGGTCCAGATCACCTTCATGGCCTCGATGCGCTCGCGCACCAGCTTGTGGCGGCTCTCGAAGTTGGTGCCGTGGTTCTCCATCTCGTCCTGGTTCCAGCCGTTGCCGACGCCGAACAGGAAGCGCCCGCCGGAAAGCTGGTCGATCGAGGCCACCGCCTTGGCGGTCTGGATGGGATCGCGCTGATTGACCAGGCAGACGCCGGTGCCGACCTTCAGCTTCTTGGTGACCGCGGCGGCCGCCGTGAGCGTCACGAAGGGATCCATGGCGTCGTAGTACTTCTTGGGCAGTTCGCCGCCGCCTGGCCACTCGGATTTGCGCGTCAGCGGGATGTGCGAGTGCTCGGGCGCCCACACCGATTCGAAGCCGCGTTCCTCCAGGGCCGTCGCGAGCTCCGCCGGCGTCATGGAATAGTCGGTAAAGAACATCGCCGCGCCGATATGCATGGTTTCTCCTCCTACGCTGCTTTCGCCTTCTTGGGCCACCGCGCGTCGACCTGCGGCAGCACCTTTTCGATGAGCTTCCTGGTCTGGGCGACGATCTCCTCGCCGTTCTGCCCCACGGGGCGCAGGATGAACTTCTCGACGCCGACGGCGACATACTCGGCGACCCGGTCGAGGATCACCTTCTCGTCACCGATCGCGAAGTAGCCCGACGGATCGCGGCCCGTCCTCTTCTGGTAGGCGGCCATGGCGGCCGACAGGACGCCGTCGCCCGGACTGCCGAAGTAGAACGGGAAGGCCGCTCCGTAGTGATCCTCGTCGATCGTGCGGCCCGCTTCGGCGGCTGCCTTCTTGATCGCGGCGACGACCTTGCCGACCGCGTCCGGCTGCTCGGCGCCGGACTGCCAGCCGGTGCCGTAGCGCGCGGTGCGCCGGATCGCCGCCTCCGACGAGCCGCCGATCCACATCGGCAGGTCGGGCTGCACCGGCTTGGGCGAGATCGAGGCCGCCTTCAGGCGCCAGTGTTTGCCTTCGAAGTCGACGCTGTCCTCGCGCCACAGTCGCGCGATGATCTCCAGCGCCTCATCGGTGCGCCGGCCGCGCGTCCTGGTGTCGATGTTGAGCGCGTCCCATTCGGGCCCCAACGGGCTGCCGATGCCAAAGGCCGGCAGCAGCCGGCCTTCGGACAGCACGTCGATGGTGGCGCACTGCTTGGCCAGCAGCACCGGATCGCGCAGCGCGAGCGACACGACGTTCATGCCGAAGCGCAGGCGGCGCGTGCGGCCGGCCAGCGCCGCCATCACCGCCATGCATTCCAGGATCGGCTGGCGGCTCACCAGCCGGTCGGTCTGCCACAGCGAATCGACACCGCCCGCTTCGCAGAGATCGACCCAGCGCCAATAGTCGCTCGCCCCGGCGAAGGGGAACTCCATCAGGCCGAGGCCGATGGCGACGCTCATGCCGCGAGCGCCACCTTGGCGAGCGGCGCGACCGTGTCGAGATAGCTCAGGATCTCGTCGCGGCTCTTGTCGGGAATGGCGAGCAGCGCGCTCTGGATGCCGGCCTTCTCGTAGCCCTCCAGCGCCTTGGCATCGTTGGGTGCGCCGAAAACGGTGATGCTGAGCGTCTTGGGATCGCGCTTCTTGGACTCGGCCATGCGGCGGAGTCGATCGACCGACGCTGCGGCATCGAAGCCGGCGCGCGTGCGCGGCAGCCAGCCGTCGCAATACTCGACGATGCGGCGCAGCGTGTGATCGCTCTCGCCGCCCAGGATGATCGGCGGATTGGGCCGCTGAGCGGGCTTGGGCCACGACCAGACGCGATCGAACTTCACGAACTCGCCGTCGAACGAGGCCTCGTCCTTGGTCCACAGCTCCTTCATCGCCAGCACATGCTCGCGCATCTGCTTGAAGCGCGTCTCGTAGCGCGCGCCGTGGTTCTCCATCTCCTCGACGTTCCAGCCGCCGCCGATGCCGAAGACGAAGCGGCCGCCGGAAAGCTGGTCGAGCGAGGCGATGGCCTTGGCCGTCACGATCGGCTCGTGCTGCGGCACCAGCAGGATGCCGGTGCCGATGGTGAGGTTCTTGGTCGCCGCCGCGGCGAAGGCGAGCACCACGAACGGATCGTGGGTGTGCGAATAGCGCTTGGGCAGTTCGCCTCCGCCCGGGAAGGGCGACTTGCGGCTGGCCGGGATGTGGGTGTGCTCGGGCACATAAAGCGAATCGAAGCCGCGGTCTTCCAGCGCGCGCGCCAGTTCCGCGATATCGATGCCGTAGTCGGTCGGGAAATAGAAAGCACCAACGCGCATCGTCCGTCCTCCACTTGTGTCTATTTCTTCGGCGCCTCGACGTGGCCACCAAAACCCAATCGCATGGCCGACAGCACCTTCTCAGCGAAGGTGTGCTGCTGGCGCGAGCGGAACCGCACGAACAGCGAGGCCGCCAGCACGTCGGCCGGCACAGCTTCCTCGATGGCGGCCTCGATCGTCCAGCGTCCTTCGCCGCTGTCCTCGACATGGCCGGAGAAGCCTTCCAGGTGGCCGTCCTTGGCCAGCGCACTGGCGGTGAGGTCGAGCAGCCAGGACGTCACAACGCTGCCCCGCCGCCACACTTCGGCGACGTCGGCGAGGTTCAGGTCGTAGCGCTCGTCCGCCGGCAGCTTCTCCGACGCACGATGGCGCATGATGTCGAAGCCTTCGGCGAAGGCCTGCATCATGCCGTACTCGATGCCGTTATGGATCATTTTCACGAAGTGTCCGGCGCCGACCGGACCGGCATGCAGGTAACCCTGCTCGGCGCGCGGATCGAGCTTCTTCTCCCCTTCGCGCTCCTTGGTGCGCTCGATCGTGCCCACCCCCGGCGCCAGCGCAGAGAAGATCGGATCGAGCCGCTTCACCACGTCGGCATCGCCGCCGATCATCAGGCAGTAGCCGCGCTGCAGGCCCCACACGCCGCCCGACGTGCCGACGTCGAGATATTTTATGCCCTTGGGTGCCAGCTCACGGGCGCGGCGAACGTCGTCTTTGAAGTTGGTGTTGCCGCCGTCGATGATGACGTCGCCTGACTTCATCAGACCGGCGAGCTGAGCAATCGTCTGCTCGGTGATCTTGCCGGCGGGCAGCATCACCCACACGGTGCGCGGCGCCTGCAGGGCCTCGACCAGGGCGGACACGGACCCGGCCGCGGTCGCGCCCTCCTTGGCCAGCGCCGCGCCGGGGGCGGGGTCGGCGTCGTAGACCACGCAAGCATGGCCTGCGCGCGCGAGACGCCGCACGATGTTGCCGCCCATCCGTCCGAGGCCAATGACACCGATCTGCATATGCCGTCCGTCCCCCCGGTGTCCGGGGGTCGGACCCCCGGGTTATTTCACCTCAACGATGTCGGCCACGCCGACTTTCTTGTCCAGCACCGTTTGCAGGACGACGAAGCGTCCCGCGGAATTGTGGTCGTCGAAGGTTACGGTTTTGCCCATGACGTTGACGAAGGTCATCTTCTTGATGGCGTCCTTGATCTTCTCGCCGTCGGTGCAGTTACAGTCCTTGATCGCCTGGGCGATGATGCGGATGGCGTCGTAGCCGCCCCAGGTCTGCAGGTAGGGCTCGGACTTGTACTTTGCCTTGATCTTCTCGACGAAGGCCTTGTTGGACGGCGAATCGATGGTGGCGTTGTAGGTCCAGGCGCTGATCGACTTCTCCATGCCGCCGGCTTCGATGATCGGCGTGTTGCGTCCGCCCAGCTCGATGCGGCCGGTGTACGGGATGCGCACGCCGAGCTGCATGGCCTGGCGCAGGAAGTTGATGGAATCGCCGCCGACCTGGAAGGTGGCGATGGCGTCGGGCCGCCGCTCCTGCAGGCGCGTCAGGATGCTGGTGAAGTCCGGCGCGTTCTGCGGATGGAAGTCGGTCGACACCACGGTGACGCCCGCCTTGTCGGCCACCGCCTTGAAGGCGTCGGCGCCGCCGCGGCCGAAGTCGGTGTCCTCGCCGACGATGGCCACGGTCTTGAACGCCTTCTTGTTGCCGAGATGGATGCCCAGCGCCTCCATCATGGCCTGGTCCGACGGGCTGATACGGAACGAGTATTCGTTGCGCCCCGGACCGGCCAGTGCGGTGATCTGCGGGTTGGAGGCGATGCCGGTCACCATCGGGATCTTGGCGTCGGCCACGATCTTCATGCTGGCGAGATGGGCCGAGCTGCAATGCGCGCCCTCGATCGCCACAACCTTGGCCTCGACCAGCTTGTTGGCGACGTTGACCGCCTCCGAGGGATTGCACTTGTTGTCGAGCACCATCAGCTCGAGCTTGCGGCCGCCCAAAAGGCCGCCGGCGGCGTTGATCTCCTCGACCGCGAGATTGACGCCCCACATTTCCCATTCCGACGCCACCGCGGCGACGCCGGTCTGCGGCGTCGACACGCCGATCACGATCGGCTGGGCTCCCGCCGAGCCGACGCCCCAAATGCCGGCAGCCAAGGCCGCCGCTAGAAACTTCACCCTCATCGCTTCCCTCCGTTACGCTCCCCGATTGCAGTCAAACGCATAGCAGGCGCCGTGCCAAGCTCTCCCGCGCCCAGCGTGCGCGACACGCGCAGCGCCGCCGCCGTCACCAGGGGCACGACGCGCTGCAATGTCATGTCGCCGTCCAGATACTTGGGAAAGGCCGTGCTCAGCGCGGCGACGACGGTGCCGCCGCGATCGGTGATCGGCGCACCGACCGACAGCACGCCCGGAATGTTCTCCTCGACCACCGTCGCATAGCCCTGCCGCCGCACCTTGGGCAGCGAGGCGAGCAGGGCCGCCGGGTCGGTGATGGTATGCGGCGTGATGGCCGCGAGCTTGCGATGGCCCACAAGCTTGCGCGCGTCAGCGTCGTCGAGCGAGGCCAGCAGCACCTTGCCGGCGGCGGTGCTGTGCAGTGGCATCTCGCTGCCCAGGCTCACCCGGATCGCCACCGGCCCGTCGGCCTGCACCGCCAGCAGGTAGATGGCGCGCCCACCGCGCAGCACCGCGACGAAGCCGTTGAGATGATGCTCGCGCGCCAGCCGGTCGAGCTCGCGCCGGGCCGTTGCGGCATAGTCGACGCCGCGCTCGCCGCTCGCCCCCAGGATCATCGAGCGATGGCCCAGGCGATAGCGCGACGTCTCCGTGTTCTTCTCGATGTACCCACGCATCGCAAGCGAGGTCACCAGACGCTGCACGATGGTCGGGCTGAGCTCCAGTCGCCGCGCCAGCTCGCGCACGCCGATGTCGCCGTTCTCGGCCTCTATCATCTCCAGGATGTCGAGGCCGCGCTCGAGCGACTGCGAGCCCGAACGCGCCGGGCGCGGACCGGAGATCGTGCGGCGGGCGCCAGCCCGTTGTTCCGAATATCGGTACATCGTTGCGATAGTTGCACGTTCGCAGGATTCTTGATTATCTGTCAACGCACATCGGCCCACGGTTGCATCCGCGTTGGCTGGTCCGGGATTTGCAACGCCGCGAGCATTATGACCGTCGACGCCGTCTATCTTCTGCAGCTCACATTGAATGGCATCACGCTCGGACTGATCTACGCCCTGATCGCCGTCGGCCTGTCGCTGATCTTCGGCGTCATGGAGATCATCAACTTCGCGCATGGCGAGCTCCTGATGCTGGGTGCCTTCGCCATGACCTTCGCACTGCCGGTGATGGGCCTGCTCTATTGGCCCTCGCTCGCCGTGGCGATCCTGGCAATCATGCTGGTCGGCCTGGTGATCTACGAAGTACTGCTGGTGCGGCTCAAACCCGACGAGTTCGAGCGCAGCATCCTGATCACGCTGGGCCTCTCGATCATCATCATCCATGTGATGCAGTACCTGTTCACGGCAACGCCGCGCATGGTCGACACGCAGTACGGCTTCGAAGGCGTGTCGATCGGCTCGATCCGCATCACCTGGACACGCATCATCGGCGCGGCCGCGGCGGCCGCCGCCTTTAGCGGCCTCTACGTCGTGCTGCGCCATACCCAGTTCGGCCGCGCCATGCGCGCCATCGCCCAGAACCGTGAGGCCGCCCTCATGGTGGGCATCCGGCCACGCGTCGTGGCGCGCAACGCCGTGGTCCTGGCGGCCGGCCTGTGCGGGCTCGCGGGGGCCGCCATCTCACCCATCCAGCTCGTCACGCCCTACATGGGCCAGTTCCTGATCTTCAAGGCGTTCGCCCTGGTGATCATCGGCGGGCTGGGCAACATCCCGGGCGCCATCGTGGCGGCGGTCGCGCTTGGCCTGATCGAAAGCTGGATCGGCGGCTTCTACGAGATCATCTGGCAGGAGGCCGCCGTCTTCGTGATCATGATCGTCGTGCTGTTCGTGCGGCCCGACGGCCTGTTCAAGCGCGGGGGCATGCGGGTCGGATGAAGCTTGCGATCGCCCTCATCGCGGCGCTCGCCGTCGCCGCGCTGCCGCTCATGACGTCGTCGAACTACATCATCGGCGTCGGCATCTCGGCGCTGATTTTCACCGTCGCAGCGGCGGCGCTGAACCTGATCTACGGCTTCACCGGCCTGCTCTCCTTCGCCCAGCTCGGCTTCTGGGGCATCGGCGGCTACGTGACGGCGCTCACCGTCGTCACCTTCGGCGGCAATTTCTGGTGGGGCGTTGTATGGGCGGCGCTCCTGAACGCCGTCGTCGCCCTGGCGATCGGCTATCCGACATTGCGCACCAACCGCCACGCCTTCGTGATCATGACCCTCACCTTCGCACTGCTGGTCACGCTGATCGCGCGCGACTGGGTCGATCTGACGCGCGGCCCGCTCGGCATCCCCAACCTGCCCAAGCCGTCAGCCTTCGGCTACCACTTCGGCACGACCGGCCAGTACTACTGGGTGGCCTGGGCCTTCTCGATGGCGATGCTGGGCTTCCTCTACGCGCTCTGCAGCTCGCGCATCGGCCGCACCCTGGTCGCCATCAAGCAGAACGAACCGCTGGTGCGCGCACAAGGCATCGCGCCCATGCCCTACAAGCTTTCGGCCTTCGCCATCAGTGCGGCCGTCACCGGCGCGGCGGGCGGCGTCTTCACCTTCCATCTCGGCATCATCGACCCGCTGTTCCTCGACTTCTATTACATGCAGACCTTCCTGATCATCGTGATCATCGGCGGCGCCGGCAGCTTCTGGGGCGTGATCGCGGCCGGCATCGCCCTCTCGGCATTGCCCGAGGTGCTGCGCTTCTCCGCCGACTTCCGCATGATCATCTACGGCGTGATCCTGGTGGTCGCCATGTTCGTCATGCCGTCGGGCGTGGCGGGCTGGCTGCGCGAGCGCCAGCTCGCCCGCATGCGCGAGCAGCTCAGATGAGCGCCATCCTGGAAGTCACCGACCTGCGCAAGTCGTATGCCGGCGTGCATGCGCTGGATGGCGTCTCGCTCGCCGTCGAGGCCGGCAGCATCACCGGCCTGATCGGCCCCAACGGCTCGGGCAAGAGCACGGCCATCGACTGCATCTCGGGCTTCCAGAAGCTCGACAGCGGCAAGGTCGTGCTGGCGGGCGCCGACATCACCGGCCAGCCCGCCCATCACATCGCCCGCGCCGGCCTGATGCGCACCTTCCAGACCGTGCGCATCTACGAGCGGCTGAGCCTGCGCGATAATCTCGCGATTGCGGCCCAGCAGTTCGATCCCGCCACCTGGATCGACGAGTTTTTACGCACCCGGCGCTATCGCCAGGCCATCGACAAGGCGGAGGTGCGGGCGCGCGAGCTGGTCGAGCTGATCGGGCTGAAACGCTACTGGGAGATCGAGACCGGCATCCTGTCGTACGGCCAGAAGAAGCTGGTGGCGCTCGCCGCCGCGCTGATGCCGCATCCCAAGATCGTGGTGCTCGACGAGCCGGTGGCCGGCGTCAACCCGACCCGCATCCGCGAGATCGAGGTGGCGTTGGCGGACCTCAACCGCGCCGGCGAGACCTTCCTGATCGTCGAGCACAATGTCGAGTTCATCACCAACCTCTGCCACCGCGTGATCGTGCTCGACCAGGGCAAGAAGCTGGCCGAGGGCACGGCCGCCGAGATCCACACCGATTCACGCGTGCTAGAAGCCTATCTCGGCATGACGCCGGAGATGGCCGAGGCCGAGATGCGGGGGGCGGCATGAACCCGGCACTCGAGCTGGTCTCGGTCACAGCAGGCTACGGCGACGTCCAGATTGTGCGCGACTTCTCCGCCCGCCTGCAGGCCGGCACGATCACGACGTTGATCGGCGGCAATGGCGCCGGCAAGTCGACCTTGCTGCGCGCCATCTATGGCACCAACCGCTTCTTCTCCGGCCAGATCGTGTTCAAGGGCGAGACCATCGAGCGCCTGCCGCCGTGGGAGCGGCTCAGGCGCGGCGTCGGCTTCGTGCCGCAGGGCCGTTGCAATTTTCCGGCGATGTCGGTGGCGGAGAACCTCAAGATGGGCTGCTACACCCTGCCCAAGGCGGTGCACGACTCCGCCATCGACCGCGTCACCGGCTCGTTCCCCATGCTGCAGCAGAAATGGCGCACCGACGCCGGCAACCTGTCGGGCGGCGAGCAGCAGATCCTGGAAATGGCCATGGTGCTCTTGGTCGAGCCGACGCTGCTGCTGCTCGACGAGCCTTCGCTCGGCCTGTCGCCCAAGATGCAAGGCGACGTCTTCACCACCGTGCAACGCATCGCCGCGAGCGGCGTCACCGTGCTGGTGGTCGAGCAGAACGTGCGCGGCGCCCTTTTGATCTCAGACCGCGCCCTGGTCATGGAACAGGGCCGGCTTTTCATGGAAGGCCCGGCGGAAGAGGTACGCACCGATCCGCGCATCCGCCAGGCCTATCTCGGCGGCAACATTCATCAGACAGCGGCATAGGACACATGGAAAAAGCCAAGGATAAGGCACGACTGGCAGTCGATATCGGCGGGACCTTCACCGACCTGGCGCTGGAATGGGATGGCAAGCGCGAGAGCGTGAAGGTGCTGACCACGCCGCGCGCGCCCGAGGAAGGCGTGCTGACCGGCGTCGAGGAGATCCTGAAGCTTTCGGGTCTGAAGCCCTCGGACCTCAGCCTGATCATCCACGGCACGACGCTCGCCACCAACGCCATCATCGAGCGCAAAGGCGCCAAGACGGCGCTGATCGTCACCGAAGGCTTCCGCGATTCCATCGAGATCGCCTTCGAGCACCGCTTCGAGCAGTACGACATTTTTATGCGGAAGCCGCCGCCGCTGGTGCCGCGCGAATGGCGCTTCGGCGTGCCGGAACGCATGGACGGCCGCGGCAACGTGCTGATCCCGCTCGACGAGGCGGCGGTGCGCGCACTGGCGCCCAAGCTGAAAGCCCAGGCCATCGAGGCGATCGCCATCGGCTACATGCACGCCTATCTCGACGGCAAGCACGAGCGGCGCACGGGCGATATCCTGAGCGAGCTGCTGCCCGGCGTGTCGATCACGCTCTCCAGCGAAGTGTCGCCCGAGATCCGCGAATACGAGCGTTGGTCGACCGCCGTCGCCAACGCCTACGTCCAGCCGGTGATGGACCGTTACCTCGGCCGCCTCGACGAGGCGCTGCGCAAGAAGGGCGTGGGTTGTCCCCTGTTCCTTATCACCTCGGGTGGCGGTCTCGCCGCCCTCGAGACCGCGCGCAAGTTCCCGATCCGGCTCGTCGAGTCGGGCCCGGCGGGCGGCGCCATCCTGGCGGCGGCGCTGGCGCGCCAATGCGGCCTCGACAAGGTCCTGTCGTTCGACATGGGCGGCACGACCGCCAAGATCTGCCTGATCGATCACGGCGAGCCGCAGCATTCGCGCTCCTTCGAGGTGGCGCGCCAATACCGCTTCCTCAAGGGCAGCGGCCTGCCGCTGCGCATCCCCGTCATCGAGATGGTCGAGATCGGCGCCGGCGGCGGTTCGATCGCCTCCGTCGATTCCCTGTCGCGCGTCAATGTCGGTCCCGAGAGCGCTGGCGCCGAGCCCGGTCCCGCGAGCTACGGCCGCGGCGGTGCTGAGCCCACCGTGACCGATGCCGACGTGGTCCTGGGCCGCATCGATCCCGGCTACTTCGCCGGCGGCTCGATCAAGCTTTTGCCCGACAAGGCGGGTGTCGCCGTCGACAAGTCGGTCGGCACGCCGCTTGGCCTGAAGCGCATCGACGCGGCCTTCGGGGTGAGCGAGATCGTCGAGGAGAACATGGCCAACGCCGCGCGCGTCCACGCCGTCGAGCGCGGCAAGGAATTGCAGGACCGCACCATGATCGCCTTCGGCGGCGCCGCCCCCATCCATGCCGCACGGCTGGCCGAGAAGCTCGGCATCCGCCGCGTCATGGTGCCGAGCGGCGCGGGCGTCGGCTCGGCCGTCGGCTTCCTGATGGCGCCGGTCGCCTACGAGGTCGTGCGCAGCCGCTACGTCCAGCTCGACGATCGCTTCGATCCAGCCTACGTCGACAGGCTGTTCGCCGAGATGCGCGCCGAGGCCGAGGCCGTGGTCAAGGCCGGCGCGCCCGACGCGAAGCTGGTCGAGACGCGCACCGCCGACATGCGCTATCGCGGCCAGGGCCACGAGATCACGGTCAGCCTGCCGCCCGGCCCATTCGACGCCGCCTCGCGCGGGACGCTGGTGAAGCTCTACGAGGAAGGCTACGCCGCGACCTTCGGCCGAACGATCCCGGGCCTCGATGTCGAGATCATGAACTGGACTCTCAGGCTTGCCGCCGAGCAGCCGGAGCAGCCGAAGGCGCCGCCGCAGCCCGCCGACAAGCCCGCGTCGGCGCGCTCGAGCCGCGCCGTCTACGATCCGGCCGACCAGGACATGAAGGCTGTCCAAGTCTATCATCGCGCCGATCTTTCGATCGGCAGCTTCGTGCCCGGCCCGGCGGTGATCGCCGAGGACGAGACGACCACCATTGTTCCCAAAAGCTTCGCCGCGAGGATCAATCCGATCGGCGCCATCCTGATGGAGAAGGTGCAGCCATGAGCTTCAACGATCCCCTTTCGCCCATCCGTCTTCAGTTGATGTGGGACCGGCTCATCGCGGTCGTCGAGGAGCAGGCACTGGCGCTGATCCGCACCGGCTTCTCGACGTCGACGCGCGAAGCCGGTGACCTGTCGGCCGGCGTGTTCGACCTCGAGGGTGCCATGCTGGCCCAGGCGGTGACCGGCACGCCGGGCCACATCAATTCGATGGCCCGCGCCGTGCGCCACTTTCTGGCGAGGTTCCCGGCCCATACCATGAAGGAAGGCGACATCTTCCTGACCAACGACCCGTGGAAGGGCACCGGCCATCTGCACGACTTCACCTTTGTCACGCCGACGTTCCGGCGCGGCAAGATGGTGGCGATGTTTGCGAGCACCTGCCACGTCGTCGACATCGGCGGCCGCGGCATGACCACCGACGCCCGCCAGGTCTACGAGGAAGGCCTCTACATCCCGCTGATGCGCTTTGCCCGCGAGGGCAAGGTTGACGAGACCCTGGTCGAGATCGTGAGCGCCAACGTGCGCGAGCCGATCCAGGTGGTGGGCGACCTCTACTCGCTGGCGACCTGCAACGAGATCGGCTGCCGCCGCCTGATCGAGATGATGGACGAGTTCGCCATCGACGATCTCGACCGCCTGGGCAGCCACATCCTGAAGAAATCCAGGCAGGCCTCGCTGGAGGCGATCCGCAAGATCAAGCCTGGCACCTACAATTACGCCATGCGCGTCGACGGCTACGACAAGCCGATCGACCTTATAGCCACCATGAAGATCGGCGAGACCGGCATCGACGTCGACTTCGCCGGCACTTCCGGCGTGTCGGCCTACGGCATCAACGTGCCGGTCTGCTATACCGAGGCCTACGCCTCGTTCGGCGTGAAGTGCATCGTGGCGCCCAAGGTGCCCAACAACGAGGGCTCGCTGTCGGTGATCCGCGTCACCGCGCCGGTCGATTCGATCCTCAACGCCCAGAAGCCGGCGCCCGTGGCGGCGCGCCACGTCACCGGCCAGATGCTGCCCGACGTGATGTTCGGCTGCCTGCACCAGGCGCTGGGCGGCAACGTGCCGGCCGAGGGCACGTCGTGCCTGTGGAACCTGTTCGCGCTGGGCGGGCCGGGCTCGACCGGCGACGATCCGTCCGAGACCGTTCACGCCAAGCCGTTCAGCGTCATGAGCTTCCATGCCGGCGGCACCGGCGCGCGGCCGGGCGCCGACGGGCTGTCGGCCACCGCCTTCCCGAGCGGCGTCAAGAACGTGCCGATCGAGGTCAACGAGGCGGTGTCGCCCATCGTCGTGTGGCGCAAGGAGTACCGCCAGGATTCCGGCGGCGCCGGCGAGTTCCGTGGCGGGTTGGGCCAGATCATGGAGGTCGGCACGCTCGACACGGCGCCGTTCGCGCTCAGCGCCTACTACGACCGCATCGACCATCCGCCGCGCGGCCGCGAAGGCGGCCTGAACGGCACCGCGGGCTCACTGACGCTGTCGTCCGGCAAGGTGCTGCGCGGCAAGGGCCTGCAGACCGTGCCGTCGAAGGATCGCGTGATCATCGCCATGCCGGGCGGCGGCGGGCTCGGCAATCCGCGCAGGCGGCCGGCCGCTGCCGTGGCCGAGGACGTGCGCCAGGGCTTCATCTCGGACGAAGCGGCGCGCCGCGACTATGGCGTCGCCGTCAACGACGACGGCACGGTCGACGAGGCGGAGACCGCGAAGCTGCGCGCCATCGCGGCCGAATAAGAGGGAGACAAGACATGCGCGTGAGTGCCGGCCTGCCGACCGGGATGGAAGGCTTGACCTATCCCATCCCCTTCTCCGATCCCGAGAACGTCATCAGGATCGCCCAGGCCGCTGAGCAATTCGGCTACGATTCGGTGTGGGGCAACGACCACATGACGACCCAGAACTACGTGCGCGCCGAGTTTCCGGTGCCGCCGCGCTTCTGGGAGCCCCTGATCACCTACGCCTTCGTGCTGTCGGAGACCAAGACCATCAAGGTCGGCACCGGCGTGCTGGTGCTGCCGATGCGCCACGACATCGTGGTGACGGCCAAGCAGATCGCCACGCTCGACCATTTCGGCAAGGGCCGGCTGGAAGTCGGCGTCGGCATCGGCGCCTATCGCGAGGAGTTCAAGGCGCTGCAGCCCGACGCCAAGATGGACCGCGGCGACATCGTCGACGAGGGCCTGCAGGCGCTGAACCTCCTGTTCAAGGAGCGCGTCGCGAGCTTCGACGGCAAATACTACAAGTTCCGCAACGTCGAGCTCTATCCCAAGCCGCTGCAGAAGCACATCCCGATCTATGTCGGCGGCAACAACCCCAACAACATCACGCGCACCGTCAAATGGGCCGACGGCTGGCTGCCGGCCGGCATGCATGTCGACCGCCTGCGCGCCGGCGTGAAGACCCTGCACGAGGAGGCCGAGAAGGCCGGCCGCGATCCGAAGACCATCGAGGTCTGCCCGCAGTTCATCGTGCATATCGGCAAGACCCGCCAGGCCGCCGTCGAGAGCTTCCGCAAGAGCCAGATGAACAAGCACCTGATCTCGCTCGCCAAGTCGACGCTGAAGGGCCAGGGCACGGCCGCGCACGAGGACATCAACCTGATCGGCACGCCGGCCGAAATCGTCGACAAGGCCAACGCCTTCCGCGAAGCGGGCGTCACGCACCTGCTCGGCCTCTACTTCGCCGCCAACTCCGTGCAGGAATTGATCGATCAGATGCAGATCTTCGGTGAAGAAGTGACGCCGAAGGTCAAGTGACCTGAATTTTTTCGGCCTTGCACATTGAGCGAGAAAACGGGCAGATTCATCGAGACGTCGCGGCGGTGGGGTTCGCCGAGACGCTACAAACCCACCAAGATACCCACTGTGTGACATTGTCCGCCCCACAGCGATACTGAGCCGACGGAACCCCGATGACGACCAACCTGACACTTCATCTCTCCTCCGCTTTCCTGCTGGAGGTGACCGGGTCGTCGACCGGAACGGGCGGGACCGGCACCCAGAACGGAAGCTGGGCCTATCTGTGGAACGAGACGCCGCCGTCGGACGTACCCGTCTCGTCGCTTCTGGCGCCGGGCGCCACGAACAACTGGACGCCGCTGGTCCTGGACGGCTCGATCTCCAGCAACGTCACCTTCAACAGCACCAACAACGACTACGAAGTCACGATCGCCCTGACCGACTCTGCGCTGGGCTCGGTGATCTCCAGCTCGGTCTACCTCATCGTGCAGAGCGAGGATCCGAACAGCCACACCGACCTCACCCTGTCGTCGGGGATCGGCAGCAACGTCGGCCAGATCCTGCCCAACGCCCAGGACTGGAACTACGGCTATGCCTCGTTCGAGGTGACGCTGCAGAACAGCTCCTCGGACCTCGGCGATCTCACCGCCATACCGGGCTTTGCCTGGAACATGGCAGTGAACGTCGAGTACGACGACGGCACCAGCCAGTCGCGCGGCCTGGGTATCACGGCGCAGTCGCTGACGAACACCTTGAGCACGAACAACCCGTCGGCCGTGCTTACCTATCCGACGTCCGGCGGGACACCTTACAGTCCCCTGGACAGCGTGACCTCGATGGTCAACTCGCCGTCCAACAGCACGTTCGGCCCCAGCGCCTATCCGACCAGCGACTGGAGCTCCTATCTGGCGGCGGTCGCGGCGCTTCCGAACATCACGCTGTCCGGCACCACCAACGGCGAGCCCGACGCCAACGGCGTCTGGCACAACTCCCAGTACTATTCCTACGCGGTCTCGACGCAGACTCTGGCAAGCGGCGCGTGGGGCGCTGCCGGCACGTATTTCGTGTTCAGCCCCAACGCGGACAGCCAGACCCAGGGCTACATCGTGATGGGCGAGGCCACGCTGCAGTCCAACCTGTACGCGGCCGGCCAGGGCACGATGACGATCTGGGAGGACAGCGCCTTCACCCAGGCCTACGACGTGCCGGGCAGCGCGCCCTTCGGCCAGCCGCAGACCAATGTGATCGGCACGTCCGCCAACAACCAGTGGGGCAACATCCTCACGCCGTTCTTCACCGGCTTCACCGCCGGCTACTGGGGAACGACGTCGCAGTCGCCGAACACGATGATGCCGACTTCGTCGTCGGCGACCAATCTCGGGGGCGGCAATGTCGGTCTCAACACGACGCTGAACTGGTCGCCGGCCTACGCCTTCGACGTCAACCGGGTGGGGACCATCCCGACCTACCAGCACAACGACTATTGGTCGCAGCAGTTCTTCAACGATTCGAACATCTACGGCTCGGCTTTCTCGGACAACCTGTCGGTCGGCCTGACGACCGGCCCGCTGATCCCGCTGTCACAGCCCGACGGCGCCCAGAATGTCTCCAACATAGATCTCTACGTCTACGGCTCGACTGAGACGGCCACGACCTATTTCACGCCGGTCGCGACCTCGATCTACCTGCCTCTGCCGGGTGGCCAGAGCGACTACCTTCCGGTGACGACGGCCAGCGCTTCCACGAGCGGTCCGCAACTGATCGTCTCCGGCCAGACCGCCGGCCTGTTTCCGGAGTCCACCCTCGGCGTCCAGCTCGGCCTCTATCAGGGCAATGGCCAGTTCACCTATGTGACGCTGCCGCCTGCCAGCAACTCCAACACCGGCCAGACCGACTACTGGCAGAACTACAGCGTCACCAACAATGGCGGGACATGGACCGCCTCGGCGGGCGGCCCCAACGACGAGGGCACGTTCATCATCAACACCCTGCCGATGTCGACGACGGCGACGGCGAACCAGGTCTACTGGTATCAGCTCGTCTTCACCGACAGTGGCGGCGACCAGAAGGTCTTCAATTTCTACGCCGAGCAGGGCGCCAGCGGCGGCACGATCAACACCGGTGCCACCGACTTCGCCGCCGATGGCGGCGCAACGTTGGCGCCGGTGGCGGGTCAACCCGGCCAAATGAAGCTCGCGCTCAACCCGGCGGTGTCGATGCCGGTGAGCATGCTGATCTTCGACTACAACTCGCAGTTCTCGGCGATGCCGGCGGCGCCGGTTGCCGGCACCCTGTCGGGCACCACGTTCACGCCGTTCGACGGTCAGGACAGCATCGGCATCACCGGCAACCAGTACGCCACCGGCAGCCAGACGGCCGCCCCCGACATCACCATCGACGTCGGCAGCACCCTCGCCTTCGGCTGGACGGGCACCAACAACTACTCGGCGGCCAATTACAACGTCTCGACCTCGACGCCCGTCTGGACCACGGCCTACACCAACAAGATCGTCGCCAACCATATCGCGCTGGTCACCATCTACGAAGGCACGACGGCGATCGCCCATGTGCAGGCAACGGCTGACCTGGACGGTCAATGGACGACGTCGGCCGACACGCAGCAGCTCGGGAAAGGCACGTACACGGTATCGATGCAGGAGTATCTGTCAGACGGCACCACGATCTTCGGCACCGGCACCAGCGCGCCCGCGCCCGTCAGTGCCGTGCTCAGCCTGGCGGTCAACCTGCAGCAGCTCTCGCTGCAGATGACTCCGGAAGGCGATGCCCTGCAGTTCGCGCCCCATGGCGATCTCCGCGACGGCGCCGGCAACTGGCTGCATTTCGATCCGGTGGCAGGCACGCAGCTCACGCAAGGAGCGCAACTGCTGCTGTACGCCACGACGGCGGACGGCACCCTGGTGGGACGCGACGGCACGATCGGCGGCAGCGTCACCATCTCCGATGCCACGCTGGCCAGGCTGGGCTCGATGCAAAGCGACGGCGGCATCGACCTGCTCAAGCTCGGCCAGACGCTGTTCCTGCCGGACGACCAGCAGCTTCATTTCGCCCTGCTCAACGGCGACGGCACCATCACCGCCCGGCCCGACGTGCACATCACCCCGCAGAGCAACGGTTCGATGACCGTGACCGGCGCCGGCTTGTCGTTCTCGGTCACCGTCGACAACGGCCTCAACCATCAGGACTACCTCGCCTCCGGCCAACGCAGCAGCAACCTGCCGGTGGTCTACCTGACCCAGGGCGAAGCCATCCATGTCGAGGTGGCCGGCAGCGCCAAGAACGCCAACACCATCCATTTCGTGCGCTTCGACTACGACCACGACACCGACACGATCCTGGGTGTGGGCGGCGTGGCCTACGGCAACACCGACGCCTTCCGCGCCGCCGTCCAGGCGAACTGGGATCCGAACTTCGCCGTCCAGAACGGCGACGGCACCTTCCACGTCAACCAGGACTGGTCGGTCGGCGGCCAGCAGGGCTTCTACGCGCCGGTGCTGGTCACGCCGACTGGCGACATCTTCGTGCCCGGCACGGCCAACATCGACGGCCGCGTGCATGTCCAGACCTACGGCGAGAACGTCTTCGCCTTCGAGGACGTGCGCGCCGACCACGGCGGCGACTTCGACTACAACGACATGGTCGTCAAGCTGTCGGTGCTCTGAAGCATCGGCGCCCACCCACCATCCAGGTCGCCGCTGCCTGTATCTCAGTGCCACACAGGCTCTTGCGAAGTCTCACGCGAAGGCAGATGTCTATAGCATATGCTTCGGAGGCTCAGGTGTCTGCACAGCGGCGTGTCAGGCTTTTTCGCAATGGCCGCAACCAAGCGGTCCGCATCCCGGTGGAGTTCGAAATACCCGGCAACGAGGCGATCATGCATCGCGACGGCGACCGGCTGGTGATCGAACCGGTGCGCAAGCGCGGCCTCATTGCCTTGCTCAAGTCAATGAAACCGCTGAACGAAGATTTCCCTGACATCGCCGATCCCGCTCCTCGGCGGGAGAACGTGTTTTGACTCGCTATTTGTTGGACACGAACATCCTTTCGGACTTGATCAGAAATCCGCAAGGTAAGGCTGCCAAGCGCATCGCCAAGGTCGGTGAGGATCAAATCTGCACGAGCATCATCGTTGCAGCCGAGATGCGCTATGGATGCGCAAGAAGCGGATCTCGGCGGTTGATCGAAGCCGTAGAAGAGCTGCTCAGCGAGATCGACGTCCTGCCGTTTGACGTCCCTGCCGACGCCACATACGGCATGATACGCTCGGCATTGGAAGCTTCCGGAAAGCCGATCGGCGGCAACAACCTGCTGATCGCTGCCCATGCTCAGGCAATCGCCGCTACGATCGTGACTGCCAACGAAAGCGAATTCAAACGCATCCGCAGCCTGAAGGTCGAGAATTGGCTGGCATGAGCCGCCGACTGAAAGGTCGGGCTACAATGGTCATATCGCCACCTTCGCGAACCATTCCACCTGATCCTCGAACTCGGCCATGCTGTCGGCCGGGATCATCAGGGCGCAGGCGTGGTCGACACCGATCTTCTTCAGGTCGTCGATCTTCTCGAGGATGAGGTCGGGTGAGCCAACCAGGTTGGCCACGACCTGCTTGGTGAGGTCGCGGCCGGTATAGGCGAGCGACTTGCGATGGGCGACCAGGCCCGACGCCATGTAGCGGCGCTCGGCTTCCTCGGCGGTCCGGGCGATGGTCAGCGAGAATTGCGGGGCGATCTCGATCTCGGCGGGATCGCGGCCGAGCTCGGCGGCGCGCGCCTTCAGCGTCCTGATGCGCTCCTCGATCTCGGGCCACGGCCGCCAGCCGGACAGCCAGCCCGTGGCGAGGCGCGCGGCGCGCTCGACGGTCTCCATGTTGTGGCCGCCGACCCACAGCGCGAACGGGTCGGCCTTGGGCTTGGGGTACATCTCGACGTCGCGCACGGCGTAGTACTTGCCTTCATGCGTCACCCGCCGTTCGGTGAACAGCCGGCGCATCAGCTCCAGCCCCTCGTCCATCATCTCGCCGCGCCGCGCCTTGGGAGCGAGCCTGGGCGCCCAGGCGGCGAACTCCTCGCGATAGGCGCCGACGCCCAGCGCCAGCACCAGGCGGCCGTTGGAGAGCTGGTCGATGGTCGCGGCCTGCTTGGCGAGCCAGAAGGGATCGCGCATCGGCAGCACCGCGAGCGCCGTGCCGACGCGGATGCGCGTCGTCGCGGCGGCGCAGAACGACAGCACCGTCAGAACCTCGTAGAAGTTGGGCGCCTTGTCGGGGAACAGCTCGCGCACGTAGTGCTGGCTGGTGATGTGGTCGTTGCCCCACACCGAATCGTAGCCGAGCTTCTCGCAGAGCTGCGCCATGCGCACGAAGTCGCCGGGCTCGACGAAGGGGATGGGATACATGACCCCTTCGAAGCCGGTCGGCAGGCTGATGCTGAACTTCATTCCATCTCCGCCCCTTATCGCCGAATGGCAGCGAGAGCTGCCGCGATCGACGGAGCATCATCCATGCCACCGATCACGACCTCGTCGAGGCCGATGGCGCGGTATTCTTCGAGCTTGGCGCGCACCTGATCGGGCGTGCCGCAGGCGGCGTGGCGGCGCACCACGTCGTCGCTCACCAGGCGATCGACCTCGGCCCAGTTCTCCGCTGCATAGGCGGTGGCGAGCGCTGCCTGGTCGAGCCTGGCACCGGACAGGCGGATGTTCTCGGCATGATGGGCGCCGCGCAGCACGAAGCCGATCGGGCGGCGGATCGGATCGATGCCTTCCTTCTCCGTGGCGCCGAGCTTGGTGTAGACGATGCCGACCTTGCGAAAGGCCGGGTCGGTGCTTGCCGCCTCAGCAAGGCAAGCCTTCACGAAGGGTGGCGAGGTCGCGGCCGAGATCAGCACGCCGTCACTCTCGCGTCCGGCGAGCTTCAGCATGCGCGCGCGCGAGGCCGCCAGCACGATCGGCACCTTGCGGCCGCCACTGGCCAGCCGCCGGCCCGAGACATGGAAGACCTGGCCCTGGAAATCCGCCATCTCGCCGGCCAGCAGCGCGCGGCAGATCTTCACCGTCTCGTCGATGGTGACCAGCGGCTTGGTTGCCTCCAGTCCCGCCGCCTTGAGATCGGCCGGCGCGCCGGCGCCCAGGCAGAGAATGACCCGGCCGGGATACATCTCGTCGAGCGTCGCCGCCGCCATGGCGATGAACACCGGATGCACCGAATAGGGGCTCATCGCCATCAACGCGATCTTGATGCGCCTGGTGGCTCCGAGCGCCAGTGCCGCCATGGTGATGGGATCGCGCAGATAGAGGTGACAGGCGATCCACAAGGTCGAGGCGCCACCCTCCTCCGCCGCCTTGGCCTGCGTCGGGATGTCGGTGACCGGCGCGCGGCCGTCCATGGAGATGCCGAGCTCAGCCATGCGCGAATCCGTAAGCGTTCTTGAGCGCGGCCATCAGCTCGGGCAGGCCGCCACTGACCAGCGGGGGTTCGGGCAGCGACGTTTCAATCGGTCCCGGATCCTTGAGGCCGCTCGCCGTCAGCAAGGCCGCGCAGCGTTCGTGCGGCGCGATGGTACCGTCGGCGCGCAGACGCTCGATGGCGGCGAAGGGCGCCACAGAGGACGCCTCGGGCCAGATGCCTTCCTTGGCGGCGAGCGTCACGACCCAGCGCCTGAGATCGTCGTCGCCGATCGTGACGGCGGCGCCGCGCGAGCGGCGCAGCACGTCGAGGCCCTGCACCGTGGCCTGCGCTGCACCGATCGAGGTCGCGATCGAGGGCGCGTTGCGCGGCACCTCGGGCGGCATGGCATCGCCGCTCGCCATGGCCGCCGTCAGCGAGCCCGAGACCTCGGCGGCGACGAAGCGCGGCACGCGGTCGATCCAGCCGAGGGCTAAAAGGTCCTCGAAGCCCTTCCACATGCCGAACAGTGCATCGCCATAGCAGACCGGCAGCACGCACCAGTCGGGCGGCGTCCAGTCGAACGCCTCGGCGATCTCGTAGGCGATGGTCTTGTAGCCTTCCATGCCGTAGGGGTTGCTGCCGACCACGGGACCGAAGAAGGGCGAGGTCGGATACCAGCCGAACTCGCGCACGCCCAGCGACTGCAGGCGCCAGCGATCTGCCTTGTCGTTGACCTTCACCACCATGGCGCCATAGGCGCGCATCTGCAGCACCAGCGGACCCGCCGAGCCCACGAAGGTGAAGACGATGCAGGGCAGGCCGGCCTTGGCGGCATACGCCGCCGCCGCTGCACCGGCATTGCCCGACGAGCTCGAGGCGATGACCTTGGCGCCAAAGCGCTTGGCCATGGTGAGCGCGCCCGAGGCCAGCCGGTCCTTGAACGACCAGGTGGGATTGCGAGACTCGTCCTTGATCCAGACGTCGCCGATGCCGAGGTTGGGCGCTTCAAGAAGCGGCGTGTTGCCTTCGCCCAGACTCACCGCCTCGCTGGCCGTCGCCGGCAGGAACGCATCCCATCGCCACATCGACTGTGGGCGCCGCTGCAGGTCGTTGCGGCCGAGCCCGGCACCCGGCGTTGCATCATAGGCGACGGTGAGATTGGCCGGAGCACCGGCGGAACGGCAGGCTGGACAATCGTCGGCGAAACGATCGACTGCATATCGGGCGCTGCACCGAACGCAGATCAGCGCACTGGCAGAAGGCATTTCGCAGCTTACCGAGTTTCGGGTGGTGCCTCCAATCGGCCAGTGCCAAGGTGCGGCAATTCGACAGGAGATTTGCGATGGCACTGGGTCGTCTCGGCGTTTGGTACGCAACCGACAAGCTGAACGGATCGCAGCTCGGCGATCTTGTGAAGACCGTCGAAGGCAACGGCTATTCGGCATTGTGGTACCCCGAATCGCGCCTCTACGAATCGATGTCGCTGGCGGGTTACCTGCTGTCCAAGTCGAGCAAGCTCACGATCGGCAGCTCGATCGCCAACATCTATGCGCGCGATTCCTACACCGCCAAGCGCGCCCTGATTTCGCTGAACGACTGGTACGGCGGCCGCTTCATCCTGGGGCTGGGCGTCAGCCACATTCCCATGGTCGAGGGCGTGCGCGGCCATCGCTACGACAAACCCATCCCGGCCATGCGGGCTTATCTCGACGGCATCAACAAGGATGTGCCGGCCGGCGAGGAGTTGCCCGTCATGGTCGCGGCACTGGGCCCCAAGATGCTGGCGCTCAGCGCCGAGAAATCGCGCGGCGCTGTTCCGTATAACGTAACGCCGCGGCACACCAAGCAGGCGGCGGCAGTCCTGGGGCCGGACAGGTGGCTGGCCGTCGAGCAGAAAGTGACGATCGAGACCGATGCCAACCGCGCCCGCACGCTCGGCCGCAAGGAGCTGGCGCGCTACATGGTGCTGCCCAACTACCGCAACAACTGGCTGCGCGAGGGTTTTACCGAGGCCGATCTCGCCAACGGCGGCAGCGATCGCTTCATCGACGCCATGTGCCTGTGGGGCGATGCCGCGACGGTCAAGAAAGGCCTGCGTGCGCACTTCGAGGCGGGCGCGACCCATGTCTGCCTGCAGCCGGTGCACGCCGACGGCGACTTCGCCGCGCGTGATCGCATGCTGGCGGCGCTGGCGGACACCTGAGAAGGAACACGACGATGGATTTCGGCATCGCCCTGCCCACGGCGGCGGATTCCTGGAAAGTCACCAAGGAAGCCGAGGAGCTGGGCTTCACCCACGCCTGGTTCTACGACACCCAGATGCTGAGCGCGGACTGCTTCGTCGCCATGGGCGCGGCAGCGGTGAACACGAAGCGCATCCGGCTGGGCACCGGCGTGCTGGTGCCGTCGAACCGCATCGCGCCGGTCGCGGCCAATGCATTGGCGACGCTGAACCAGCTGGCTCCCGGCCGCATCGACTTCGGCGTCGGCACCGGCTTCACGGCGCGGCGCGCCATGGGCTTCGGTGCCATCAAGGTCAAGGACATGGAGAGCTACATCCACCAGGTCTATGGCCTGCTGCGCCGCGAGACCGTCGAGTTCGAGATGGAGGGGCAGACCAAGAAAATACGTTTCCTCAATCCCGAGCTGCCATTGTTCAACACCAAGGACCCGATCGCGCTGCACCTCTCGGCCTTCGGTCCGCGCACGCGCGCGCTGACCGCCAAGCTCAAGGCCGGCTGGATCGACTTCGTCGGCAAAGTCGAGAACGGCATCAAGGAAGTCGAGGCCATGCGCGAGGCCTGGACCAAGGCGGGCCACGCGCTGAGCGACCTGCAGGCCACCGCCTTCGCGCTGGGCTGCGTGCTGAAGGACGGCGAGCCTGCCGATTCGCCGCGCGCCATGGCGCAGGCGGGCCCGCGCGCCGCCGTGATGCTGCATCGCGCCGCCGACGAGGCGCTGGCCGGCCTGGCACCGGGCGTGGCCATGCTGTCCAAGACCACGCCCGAGCTGCAGGGCTACATCGATCTGGCGCGCGGCTTCGAGCCCAAGGACGCGCCCTATCTCGAGAATCATCGCGGGCATCTGATGTTCGTGAAGCCCGAGGAGAAGCGCTTCGTGAGCGCCGAGCTGATCGCGAACACGTCGTTCACGGCAAGCGAGGCCGAGATCAAGAAGCGCATCGAGGCATTGCGTGGCGCCGGCTACACCCAGTTCACCATCCAGCTCGTGCCCGGCCACGAGTCGGCCCTTGCCGACTGGGCCCGCATCCGCACGGCGTTTGCGTGAGCGTCTTGCCGGACCGCGGGCCTCCAGGCCCGCTCATGATCATGATGCGGGCCGGAGGCCCGCGCTCCTACAGACTCAGATTGAATGCAATCGAGATGCGCTCGGCGGTGCCGCGATAGGGCCGCACCTGGTGGATCATCCACGACGGGAACATCACCAGCCGGCCGGCCTTGGGCCGGATGCGCTCGGTGGCGCCGCCCGTCAGGCCGCCGGGCATGGCGTAACCGAGATGCGGCGCGTTCATCGCCGGCAATGGTCCGCGCGGGTCCATGAATTCGAGCTCGCCGCCCAGCGACGGGTCGGCATCGATGCCGCCATCGTCGACGTAGTAGACGCCCGACCAGAAGGCCCCGGGATGGGAATGGAATTCGTTGCCGTGGCCGCTGCGGTTGACGTTCGCCCACATGTTGCCGTGCCATGTCACGGCAAAGTATCCGGGATGAGGGCCGCTTCCGGCGTTGCCTTTGCGATCCGTGGTCACGCGATTGGCGAGGTTGCGGCCGATGGCCATCAGCTTGATCGCGGGCGCGCCGCCCCACCGATCCATGTCCCAGCTCGACTGCCAGCCGCCGAGATTGGAGTGCTGCGTGCTCGGATGACTCTTCTCGCGTTCGACGATCACGCGGCGCAACTCGCTATTGAGCGTCGCCGCCTCAGGTACATCCAAGGTCACGAGCGGGGTAGCAAACAGCGGGACTATTTCGGGCACAGCACTGCTCATGTGCGGAGAACGTGTGCAGTTGCTCGTTCAACTGCACTTTATATTTAGGCAGTGCACCTATGCGTGTTCGGCGACTTCAACTTTTCGCGAGAGCACTGGGAAAAACGACAGCATATCGAGTGAAGCCGTCACAGCTCCGCGTAAGGCCGGATCACCGTGTCGCCAAAGCGGGCCAGGCTCTCCTCGAGGTTCGGCATGAAAGGACCAACCGGCAGGACGATACGGTCGACGCCGCGGCGCTTGCGTTCCTCGATGGCGGCCCGCGGCTCGACGGTCGAGCTGGGCAGCAGGTCGGGACAGCCGGCGATCATCTCGATGGCCGCCGGATCGCGACCGGCCTCTGCCGCGGCGCGGCGCGCCACATCGAACAGCGGGAAGGTGTCAACCTGGGCGCCGACGGACGGGAAGAAGCCGTCACCCAGGCGGCCGGCCCGCCGCGCGGCGGCTTCGGAATGGCCGCCGACGACAATGGGGATGCGGCCAACCGGCTTGGGATTGCAGGTCACTTCCTTGAAACTGACGAACTCGCCCGAGAAAGTTGCACCGTCCTCGGCCCACAGCGCCTTCATGGCAGCGACGTATTCGTCGGCCCGCCGGCCGCGCCGCTCGAACGGCACGCCCATGGCCTGGAACTCCTCCTTGAGCCAGCCGACGCCGATGCCGAGCTCGAACCGCCCGCCGCTCATGTAGTCGAGGGTGGCGACCTGCTTGGCCAGGACCAGCGGATGGCGCTGCGGCAGGATGACGACGCCGGTCAGGAAACGCAGCCGCGTCGTCACGGCGGCGGCATAGGCGATCCAGATCAGGGGATCGGGAAAGGCGCCGCTCCGGCCGACCGGCAAGCGGCCGGTCGCCGAGTAGGGGTAGGTCGAGGAGTAGTTGTCCGGAAAGACCACATGGTCGACCGCCAGCATCGAATCGAAGCCGGCGGCCTCGACCAGCCGTGCCAATCGGGCGGCGCCGGCGAAGTCGGGGAAGGTGTTGTTGCCGAAGTGCAGGGCGAATTTCATGGCGTCACCAGCCCCCGTTACCAGCCGAGGTCGCGGCGGATGCGCGCTGCCGCTTCGAGGTGCCGGTCGTGATCGCCGGCAAAGCGCAACACCAGGTGCGTCGCGCCGGCATCGGCGTAGGACTTGATCCAGGCCGCCGCCTCGGCCGCGGGGCCGGCGAAGCTCTTCTGGCGCTTGCGCGTCTCCAGGGGATCGACGCCGTAATATTCCTTCAGATAGGCGTTGAGCTTGTCGTCGGCGCGCTTGGCGTCGTCGTCGATCGACAGTGTCATATACATCGCCGCTGTGAGCTTGGACGGGTCGCGGCCGGCGGCACGCGCGGCAGCCACGACCTCGGTCCATTCCGGGGCATAGTCCTTGGCCAGCGGGCTGTTGGGGAACCAGCCATCGTACAGCTTGCCCGCGCGCGCGCGCGAGGCGGTGACCGCGCCCGCGATCCAGATCGGCGGGCCGCGCGGCCGATGCGGCGTCGGGCCGAGCACGCTCTCTTTCACCGTCCAGCGGCCTTCGGCGCCGGGCTTGGGCCAGGTGACGGGCTTGCCGGACCACAGCGCGCGGCAGAGCGCCAGGCCTTCGACCAGGCGGCCGACGCGCTTGTCGAACGGCACGCCGGCCGCCGTGAACTCGGCGCGCACGTTGGGCACATCGGGCGCGATGCCGACGCCCAGGATGACCCTGCCCTCGGCGATGCGGTCGAGGGTTGCCACCTGCTGCGCCAGCACGACGGGATTTCGCAGGGCAGGCAGCAGCACGGCGGTGCCGAGCTCGGGCTTGCGCGTGCGGGCGGCGACGGCCGCCAGGAGCGTCAGCGGATCGTGGCGCGGGCGGGCCAGCAGCGAATCGCCGACCCACAGCGAATCGTAGCCCAGGCCCTCGGCCTTCTCGGCGAGCGCCAGCAGCGATGCCGTTTCGTCGCATTTCTCCATGACGCGCTCGCGCGTCGGCAGCAGGTATCCCACTCGCGGCATGGCGTTTCCTCTTGCTGATCTATAGTTGGTATAGTTTGCGCGGCGAGTGGAGGAAACGGCAATGAAATTGGGCCTGTCGATCGGCTATTCCCGCGCGCAGCTCGACATCCCTGTCAAGCTGGTGCAGCGCGCCGAGGAGCTGGGCTACGATTCGGTGTGGACCGCGGAGGCCTATGGCTCGGACGCCGTGACGCCGCTTGCCTACCTCGCGGCGCTGACCAAGCGCATAAAACTCGGCACCGGCATCATGCAGCTCGCCGCCCGCACGCCGGCCAACGCGGCGATGTCGGCCGCCACGGTCGACGCCATGGCGGGCGGCGGGCGGTTCATCGCAGGCCTCGGCGTGTCGGGCCCGCAGATTGTCGAAGGCTGGTACGGCCAGCCGTGGGGCAAGCCCTATTGGCGCATGCGCGACTATGTGGCGATCATGCGCAAGATCTTCCGGCGCGAAGGACCGGTGACGCATGACGGCAAGGAGATCGCGCTGCCCTATACCGGACCGGGCGCCATGGGAATCGGCAAGCCGCTGAAATCGATCCTGCACATGAACCCCGACATCCCGATCTATCTCGCCACCGGCAACGAATCGACGGTCAAGCTCACCGCCGAGATCGCCGACGGCTGGCTGCCCATGGGATTCATGCCGGGCGCCATGGACGAGTACCGGCCGTGGCTGGAAGAAGGTTTCAGGCGCGCCGGCGACGGCAAGAGCATGAAAGACTTCGCCATCACCGCCTCGGTGCATGTCGAGGTCGAGAACGACGTGAAGGCGGCGCTCGCCAGGCTCAAGCCCGAGGTGGCGCTCTATGTCGGCGGCATGGGCCACAAGGACAAGAACTTCCACAACGACATCATGGTGCGCCGCGGCTTCGGCGACGCCGCCGGGCGCATCCAGGAGCTTTACCTGGCGCATCGCAAGGACGACGCGATCGCCGCGGTGCCCGACGAATGGGTCGACATGAAATCTCTCGTCGGGCCGGCGCCGCGCATCCGCGAGCGCTATCGCGCCTGGGAGGATTGCGGCGCCGATACCATCAGCGTGCGTTCACGCCAGCCCGAGGCCATCGAAGTCATGGCGCAGGCCGCGCGCCTCAACTGAAGGAGCAAAAGTCATGAAAGTCGGAGTCTTCGCGACGTTCATGTCGCCCCAGGCGACGCCCAAGATGATCAAGGACTTCGGCAAGCGCGCCGAGAACGCCGGCCTCGAATCGATCTGGATGGGCGAGCACGTGGCGCTGTTCGACAAGAACACCTACGGCTATCCCGGCTCGAAGGACGGCCGCATCCCCGTGCCGGAGGGCGGCGGCATGCTCGACGTCACGGCAACCTTCGGCTTCCTCGCCGCCGCGACCACCAAGCTCAGGCTCGGCACCGGCGTGGCGCTGGTGCCGCAGCGCAACCCGATCTACACGGCCAAGGAGATGTGCACGCTCGACTGGCTGACCGACGGGCGCATCGACTTCGGCATCGGCGTGGGCTGGAACAAGGAAGAGGTCGAGGCCTGCGGCTATCGCTGGGAGGATCGCGGCAAGCGCTGCGATGAGTTCCTCGAAGTGATGCGCCGGCTGTGGACCGAACCGGTGGTCGATTTCTCCGGCAAGTGGGTGAAGTTCGAGACCATGCGGCTCGATCCCAAGCCGATCCAGAAGCCGCACGTGCCGATCATCGTCGGCGGCTATGCCGACGCCGCCTTCCAGCGCGCCGTGCGCTTCGGTGCCGGCTGGTACGGCTTCAACCTCGATCCGACGCGCGCCAAGCAGATGCTAGACAAGCTCGATGCCGCCTTCGCCAAGGCCGGACGCAAGCGCGAGCCTGAGTACGAGATCATCATCACGCCGCCGATGAACATGGCGCCCGATCACGTGAAGGAATACGCTGCGCTTGGCGTGCATCGCCTGATCGTGAACCTGGGCAGCCAGCGGCCGGAGAAGGTCGACCAGCGCCTGCCCGAGATCGAGAACGTGGTGAAGCTGGCGGCTTAGTCTTCCGGACCGCGCGCGTCCCGCGCGCCTCATGATCATGAGGCGCGCGGGACGCGCGCGGTCCGGAAGATCATGACAGGCCGAGACGATAGACGCGATCTGCCGTGCCGCTGAAGATCGCCGTCTTCTCGGCGGCCGAGGCGCCGGCGGTCATGCGCTTGAAGGCATTCCAGAGTGCCGCCGAGCCGATGCCCATCTTCTCGACCGGATAGTTGCTCTCGACCATGCAGCGGTCGGGGCCGAACAGGTCGATGCAGGTCTTCACGTACGGCCCCCAGTAATCTGCGAGTCCTTCCGACGACGGCGGCGCCGGCAGCTTCATGTAGTCGTAGGCGGCGAGCCGCATCATCACGCCGCCGAGCTTCACCGACACGTTGGAACACCTGGCCAGCTCGGTCATCGACGCCTTCCAGTGGGCGAAGACCTCGTCCTTCTTGCCGGCATAGGGGCCGTAACCC
Organism: Rhodospirillales bacterium; assembly: GCA_009377525.1. Classification (GTDB taxonomy): domain Bacteria; phylum Pseudomonadota; class Alphaproteobacteria; order Reyranellales; family Reyranellaceae; genus Reyranella. The sequence continues at coordinate 88,065 of WHTW01000011.1, forward strand.
AGCGGGCCGCCCATGTGACACATGACGATGTTGGCGTTGGGGAAGGCGCGCGCCAGATCGACCGCTTCGCCGAGCTGCGGATGAAACAGCCAGGCATCGAGCGACAGGCCGAGCCTTTCGAGCTGCCGCATGCCGGCGCGGACAGTCGAGTCGAGATAGAGGCCCGATTGCGAAACGCCGTGGCTGTTGCCGATGATCGGATCGGCGTCCCAGCCGGCCGAATAGCGGATGCCGCGGAAGCGGCCGCCGCCGGCGGCGATCTCGGCCTCCAGCACGGCGGCGACACGATCGCCCAAAGCCAGATCGGCGTAGCCGACGATGCCGCGGCAGATGCGTGCCGGGCCGTAGCGGCCGCTGTCGCTCATGGCCGCGATGCCGGCCACGAACTCGACCTCGCCGACCGGCTTCATCTCCTCGGGCCCGCGGGCGCAATACATCGCGCGACATTCCTCGAACACCGTGGCGACGATGTTGTGCCCGGTATTCAGGTCAGCCAGCAGCTCGTCCAGGAGATAGCGATAGCGCGGCGGCATGTCCCACAGATGATGGTGGGTGTCGATGATCGGCAGCTCGGGCTCGAGAATCGCCTCGGCCGGCGCCTTGGCGAGCCACGCCCTGTCTGGCTTGAAGATGCGGCCAAAGCGTGTCGGCTCGTCGGGATTGCGGGCGCCCTGGAACATCGCGCCGAGGCCGGAGGGGAACTCGTTGGTCGCCATGCCCGTCAGCCCTCCGCAATCAGCCGGGCGAGCGCCACGGGCTCGCTCAGCATTGGATAGTGGCCGGCGTCGAGCTCGTGCCAGCGGCCCTTCAGCCGCTCGCAGGCGCGGCGCTGGTGGGCGACCGGCGGATTGGTACTGCGCTTGCACCAGATCACCGAGGCGTTCCACGGCAGGTCCCAGAAGCGCTCGAGCTTCACCGGCGCCGTCATGGCGGCGATGGGATGCATCGTGCAGCGCTCGATCGCCCATGTGCGCAGGCCGGGCTCGAGGTCGGCGAACAGGCGGTTCTCGAAATCCTGCCGCGAGGGGCCGCTGGTCAGCTCGGTGTTGACGGCGGTCGGACGCTTGACGATGTCGGGCAGCGCCTCGCCGTTCAGCAACGCCAACGCATCGGCGAAGACCACGCGCGCCACCCGCTCGCGGGCAAGCTCGGCCGCCCGCGCCATCACCATCCCTCCGGTGCTGGTGCCGGCCAGCACGACGTCCTTCAGGTCCTCGTAGAACAGCAGGTTCGCGATCTCCTCGGCGTGGCCCTCGGTGGTGATGCCGGCGCGCACCTGGCCGTTGCGCTCGGCGCAGCCGTCGAGCGTCGGCGCGAACACGCGATGGCCCTTGGCCAAAAGCTGCTCGACGGTGGGCTTGAAAATCCAGCCACCCTGGTAGGCGCCGTGGATCAACACGAACGTGGTCATGTCACTCCCCCTTCACCTTAACGCCGGCCATCTGCTCGAAGATCTTTACGACCGCCGAGCCGTCCTGCTTGTTGAGACCCTGGGCGCGGGCCATCTGGTAGACCTGCTGGCTGATGTTCGCGAGCAGCACGGGCACACCGAGGCGCTTCGCAAAGGCGGTCTCGAGCTCCTGGTCCTTGTAGGAGATGTCGATCGTGCCGCCGGGCTCGTAGTCGCCCTTGAGGATGCGCGGCACGCGCAGCTCCCAGGCGGCACTGGCGCCGGTCGAGACCTTCACCACTTCGTAGATGGTCTCGGGATCGAGCCCCGCCTTGACGCCCAGCACCAGGGCCTCGGCCACCGCCACGGTGTTGACCTGCACCAGCATGTTGTTGACCAGCTTCATGGCAAGCCCGCTGCCCAGCGGCCCGACATGGAAGGTGCGATTGCCCATCGCGGAGAACAGGTCCTCGCACCTGGCAACGACCTCCTTGTCGCCGCCCACGATCACCGACAGCTCGCCCGACTGCGCGCGTCCCGTGCCGCCGCTCACCGGCGCATCGACCATGGCGATGCCCTTGGCCTTGAGCTGCTCGGCGAGCTCGCGCGCCGCGAACGGATCGATGGTCGACATGCAGACCACGATGTGGCCGGGCTTGGCGCCCCGGATGATGCCGCGTTCGCCCGCGATCACCGACTGAGCCTGGTCGGTGGTCTCGACGATCAGGATGGTGCGCTCGACCGCGGCCGCCACCGCCTCGGCATTGCCGGCAAGCTCGGCGCCCTGGGCGCGCACGGCTGCGGTCTTGCTCTGGTCGATGTCGTGCACCACCAGCTTGTGGCCGGCCTTCGCGAGATTGAGCGCCATCGGCCCGCCCATGGCGCCGAGCCCGATGAATCCGACCTTGCCGGCCATGTCTCTCTCCCTTGTTGTCGTTTGAGCGGCTAGACGCCGCCGGTGACGTCGATCGTGAGGCCCGTCACGAAATCAGCGTCGGACGAGGCGAGGAAGCAGATCACGTTGGCCTGGTCGGCCGCCTCGGCGACACGGCGCAGGGGCGTGCGCTCGATCTCCTCGGCCTGCGAGGCCTGCGAGCGCTTGTCCCAGTGCGGACGGATACGCTCGGTGAGCGTGATGCTGGGGGCGATGGCGTTGACGTTGATGCCGTCGGGCCCGAGCTCATGCGCGAGCTTGCGGGTGAAGGCGATGATGCCGCCCTTGGCCGCGGCATAGGCGCTGGAGCTGTTGTGGCTGAGGCCGCGGCCGGCAATCGAGGCTAGGTTGACGATCTTGCCGCTGCGCTTCTTCCTCATCACCGGGATCACGGCATGGGTGCAGAGGAAGGTGGCGTCGAGGTTGAAGGCTAAAAGCTTCTGCCAGTCGGCGAAGCTCAACTGCTCGGTCGTGGCCTGGGGGTTGGCGACCACCGTGCTGCCGCCGACCGCGTTGACCAGGATGTCGATGGCGCCATGGTCGGCCGCCACCCGGGCGATCAGCTTGTCGACCTGCTGGGGATCCAAGGCGTCTATCAACTCTCCCTGCACCTTGCCGCCCGATTTGCCGGCCGCCTGTTTGAGCAGGGATCCAAGGCGTCTATCAACTCTCCCTGCACCTTGCCGCCCGATTTGCCGGCCGCCTGTTTGAGCAGGGATCCAAGGCGTCTATCAACTCTCCCTGCACCTTGCCGCCCGATTTGCCGGCC
>WHTW01000120.1 GCA_009377525.1 Rhodospirillales bacterium
TGCAACGGGCACATTCCGTTCGGCTGATTCCAGCCGAACGGAATGTGCTCTAGCCGTTTCTCCCGCGCTTGGCGTTTCTTCCCCCGCGCCAAGCACGTCGACTGGCCCACCCGATTGCAATCGGGTGGGCTTTTTCGCGAGCGTCGGTCAAACGCAGAGGATCAGTTTCGCTCGTCTCGCCGTCCCGGGCGGGCCGCCGCTTCGAGGAGCTGGTTGCGTGTGCTGACAACCGCGGGATCGTGGGCATCGATGCGCTCGGCTTCGTCGAGCGCTCGGTCGGCGGCACCGTAAAAGTCGCCGCGCGCCGCCATCCGTCGGGCGTCGGCAATCGCGGACCGTACGTTGGCGAGCTGGCTTGCCGAGGGATTTGCCGGCGCTGCGGCCTGCGGCGGGGCTGGCGCCGGCGCTTGAGATATTGAGGGCAGATCCTTGTTATTCTGATGGATGTAGTAGCCGACGCCAGCCACGACCACGCAGAGCGCGCCGAGAAGAGCGTAGAGAACCCGTTGCCCGGGCTGCGAGGGTCATCCGCCACGAGGCACCTCCTGGAGTCCGGTTTGGCCCGAGACGGGCCATGGACCGCAGAAAAACGCCGTCAGGGCAGTGTACGTTCCTATCGGACCATCGCGCGGCGCCAGCGGACCGTATCTTCGATCTGTGTCTCGAGGCCTCGCAGCGGCGTCCATCCCAGGTCGCGTTGCGCCTTGGCGATGGAGCCCACCAGCTGGGGCGAATCACCCGGCCGGCGCGCGCCGAAGACATGAGGCACCGGCCGGCCGACGGTGCGGCCGATCTCCTGGACCACCTGCTTGACGCTGTAGCCGGCACCGGAGCCCAGGTTGAAAACGTCGTGACGGCCGCGCCCGGCTTTCTGGCGCATCAGCCATTGCACGGCCTTGAGGTGCGCGTCGGCGAGATCCGACACGTGTACGAAGTCGCGCACGCACGACCCGTCCTGCGTCGGGTAATCCTCGCCGTGCACGGTCAGCGCCTCGCGCAGGCCGAGCGCAGCATCGACGGCGAGCGGCAGCAAATGGGTCTCCGGCTCGTGCGCCTCGCCGATCTCGCCGCCGGCGTCGGCGCCCGCGGCGTTGAAGTAGCGCAGGGACGCCGAGCGCAGTCCCCGCCAGGTCGCAGCCTCCAAGGCGCGCTCCACACTCGCCTTGGAGACGGCGTAGGGATTGATCGGGGCGATCTTGTGCCCCTCCTGCAGCAGGTCGGACTGCGGCAGGCCGTAGACGGCACAGGTGCTGGAGAACACGAAGGCGTCGACCTTGTGCCGGATGGCGGCGCCGATCAGCACGCGGCTCTTGGCCGAGTTGTTGACGAGGTAACGCTCTGGATTGACGACCGATTCACCCACTTCGATGTAGCCCGCCAGATGGATGACGACCTGCGGTTTGTGGCGCTGGAAGACCTCCTCCACGAAGCGTCCGTCGCCGACATCGCCACGCGCCAGGTCGCCCCAGCGCACAGCCCACTCATGCCCTTTCTCGAGCGTGTCGAGACAGATCGGCTGGGCGCCGGCTTCGGCCAGTGCCTTGCAAACGTGGCTCCCGATGTAGCCGGCGCCGCCGGTGACCAGCACCGGCCTGCGAACGGTGGACGCGAACAATTATCAATTCCTCCGGGTTGGACGGCAGAAGTTGGTCGATGTGACAACATCACTCAATCGTCGCGACGCCCGATCACACACTGATCACGAGGAGTTCCGACATCGGGCGGGCCAGTATCGCCGCGGCAGCGTACAGAGTGGAGATGCCATGCTCAAGTTCGTGAAGGATTCGGTGCTCAAGGTGAGCCGCTCGTTCGGCTACGACATCGTGCCGCTGCGGGAGATGAAGGAGCGCGACTTCGCGCTTCATCTGCGCGAGCTGTTGGCCCGCCTCGAGGTCGATTGCGTGCTCGATGTCGGCGCCAATGCCGGCCAGTATCACGACTTCCTGCGCGAGCGGGTGCAGTACGCTGGCAGGATCGTGTCCTTCGAGCCGCTGAGCCGGCATGTCGAGGCATTGCGCGGGCGCAGCCGTGGCGACAGCAACTGGCACATCGAGGGTTACGCACTCGGCAGCAGCGAGGGCTCGATGCAGATCAACGTCATGGTCTCCGATCAGTTCAGCTCGTTCCTCGAGCCCGACCATGATCGGGTCAGTGACTATGCCGGCCTCAATGTCGCTGACCATACCGAAACCGTGGCAGTGCGCACCCTTGATGGCGTGCTGCCGGCTCTGAGGGAGCGCATTGGCTTCAGCCGGCCTTACCTGAAGATCGATACCCAGGGCTTCGATATCGAGGTCCTGCGCGGCGCTGGCGAGAGCCTGCCGGCGGTGAAGGCCCTGCAGACCGAGGCTTCGGTCCGCCGCATCTACAAGGGCATGCCGCGGTACACCGAGACCATCCATTATCTCGACGAGCGCGGCTTCGACATCACCGGCCTTTACCCGGTGAGCCGCGACAACGCACTGCGCCTGGTCGAGTTCGACTGCGTCATGATCAATCGAGCCGCAATCCAGGTCTGAAGCGGTTTCTGATCAGGCGGAACGTGCATCAGGTCGCACCAGCTTCTCGCAAAGCTGGGCGACGTCTTCTCCGGCGACGAACATGCTGGGCGGCACCGCGGCTAGTCGCGACCGGATGAGCTCGTAGTCCTTCTCCGTCAGCCGCTCGAAGAAGCGGACCAGCGACTCCTCGAGTGGCGCATCGAACGTCCAGCCGATGCGATGCTTCTCGATGACGTTGCCGACCTCGAACCGGTGGACGGCAAGGCAGGGGACTCCGTAGTAGCCGGCTTCGTAGAAGCGGCAGGGCATCAGCCAGCGCGAATTGTGGTCGGTGTGCTCCAGGTCGAGTGCCCAGGCGAAGTCGACCTCGCGATAGAGCCGCTCGAGATCCTGCTGCGGCAGATAGGGACCGCTATAGACGACGTTGGGGCAGTGGCGCAGCACAGTCTCGAACTTGGCCTGCCCGACAGTGGTAAACACACCGCCGAACTTGAAGATGACGCGATCCTGCAGGCGATGGGCGAGCCGCGCGATGAGATCGACGGTGGCCTCACCGCGGATCAGGCCGAAATAGCCGACCACCCACGGCCTGCGGCCGCTTCCCGGGCGCCTGACTGCCGTCGAGCGGGTAGGCGAGGGGTAGAGCTTGTTCTCCAGCAGGAACCAGGCGCCGGCATACTTCTGCACCGCCGAAAAGTAGTTGCGGTGAAAGCCGGGCGAGGACAACACCAGGAGGCTGACGCGCCGAAGGCACAATCGCTCGATCGCCCGCAGGAAGGTCGGCACGAACCCGCGGCGCATCAGGATGGGCGGAATGTCCAGCACCTCGTAGGCGATCGGTGCGCGCGAGAAGGCGATCAGGCGGCCGAGCAGCGCCAGCAGGAGCTGGTCGATGTTGCGGGCATAGAAGATCGAAGCCCGCGCCAGCGTGCGGCGATTGGCGAACAGCGCGGGAATGGCATGCAGCAACGCGCTCAGCCGATGCCAGTACCTGGCGTCGGTGGTGAAGCCGAGCGGCACGTTGGGCCAGGGCGGTTGATAATCCGTGTTATAACGCTCGCGGCGAAAGCCGAAGACCGTGACGCTGTAGCCGAAGTCCATGAACTGCTGGACGCGCTTCAACGTGCTGGCATCGGTCACGTCAGGACAGAAGAACGAGAGCGCGGCGTTCTGCGGGTCTCGCGCCGACGCAGCGCCGCCATCCCGTGCCATGTCGTCGGTGACGACCGGGATATCGGTGGCGGCTCTGGCTTCGATTGATCCGTGCATCCGACGGCGTCTCCGATCGCGGTATGCTCGCAGTATCGGGGAGCGTGACGACACCATACGTGATCAATCTGTGGCGTCGATCCTGCGTGAAATCCAAGTCACAGGTTAATCACTAGCAGGGCCGAGGGGTGGGATGTTTCATGGCCTTCGATGAACGCTCCCCTCGACACTCACGTTGGCGCGCTGCGCTTCGAGCGCGTGGCAATCACCTGCGTGTTTGGTGATCCGCGCGACCTGAAGTCATGGTCCGGAGCACCGGCGAATCTCGCCAAGGAGCTCGAGCGGCTCGGCGTGACCGTCGAAGGCATCCGGCCGGGCATCAGCCGATGGGAGAAGCTCGGCGTGGCTGCCTGCGACATGATCGCGGGCCTCGGACGACCGGTCAGCACCGAGCAGGTGCTGCGCGGCCGGCGCTCGCGGCGCCGGCTCGCCGCCCAGGTCGCCGAGCAGGCGAGCAAGATCGGCGCACGTCACGTGCTGCATACCGGGACCTTCGATCTGCCGGCCTGTGACCTTGCTGCGGGCGTGAAGCACTACCTCTACTGCGACCATAGCTGGGCCCTGACGCGGGCCCATCACATCGATGTCTGCCGCTACAACAAGCGCGCCATGACGGCGTTCGACCAGGCCGAACGCGAGGCGCTCAGTGGCCTCGCCCATGTCTTCACCTTCGGTGCCTATGTCCGCGACAACCTGATCGCCCACTACGGCCTGCCGCCGGAGAAGGTCACGGCCGTCGGCTCGGGCATGGGTGCGATCGAGCCCTATGAGGGGCCGAAGAACTACGACAAGCCGGCGCTTCTCTTCGTCGCCAAGCATTTGTTCAAGGCCAAGGGCGGCTTGCTGCTGCTTGAGGCCTTCGACCAGGCGTATCGGCGCCGCCCGGATCTCCGCCTCACCATCGTCGGCGACGAGCGCAGCCGCACCTTCGTGGGCGAGCGGCCCGGCGTCACCCTGGATGCCCATCTGCCCTGGGAGAGGCTGCAGCAGCTCTATCGCGAGTCGACGCTGCTGGTTCAGCCCATGCTGAACGATCCCTGGGGCCAAGTCTATCTCGAGGCCATGGTGTCGCGCACGCCGGTCATGGGCCTCAATCGCAATGGCCTGCCCGAGCTGGTCGATGGCGGCCGGCACGGCTTCCTGGTCGATCGCGCCGATCCGTCCGCGCTCGCCGAGGCCATTGTCAGCGCCGTCTCGGATCCAGGGCGGCTCGAACGCATGGCGGCAACGGCCCAGCGCCATGTCCTGCAGAACTATTCGTGGGGCCGCGTGGCCGAACGGATCGCCTATTCCTCCTGAAGCGTCGCGTAACCCGAGAGGTCGGCAAACATGTCAGAAAAAGTCGCGCTAATCACCGGTATCACCGGGCAGGACGGCGCCTATCTCGCCGACTTCCTGCTGGGCCGCGGATACATCGTACACGGCATCAAACGCCGCTCGTCGCTGCTCAACACCGAACGCATCGACTACCTGTACCGCGACCGCCACGACGCCGCCGCGCGCCTGTTCCTGCATTACGGCGACATGACGGATTCCGCCAACCTGCTCCGCCTGCTGGGCGAGGTGAAGCCCCACGAAGTCTACAATCTCGCGGCCCAGAGCCACGTGAAGGTGAGCTTCGAGACGCCGGAATACACCGCCAACACCGATGCGCTGGGCACGCTCCGGCTGCTCGAGGCAATTCGCATCCTGCGCATGCACGACGACGTGCGCTTCTACCAGGCCTCGACGTCGGAGCTGTTCGGCAAGGTGCAGGAGACGCCGCAGCACGAGCTGACGCCATTCTATCCGCGCAGCCCCTACGCGGTGGCCAAGCTCTATGCCTACTGGATCACGGTCAACTACCGTGAAGCCTACGGCATGCATGCCTCCAACGGCATCCTGTTCAACCACGAATCGCCGATCCGCGGCGAGACCTTCGTCACCCGCAAAATCACCCGGGCGGTGGCGGCGATCGAGCGCGGCTGGCAGGACCGGCTCTATCTCGGCAATCTCGACGCCAAGCGCGACTGGGGCCATGCCCGCGACTATGTCGAGGGCATGTGGTGCATCCTCCAGCAGGACCAGCCCGACGACTACGTGCTGGCGACCGGCGAGAGCCACACCGTGCGCGAGTTCGTCGAGCTCGCCTTCGACCAGATCGGCCTGCCCATCGAATGGCACGGCGAGGGCGACGACGAGCAGGGCTGCTGCAGGCGCACCGGCCGGGTGCTGGTCGCGATCGACGGCAACTATCGCCGGCCGACCGAAGTCGACCTGCTGCTCGGTGACCCTGCCAAGGCGCTGGCCAAGCTGGGCTGGCGGCATCGCACGAGCTTCCCCGAACTGGTTGCCGAGATGGTGGAAGCCGATCGCCTCGTGATGAAGAGAATGGGAGCCAATAATGCCTATGAACCCAAGCTACACGCTGCGGAATAAGCGCGTCTGGGTCGCCGGCGATCGCGGCCTGGTGGGCAGCGCGCTGGTGCGCCGCCTGCAGCGCGAAGGCTGCGAGATCGTGACGGCGCCGCGCGACCAGGTCGACCTGCGCCGGCCCGACCAGACCGAGCAATGGATGGCGGCGGCACGGCCGCAGGCCGTCTTCCTTGCGGCAGCGCGTGTCGGCGGCATCTACGCCAACGACACGCGGCCGGCCGAGTTCATCTACGACAACCTCATGATCCAGAGCAACGTCGTGGAAGCCTCGCGCCGCGTCGGCGTGGAGAAGCTGATGCTGCTGGGCTCGTCGTGCATCTATCCTCGGCTGGCGCCGCAGCCGATCCCCGAGACGGCGCTGCTCACCGGGCCGCTCGAGCCGACCAACCAGTGGTACGCGGTGGCCAAGATCGCCGGCATCAAGCTCGGCCAGGCCTATCGCCGCCAGTATGGCTGCGACTTCATCTCGGTCATGCCGACCAACCTCTACGGGCCGGGTGACAATTTCGACCTCATGCAGAGCCACGTCGTGCCGGCGCTGATGGTCAAGGCACACGCCGCCATGCGCTCGCGGGCGCCGGCGATCGACGTCTGGGGGACCGGGGCGGTGCGCCGCGAGTTCCTGTACGTCGACGACGCCGCCGACGGCATGGTGTGGCTGATGCAGAACTATTCCGACGAGGGGATCGTCAACCTCGGGCCGGGCTCCGACGTGGCCATCGTCGACCTGGTCGGCCTGATCTGCAAGGTAGTGGGCTACAAGGGCGGCATCCAGTTCGACTCCAGCCGTCCCGACGGCGTGCCGCGCAAGATGGTGGACACCAACTTCGCTGCCTCGCTCGGCTGGCGTGCCCGCACGCCGCTGCGTGATGGCCTCGCCGCAACCTATCGCTGGTACGTCGACAACGTCGTGCCCGAAGCCCAACGGGCGGTCGCCTGATCATACTTTCTCCCCCATCGCGGCGTCCGCGATGGGGGAGGAATGAATCGAGAGGAAGCAGTCCCTCACTGGCGCGCCGGACTCTGACGAGGACGGCGCGCTCTCTTTTTTGACTGAGCTACGACGCCGCGGGTCGCGGGAGGCGCAGGCCAGGCCAGGCCGGAAGATCGTCGCTTGTCGAGTTGCGTGGCGCTGCTCCAGTGCATCGACGGCCAGGATCGACGCGGCCGCTGCGATCAGCATCACGGTCCATGTCTTGGGTCCGACATAGGCACCGGACGCCTGGCCGAGGGTGATCCAGACGGCCCAGCAATAGAGCACGCTGGGCACCCCCAGCAGGCGCAGCCAGACCGACACCGCCACCAGGCTGAGCACGCCCCAGACCAGGCCAAGATAGATCCAGTGCAGCCACACGTAGTTGGTCAACACATCGGCGATGCGGGTGATGCGCCATGCCGCCTGGAACGACGGAGAGTTCATGTAGACGTTCATCACGTTGTTGGCGATGAACGGCTCGCCGGTCAGGCCGGCACCGGCCCACGGATAGTTGCGGAACACGTCGAAGGCCACCAGCATCGGGCCGGTGAAGCGATAGAAGAAGCTGGCGTCGCGGCCGGTTGCCAGCTCGTTCAGGCGCTCGGCGAAGAAGATGCTGCCGAACACGACGGCCGCCGCGACGAGCACCGTCGCGAAGGCCAGCGTGCCGACCGTCCGCGAGATCGAGGTGCGGCCGCCCGGCCGGGTGCCGACCAGGAAGACCAGGTAGGGGGCGGTCAGGAACACCATCAGGACCAGGGTGGGGCCCGGCAGCACGACCAACGCCATGGCGATCAGGCCGAAATAAGCCAGCAGCTTGTGGCGCCAGGGGCTGATGACCAGCCAGACCGCGCTGAAATGGGTGTAGGCGAAGGTCACTGCCGACGGCTCCGAGGTGAAGAGCTTCGGACGGATACGGCCGTAGAGAACCTGGTCGCGCAGGTCGGCGTCGTAGATCTGGTCCATCTGATAGAGGCGTTCGCGCACCGCGTCGCTCACGGGGCGCAGGCCGGCATATTGCTCGAGCAGACAGCCGATGATGATGGCGAAACAGAAGATGAGCAGGATGCGGGAGATCTGCCGCCGGTCGCCCTGCAGCAGCGTCAGGAACATGGCGTAGGCGATGACCAGCGAATAGGTGAGCTGCAGCAGCCCGGTGAAGCGCTTGCCGAGGAAGGAATAGTCGCTGGCCGCCAGGACGGAGCACAGATAGACCGTGACCACCAGCAGCAGCCCGGCGAGGTGCTTGGGCACGATCTGGTCGCGTCGACGCCACAGCATGATGAGGCCGGCAAAACCCGATGGCGCGTAGGTCAGCGGCACCTTGTCGGAGATGGCCAGCGACACGCCGAGATAAAGGCCCAGCAGGAAGACCACCACCAGCACGGTGTCGATGAAATCGAGCCGGCGCGGCGCCCCGGCGGCGGTCAGGGAGGCCCGTGCGGTGGTCATGGGTTGGCGATCGCCGAGACGATCTGATGGCCGCGGCTCGACCAGTCGAAGCTGCCGGCGCAGGCGGCCCAGGCTCGCTCCTGCAGGCGGTTCAGCCGCTCGACGTCGTCGATCGCTTCGAGCACGCCATGGGCGAGGGCGGCATGGTCGGCATACAGCATGGCGCTGTCGTTGTGGCGCAACGGCACGCCGGCGAACGAGCCGGCGAGCGCGAAGACCGGCACGCGGTTGAAGACATACTCCAGCACCTTGAGCTTGAAGCCGCCGCCGCTGCGTTCGGGCACGATCGCGATCCGCGCCTGGTCGAGGTAGGGCCCGATGTCGGGCACCGTCCCGGTGAAGTGGGTGGCGAGGTACTGCTGGCGGAGCTGCTGCAGGAAGGCCTCGTCGCCGCTGCCGACGGCCTGCAGCTCGGCGCCGGCATCGGCGAACAGCGGATCGGCGACCTCGACGAACTCGGCGAGATTCATGCGCTTGGCGATCCAGTCGAAGCTGCCGACGATGACGGCCCGGCGCGGCAGCGCCGCTGAGATCCGACGCTCGTCGACGCGCCGGCCGCAATAGCCGGGCGTGATGACATCCATCGGCTTGTCCCTGCACTCCCGGCGATAAAGCGCCAGGTCCTCATGAGTGATGGCGGTGATGAAATCGACGGCGTCGATCAACTCGCGTTCCAGGCGCGACACCTTCAGCGCGTCCAGCCGCACCGCCTGGCGCTTCAGGAACAACGGCTGGCTCTCGGCGATCTGGCTGCGCAGGCTGCCTTCGTGATTGTGCGACACGTAGATGAAGCGGGGCCGATTGCGGCGGCCGGCATAGTGGTCGAGCACGGCCGGCAGCGCCCAGCCGGCCGATATGCCGTCGAAGACGATGCCGTCCCACGCGTCGCGGCGCAGCAGCTTCTGCAGCATGCGCCGCATGCCGGCGGTGCGGCAGCGGTAGGCGATGTTCGGCAGGGTCGAGGCGAGGCTGCCCCAGCGCGAATGCGGGTTGCCGTCCGGCAGCCACCAAACGACATGCTTGGAACGCTCGCCGTTGGCGCGCGGCGAGTCGGTGCGGCCGAGCCCCAGCACCTCGACGTCGCCACCGGCCGCAGCCACCGAATCGATCAGTCCGCCGGAATAGACGTACTGACCGTTGTGGCGCGGTTCGGGGTCGGCCATCGTCAGCCACAGGCAGCGGACGGCCGACCCGCGTTCCCTCTCAGAACGCGTTGTGGCCCGTGAAGCCGCCGACGACGGTACGGGCGATAATTCGGAGGTCGAGGGCGATCGACCAATGCTCGATGTAGTAAAGGTCATGCTCTACACGCTTCCGTATCTGCTCGAGAGTGTTGGTCTCGCCACGCCAGCCGTTGACCTGCGCCCAACCCGTGATGCCCGGCTTCACCCGGTGGCGTGAATCGTAGTGCTTGACGGCCTCCTGATAGAGAAGGGGCCCGGCCTTGGCCGCGACGGCGTGCGGCCTGGGCCCGACGATCGACATCTCGCCGCGCACCACGTTCAGGAACTGCGGCAGCTCGTCGAGGCTGGTGCGCCGCAAGAAGGCGCCGATGCGGGTGATGCGCGGATCGTCGCGCTGCGTGAGCTGCTCGCCGTTGGCGTCGCTCTGCTCCCGGTACATGGTGCGGAACTTCAGCACCTCGATCAGCTCGTTGTTGAAGCCGTAGCGCTTCTGGCGGAACAGCGCCGGTCCCGGGCTGTCGAGCCGGATGAGCAGCGCGATCGCCAGCATGATCGGCGAGATCAAGGCCAGGATCAGGCCGCCCAGGATGCGGTCCTCGAACGACTTGACGATCCACTTCCAGTCGCGCAGCGGCCGGTCGATGACGTTGAGGAAGGTGTGGCCGCCAATGTGGCTCGCCTGCACGGCACCCAACCTCAGCGCGAACTCGCCGGGGCAGAGCCGTACGTCGACGGGCACCACGGTCAGCTTGTTCAGCGTCTCGACGAGCTGGTGCTCGGCCGTCGGCGGCAAGGCGACGATGACGGTGTCGATGCCGTAGAGGCGCACATCGCGTACCAGATCGTCGACGGAACCCAGGATGGCGTGGCCCATGCATCGCCGCCGCAGGGAGGCCGCGTCATCGTCGTAGACGCCCAGGATGCGTGGGCCACCCGAGACGGCGTTCAAGCCACGCAGCAGCCGCTGGGCCATGGTGCCGGAGCCGATGATGGCGACGAGCTCGCCCAGGCGGCCGGCGCGCTGCCAGTTCTTGACCTGGTGATTGAGCGTGATGCGGCTCGCCACGATCAGTGCCGCTCCCAGGGCGAACCAGAGGGCGGTCCACGGGCCGTTGGTGGCGGTGATCGGTTCGAAGAAGAAGGCGGCGACGAACAGCGTGCCCAGCGTCAGCAGCCAGGCGAGCAGCGCCCGGCCGATCGTGGCGCCGAGATCGCTGAAGTGGCGGAAGCGATAGGCACCGGTGAGGCGCAGGTAGTTGCTGGCGAGCAGCGCACCCAGCACGACGACGAGGCCTTCGAGACGCCAGTCGACGGTCGAGGCACCGAGATGAATCGCGGCCGCACCGGCGCCCAGGATGGCGACGATATCGGCGCCCGCGACGAAACGGCAGACGACTGATTCCGAAACGGTCCGGCCTTGGCGCGGCGGACCGGCATCCCAGTCGACGATCGCGACATCGGAGTCGCCGCCGGTTCGGTGTTCGAGATCGAGCGTTCTCGATCTCGCCAAGACGCCACGCTTCATGAGGACTCTCCGCCGAGCTGTGCGGCCACTGAATGGCCGTGCCATCGAGATAGGAGCGATTCTCCACGGCACCCGAGGGATGGTGTTGTGATCATGCTGGGACGCCTTTTGGCGTCCTGTGATCATGCTGGGGCAGCTCGACTCCAGCGGCGCCTTCTCATGCTCTTCCGGACCGCGCGCTTCCAGCGCGCTTGAGCGCATTCATATGCGCGTATGATCATGAGCGCGCTGGAAGCGCGCGGTCCGGAAGAACATGACCTGCGACACTATCGTCGGCGCAGGCCAGCACTTGCGATGCGAATCGATGCGGCGTGCGCGACGAAGCGAAGTCCGCCGCAGACGACAGATCGATGAAGGTTTGCGGTCCGCCATCGATCATGCGTTCGATTTCCGCCGCAAGCTTGGCGGGATCCGACGAATCGGCGACCAGGCCGAGGCGATGATCACGCGTCAGGCGGCCGACCAGGCCGAACGACTGCGCCAGCACGGGCCGTCCGGCACGCGCCGCCCACAGCAGCACGCCGCTCGAGCCGACGAAGCGCTGATAGGGCGCCAGGATGACCGCGCTCTGAGTGACGAGACTGTCGAGCTCGGCGCGATCGAGTCGCCGATCATCGATGCGCAGCCACAGGTCGGGCTGCTCGCGGGCCAACACCTCGCGGCGGGTCTCGATGGCGTCGCGGATTGTCGGATCGATGCGGCCGGCGAACAGCACGGCGACGCGGGCGGCGATGCGCCGCGGCAGCAGACGCAGGGCGTCGAGCACCATCAGCGGGCCTTTGCGCTCCGTGAGATAGCCGAACAGCAGGAAGGCGATGCGGCCAGGCGGTACGACGTCAGGCAAAACCATCGCACCGGCCGAATCGGCCGCCGGATGCGCCGGATCGGGCAGTGACTGCACCTTGCCGCCATGGCGGTAGTGGTCGGCAGCGTGCGCCGGAAAGAACGGGTCGAGCGACAGGATCGTCGCCACGGCCGGATTGCGCAGCATCATCCGGTAAAGCAGGTCCTTGCGCACATCGCGCAGCCACTCGCCCGGACCGGGCCGATAGTCGCCGAAGGCCGCATAGTGCACGGAAGGACGGAACAGGATGCCGGCGAGCGGCTTGCCGTGCGTTCGGAGCCCGAAGGCGAGCGGCAGGCTGAGCAGATCGAGGCACAGGAAGAAGCCCATGTCGGCGCCGCTGCGCCGCAGGTAGCGCCGCATGACCCACCAGCGGGCAAAGGCCGCCAGCGACAGCGAGCGATGGCCGCACTGCTTCACCTCTCGCGGTTTCATGGCGATGAAACGGATGCGGCCATCGGCGACGGGCGGCATCGACCGCGAGAGCGTCGCGCACAACGCCGGTGGCGCCAGCACCGCGATCGCTGCCGCCTGGTCGTTGGCGGCGACGAAGTCGACCAGATGCTGCAGCCATTCCTGCGAATGGCCTTCGACATCGGGCTCGAAGACCAGGATCTCGCGCTTACTTGGCGGCGACGACAGCATCGAGCCGGTCCACGAGATGGCCGAGGATGCGCTGCTTGGCGTAGTGCGCCTCGACGAATTCGCGGCCGCGCCGGCCCAGCTCCTGGCGCAGGCGGCTGTCGTCGGCGAGCCGTATCACGGCTTCGGCGAAGGTCGGCGGGTCGTCGGGCGGCACGCACAGGAAGGCGCCACTTTGGCGCTGCAGGCGCCACAGCACGCTGTCCGGCAGGGCTGTCGCCACAAAGGGCCGGCCGACCGCCATGATGTTGAAGACCTTGGAGGGGACGGCAAAAGCCGCCGCATCGGGCCGTTGCGGCACCAGATGGATGTCGCAGGCGGCGAGCGCAGTGCCCAGGGCTTCGTTGGGCTGCAGCTCGGCCAGATGGATGTTGGTGAGGCCGAGGCTCTTGATCTGGTCCAGGAGCTCGCCGGCCTGGTTGCCATCGCCGCGCAGCACGATCTCGATGTCCAGCCGCCGGTCGGCGAGCTCGCGGGCCAGCGCCACCACCTGGCCGAGGCCCTGCTTGCGGCCGAGATTGCCGCTATACAGCACCTTCACGCCCGACCGGGCGACGGCAGGGGCGGCCTGGATATGGTCGGTATCGACCCACAGCGGGATGACCTCGATGGGCACGGTGATGCCGATGCGGCGCAGCTGATCCTTCATCTCAGACGACAGGACGGCCACCAGGTCGGTGCGATTGAGGATCGCACGTTCGGCCGCGCGCATAAGCCGGGCCATGTGGCCGCCGCCCACCATGCCGAGCTTCTCGGCCAGGCCCGACTGGATGTCGTGCACCACGGCGACGCAGACGCCGCCGCGTCGCCGCGCCGCCACGCCCAGCGCCACGCACAGGATCGACGGGCAGAGGGCGAGGACGACGGAATGGCGTTTGACACGGCCGGCGATCAGCGCCGCCAGGCCACGCAGCAGGAACTCGGCCTCGTTGGCCATGCGCGCGACGGCCGACCCGCCGCGCGGCGGCCCGGCGTGCAGGCGCACGACCTCGACGCCGCAGACGGTCTCGCGCCGGCACCGCCCGTCGCGGTAGGCGGGAAAGACGTCGTCATGCGGGTAGTGCGGCAGGCCGCTCACCACCGTCGTCGGCCGGTCGTGGGCGGCCAGCCATTCGGCGATGTCGGTGCTGAAGGGCGCCGAGCCGATCAGCTCCGGCCAGTAGTAGCGGGAGACGAACAGAACGCTGGACGGATCGCTCATGGTTCAGGTGCGGGCGCCCGCACCGCTGCGCTTGGCCTCGAAGAACGGATCGCCGTAGGAGTACTGGCGGTACTGCTTGGAGACCACGCGCGACATCACCACGCCGGCCACGTCGCCCTGGGCGTCGACGATCTGCTTCAGGGCCTCGAGCACCGCCTCCTGCCGCGTGTGGCCCCAGCGCACGACGAACACGACCTTCTCGACCAGGCGGCTCAAGGCCAGCACGTCGGCCGTCACCAGGGCGGGCGGCGTGTCGAGGATGATGAATTCGTAGTGCTGCTCCAGCGCCTCGAGCAGATGGCGCATGCGATCGGAGCTCAGCAGGTGCGCCGAACGCGGGCTCCACGGGCCGGACGGCATCACGTCGACGCCCGACAGGGCGTCGTGATGGATGGTGTTCTCGAGGTCCGATGCCTTGTCGATCAGCAGGCTGGCCAGGCCGTCGCGGTTGGAGCAGCGGAAGATCTGGTGCAGGCGCGGGCTGCGCCAGTCGCAATCGATCAGCAGCACGCGCTTGCCGTTGCTGGCCAGCAGGCGCCCGAGCGAGGCCACCATCACCGACTTGCCTTCCGATGGCGTGGCCGAGCTGATCAGGATGGTCTTGGGCGAGTTGGCGGTCTCGGACAGCTCGACGCCGATATGCAGGCGGCGCAGCGCCTCGCTGTAGGCCGAGGTCGGCTGGCGCAGCACCTGCATGGCTGGCTGCGCGCGGCCGGCGACCTGCGGCACCATCGCCATGACCGGCAGGCCGGTGAGGGCCTCGATCTGGTCGGCGCGGCGGAAGGTGTGGTCGCCGCCTTCGCGCAGGAGCGCGATCGTGACGCCGACCATCATGCCGCCGGCGACGCCCAGCAGGGCGAGCAGCGCCTTGGGCGGATAGGTCGGTGCCTGGGCCGGCGAGGCCGGCGAGACCAGCTTGGCGTTGGCCGTGAGGATGTCCTCGGCGCCGGTGCTCTGCTTGGCGCGCAGCAGCATGGCCTCGAGCAGGTTGCGGTTGACGGTGGCGTCGCGCTCCAGCGCCTCGAGCTGGATGGTCTTGTCGTTGACCGAGCCCATCTGCTTCTTCAGCGTCTCGAAGTTCTGGGCCAAGGCTTGGTAACGGGCGTCGGCGGTGCGCGCCTCGCGGCCGAGGCCGTCGATGACCTTGGCGATCTCGGCATTCACGCGGCCCTGGATATTGCCGACTTCGGAGCGCGCATTGAGCATCGAGGGATGCCGCGCGCCGTAGGTGGCCTGCAGCTCGGCGGCCTTGCGCTCCGCATCGGACTGCTGCTGCTTCAGCACGGCGATGAGGGGCGAGCGCAGCACTTCGGGCACGCTCTCGCTGTTGAGGCCGCCCTTGCGTATCTCCTGGGCTTCCTTGAGCCGCGAGTCGGCCTCCGCCTTCGCGGTTTGCGCGGCGAGAAGCTGGGTGTTGAGCTCGGTGAGCTGTTGGCTGGTGACGCCCCCGCTGCCGCTGACGCCGGCGCTCTTGTAGAGGTCGTGCGTGCGCCGGTAGTCCTCGACGGCCTGGTCGGACTTGCGCACCTGGTCGCGCAGCTCGGCGACCCGGCCCATCAGGAACTTGTCGACGCGGTCCATCGACTCGATCTTGTCGCGGCGCTGGTAGTCGAGATATCGCTCGGCGAGCGCGTTGGCGATGGCCGATGCGGTCTGCGGGTTGCGCGAATCAACCTTGATGCTCAGCACATGCGATCGGCCGAGTGTCGAGACGTCGATGTGCGACAGGAGCGAATCGATGGTGCGATCGTCGGCGTTGGAGGGGTCCTTGACCGGCTCGACCTTCTTGGACGACGACACCTGGTGGTCGAACCAGGCGACGAGCTGCGGCGGCAGGTACTGCGCCGGGTTGAGGCGCGTCCACAGGGAGGGGCTCGCCAGCTCGGGATTGAACTCGGGATCCTGGCGGAGCTTGAGCTGCTCGATCACCTGCTTGGCGATGTTGCGCGACTGCAGGATGAAGCCTTCGTTCTGCACCCGCTCGGCGTCGGGGCTGACGTCGGCGATGATCGATTCGACGTTGGGCAGGCGTGGGCTCTGCACGCCGACCAGCACCCGCGCCTCCGAGACGTAGTAGGAGGGCATCAGCCAGGCCGCCAGGATGGCCGCCCCGCCCAGCACGACCGTGCAGGCGGCAATCAGCAGGCGATGGCGCCACAGCTTGCGCAGGGTCTCGAGGAAGCTCTGCTCTTCGGCGGGCGCCGCAAGACGCGCGACCGGTTCCGCCGCCAGGTAATGCGGCGTCGGCGGTACGGTCCGCAACGCCACGCGTCGGCGGGCGGGCGGGGTGGCGTCCTGGACGTAGGCCATCAGAAGAACCGTTCCTTGATTTCGACGGTGTCGCCCGGCCGGATCTTGGTCTCGGGCGTAGCGGCGACGCGGACCATGCGGCCGTTGGCGTCGAGGCGCTTGAGGTAGAGGTTGTTCTGGCGCGCCCGGTAGGTGTAGCCGCCGGCCATGGCGACAGCTTGGAGCGCCGTCATGTCGGTGACATAGGGATAGTTGCCGGGCTTCTGGACCTCGCCGATCACGTAGAACGGCCGGCGGGTTATGACCTCGGCGCTGACGCTGGGATTGCGCAGGTAGTCGGGATCGAGCCGGGAGGCGATGGTCTGCTGCAGCTGGCCGGTGGTCATGCCGCTTGCGTTGACATTGCCGATCAGCGGGAAGGCCATCGCGCCGTTGCCGTCCAGCGTGTACTCGCCGGTCAGTGTCGGCTGGCCGAACACGATGATCCTGACGCGGTCATTGGCGCCCAGGCGGTAGTCGGGATCGCGCCCGCCGACGCCTGGGCCGCCGCGGCCGCCGGGGGTGTTGGTGGGAGCCAGGCTCATGCTTCCATCCGCGTTCGCGTTTTCCTGGACGATCGGGGTGGGATCGCTCTCGCAGGCCGCGAGGGCGAACATCGCAACGAACAGGCTGCGACGGCGCAAGGAGACGATGGAGGAGGAGGCATCTGCCGACATGTCATCACCCGTGGGTAAGAATGACCATCAACCGTGCCCCGACATCGGGGCGAGAGGAAGACGAGCCTTCATCAAATAGTCCCTGCCGTGGCTGCTCTGGTGTGACCAATCCGGGGCCTCGAAATCAGGCGAAAAATGGCCGCTCAGGCGCGCCCGTAGCTGTCGGACACACGCACGATGTCATCCTCGCCCAAATACGATCCCGATTGGACCTCGATGAGCTGAAGCGGCAGCTTGCCGGGGTTCTCCAGCCGGTGCTCGGTGCCGATCGGGATGTAGACGGACTCGTTCTCACGCACGAGCATGCGCTCTTCGCCGCGCTGCACGATCGCCGTGCCGTGCACGACCACCCAGTGCTCGGCGCGATGGTAGTGCTTCTGCAGGCTGAGCTTGGCGCCCGGCTTTACGGTGATGCGCTTGACCTGGAAACGGTCACCGGCATCGACCGACCGGTAGTGGCCCCACGGCCTGTGGCAGGTTACGTGCTGCTGCGATTCGCTCCGGTTCTGGCCGCGCAGCTTGGCGACGATGCCCGAGACCTCGGTGGCGGCGTCGGCGTCGGCCACCAGCACGGCGTCGTCGGTCGCGACCACCACGACATTGTCGAGGCCGACCGCGGCGACCAAGCGGCCTTCGCTACGGACGTAGGAGTTCGTCATGCGCTCGACCAACACGTCGCCCTGCAGGACGTTGCCGTCGCCGTCGGCGGTGGCGATGTCGCGCAGCGCCGGCCATGAGCCGACGTCGCTCCACGCCATGTCGACCGGCACGACGGCCGCGCGGCTGGTGTGCTCCATGACGGCATGGTCGATCGACAGCGACGGTGCCTCGCCGAACGGCTCCGCGCTCAGGCGAAAGAAGGCGAGGTCCTCCTGGCCGTCGCGCACGGCGCGCTCGCAGGCATCGAGCATGGCGGGATTGATGCGCGACAGCTCGCCGAGATAGGCGCGGGCGCTCAACAGGAAGATGCCGCTGTTCCAGAAGAAGGCGCCGCTGTGGATGAAGCGCTGGGCGGTCTCGCGGTCCGGCTTCTCGACGAAGCGGTCGACGCCGAACACGCCGTCGCCGCCGGCCAGCGCCTCGCCGCTCTGGATGTAGCCATAGCCGGTGTCGGGGCGGGCCGGCTTGATGCCGAACGTGACCAGCCGGCCTTCCTGCGCGGCGGCCAGTCCACGCATCACGGCGCGATGGAAATCGGCGGGCGAGGCGATGACGTGGTCGGACGGCTGGACCAGCATCAGCGCATCGGGATCGCGCGCCAGCAGCCACAAGGCGGCGGCGGCGATCGCGGGACCCGTGTTGCGCGCCTTGGGTTCGAGCAGGATGGCCTGCGGCTTGATGCCGATCTGCTGCAGCTGATCGTCGACCAGGAAGCGGTGATCCTCGTTGCAGACGAGAAGCGGTGCCGCGAAGCCGACGTCGATCAGTCCACGCATCACGGTGTCCTGCAGCATCGTGCGCTGCGACGACAGTTTCAGCAGCTGCTTGGGATACGACGCACGCGACAGCGGCCACAGACGCGTTCCCGCGCCACCGGACAGGATGACGGGATGGATCTGCGCCGAGCCTTCTTCGTGGAACTTCTCGAGCGTGCTGACTGTGTCCATGAACTGCGAAGCTCCAAACGTGCGTGAACGCGTTGGAAGCTAGGCAAGCAGTGTCAAGCCAGCCAGTGATTAAGCTGTGGTTCGCAAATTCGGGTAAGTCACGCGCCGTTGCGCGGCAGGGAGATGGAAATCGACAGCCCGCCGCCGATGCGATTGGCGGCGCTGATACGTCCGCCCAGCGTCTCGACGTTGCGCCGGACGATCCAGAGTCCGAGACCGGCATGCCCCGAAGGTGGCGCATTCTGGTCATCGTCCGGACGCGACGAGAAATAGCGCTCGAACATGTGGGGGATCTTGGCGGGATCGACGCCGGGCCCTTCGTCGTCGACCTGCAGCTCGACTGTCTCGCTGTTGACCGACAGGGTGACGATGATCGTACCACCGCGCGGCGAGAAGCTGATGGCGTTCTCCAGCACGCATTGCAGGACCGTCTCGAGCATGCCCTGGCCGGCGCGCACGATGGCGCGCTCGTCGAGGCGGCGGATCAGCCGGATGTCCTTGGTCGCAAGAATCTCACGGAAATGCAACGCGGCGTCGCCGACGAGCTGGGTAAAGTCGGTCGGCAGGCGCGGCGCCTCGATCAGCTCGGCGGTGCTGATGTCGTGCCGTTGGGCGGCGATCACCAGGTCGAGCAGGCGCTTCAGCGAGGAGTCGACGATCTCGAGGGCGCGCTTGGCGCGCGCATTGTCGAGCGGCACGGCGCGCCGCACCGGTTCGAGGGCGGAGCGGATCGTGGCGAGCGGCGTCTTGAAGGAATGCGCCTTGTCCTCGGCGTTCTGCCGGATCTGCTGGGAGACGCGCCGGAGGTCGTGCACCAGCTTGTCGAAGTCGCGCGCGACGCTCGACAGCTCGGGCACGACGTTGCGGTGGCTGAAGGCGTTGTCGCCGATACGGCCCTGGCTGATCTCGGCGGCGACGTCGCGGAAGCGGCGCAGGCTGAGGCGAATGCTGACGGCGACCAGCAGGGCGATGACGGCCAGCACCAGGTAGATCACGGCGGCGACGCGGATCTCGCGCGTCTCCCAATAGGGCCGGCCGATCGAGGTGTTGAGGAATTCCGAGGTCGTGTGCGTCGAGGTCAGCACCCAGCAACCGTCGGTGGCGCGGATCGGGATGATCGAGGTCAGGAGCTCGACGGTGCCGTTGGCCTGCTTGTAGCGGATCTCGTTGGCGGCATCCCACATGCAGGCGTCGGAGATGCGCTGCAGGATGCCGCGCTGGCCGAGCTCGTCGAGCTCGGCGGCGACCTCGTCGGCACGGATCTTGGGCGCCGACGCCACGAAATAAAAACGCCCGGCATGCCGCTCCTCGCCGGGCTGGAACATCAGCTTCAGGATGGTGCCGTCACTCGAATACCTGGCGAGATCGTCGTTGAGGGAAGCCCGGGCGCTCTTGTCGCCGTTGGTGAGCTTGGGGGCGAGCGCTTCGGCAATAAGGGCGCTGCGGTCCTGGATGGCGCGGGTGACGAGGTCCCGCATCTGGCGGTCGGCGCTCTCGAACTGGCCGTACAGCACGACCGGCAGCGCGACGAAGATGGCGGCCAGCGCCACCGATTTCAGTGTGAGGGAGGCGGCCAGGCGACGGATCGCCTGGCGCCAGCCCCGGCTCTCAGGCTTAGGTCTTGCCCCAGCGGTATCCGAAGGACTGATAGTTATCGATTTCGGCAAAGGTGGGGTCGATGGCTCGGAACTTGTTTCTAATCCGCTTGATGCAAGAGCGGACGTTCGTTCGGTAGCCATTTTCGCCGCTCCCTGCGATGAAGCCGACGTAGTGCATGCAGTCGTAGACCGACCGATACGTCACGTAGCTGCCGACATTGGCGGCCAACAGGTGCACGATCTTGAACTCGGTCAATGTCAGCCCGACGTCGGCATCGTCCCAAAAGGCACGGCTGACCTTAGGCTTCAGCATCAGCCTGCCGCAATGGAAATTGTCGACCAGCTCGGGCTCGGCCGGCTTCTTCACGGAGTCGGCAATCAGGCGCAGGCGATGGGCCAGGATGGGCACGCCACGCGCCTTGTCGACGAAGTCGAGCGCGCCGCGGTCGAAGGCGAGCTTCTCGTAGGCCGGCAATGACCGGCCGGTCAGGAAGATGACGGGCAGCGCAATGCCGTTGCGCCGCAGCCTGGGCAGCAGGTCGATGCCGGAGACGCTGGGCAGGCTCCAGTCGAGGATGATGATCTCCGGATCGGCGCCGTCGGCGAGCGAAGCCAGAAGAGCGGTGCCGTCGCAGAAAGACGTGACGTCGAAGCCGTGGTCGGCGAGCTCGCTGCTCACGGCCTCGCGGTAGTCGTCGTCATCCTCGACGAAGGCGACACGGATGCGCTTTTCCACGTCTGAACTAGTGGCGGGTCTCGGCGCGGGATTGGAGCTGGGCCATGCAGACACGCCTTCCTTCATCTGTGTTGTCATCGCTCTTTACCTCGTACGCAAGAGTTCCGAACTGTTTTGTCTGGACGTCCGGATAGAGCTGGACGTCCAGGGTGCATTGCCCGTCTCGATAGCGCCACCGTTTACCGGGGGGGCGGTCCTCCTCGCTGGTTGGCGCGCCAAGCATGGCACGCAGCTCCGTCTCGCTCTTGCCGGCAAGTGCGAGAGCCGGACCGCCCGTGGAGGGGCGTGCCGGCGGGTCGTCGGAAACCGTAGCCGGGTCGGCGACGGGTGCATCGGGGGAAGTCGATGCGGCGGGTGGGGTGCGCGGCCGTGTGGTCGAGGCCACGCTCTTGGCGGGCTGTGCTTTCTGCGCCGTGGGCTGGGACGAGGTCAATCGAGCAAAGTCATCGCGCATGTTTCGTGCCGCCTCGCAGCCTGACAAAAGCAACAAGCCGATTGCAACGGTGTGCCTCACCAGGCTCCTGATCGTCATCCCGCCTACCTGAACCCGTGGGAGAATCCGTAAACGGGCCATGTGGCCCGATTGCGGCACGCCTGCATCACGGACGCCTAAACGATGGCACGGGAAGGCTGGTTGCATTCCCGCCATCCCACTGACAACAGGTCGCAGGTCCATCGCCGTTCGCGCATCGCCGCGAGCCATGCCGCCGTGCATGTTGCAACTGCGTCCGCGATCTTCGCAAGTGCAGCGTACATCTCGTCAGCTGGGTCACGCAATGGCCACTGCTTCACGCAATGATCACATAACCCGACCGGGCTGACGAGTAGCAATCAGAGCGGAAGATGCTGGTTTCACAGGGCACAATCCGTCCAGCTGATTCCAGCTGGACGGATTGTGCTTTAGGCGCTGGCGGCCCAGCGCCTATCGCTGCGCGGGGGTGCTTTGTTGGGCACGAACAGCAGGTCGAGTTGCGCTGTCGCACCATCCAGCGGCCGGCGACGCAAGCCGACGATGTCCGTCAGCGCAAAGCCGTGCTCGGTAAGGAAGCGGACGATCGCGCCGATCTCGGCGCCGCCCTGCACGGTGGCAATGGTGCTGGTCTCGATGATCAGCGCGTCGATCTCGCCCAGCCGGCCGGTCATGCCGGCAAGCACCATCAGCTCGGCACCCTGCACGTCGATCTTGCACAGCGATGGCCGCATGATGGGGCCAAACAGCGCATCGAAGCGGCGCAGCGGCACGCGGTCATGGCGGCGCACGCGGCGCGGCCCCACTTCCTCGAGCAGGGTCGATTCCTGGATGTCGGCGCGCACCTCCAGCGTCGCCGTGCCCTCGTGATCGCCCAGCGCTACCGGATGGACCTGGCAGCGCAGTCGCCGTGCAAGGCGCTGCATGTGGGCCAGCGATTCGTGGGCCGGATCGATCAGGTGATAGAACGCATCGGGAAAGGCGCGATAGAGCGGGAACGTGCCGTAGCCGACGCCGATGTCGAACACGGTCACGGGAGAGAAACCGTGATGTTTGAGAACGCCCATCGTGCGCGACCACGAGGGCAGCCCTGAAAACTGCGGCAATGCCGACGCCCAGGGGCGCAACGCATCCTTGAAACGTGCCGTGATCTGGTTGCCGGCAAGCACCGCCGCTCTCCGTGAGATATTTGGGGAGCGCCGATGGTAGGCAATCGGCTTCAGCCGTCGCGTGACCAATAAGTGGTCCCATGACTACCTCCCAATCGCCTCTGGCGATGGGGAGGAGGCCGCGTAGCGGCCGGAGGGGTCATGAGCCACAGATTCGTCGTCGCTCATGACCCTCCGTCCGCGAAGACGCGGACACCTCCCTCCCCAGCTTCGCTCTGTCGGATTCACACATCGTGACGCCGCAAGGTGGTGCCGTACTTGATGGCGTG
>WHTW01000121.1 GCA_009377525.1 Rhodospirillales bacterium
CTTCTCAGCCAGCCGGCTGCCAACGGGTCAAAATCACCGGGCCGTGGAACTAGCGCGGCGCGCGGAAAGGTGCTTCAAAGGTGGCTCAAGGACGGGCTGTTTTCATGAAGAAATTGGCGATTGCGGCGATCGCGCTGTCGGCCGTTGTTGGGACCGCAAGAGCCGACTCGATCCTCGTCCTCAATTCCGAGGAAGCGTCCTACAGCATCCTGAGCCGCAGCATGCGGACCGAACTGGCGCGTCTGCCGGTCGGTCGCGAGCCGCATCACCTGATCATCTCGCCTGACGGCAAGGACGTGCTGATCGGATCGACGGCGACCAACGAGCTGCTGGTCCTCGATTCCAAGACGGGCGAGCGCCGCCGCGTCGTGCGCGACATCATCGATCCCTACCATCTGGGTTTCAGCCCCAACGGCAAGTGGTTCGTCACGGTCGCCTACCGGCTCGACCATGTCGACATTTTCCATGCCGACGGCTTCAAGCTCGCCGGCCGCATCTTCATCGATGGCCTGCCGAGCCACATGGCCTTCGACGCCGCCTCCAACACGGTCTTCATCACCCTGCAGCAGAGCGGGCGGCTCGCCGCCTTCGATCTCGCGACACAGACGGTGAAGTGGAACGTTCCCGTCGGCAACACGCCGGCTGGCGTCATCATGCTGCCCGACGACAAGCGCCTTCTGGTGGCGCTGACCGGCGAGGACGGTATCGTCGTCATCGACGCCAAGGACGGCCAGCAGATCGGCCGCCTGCAGACCGGCAAGGGCGCGCACAATTTCTGGCCCAAGGGCGATGGCCGTCACTGGTTCCTGAGCAACCGCGTCGAGGGTACCGTCTCGATGCTCGACACGCAGGACATGAAGGTCGCAGGCACCATCAAGGTGCAGGGCGGACCGGACTGCATGGACATCACCGCCGACGGCAAGGAGCTGTGGGTGACGCAGCGCTTCCTGCGCCGCGTCGCGGTGGTCGACATCGAGCAGCTCAAGGTCGTGGCCAGCATTCCCGTCGGCAAGTCGCCGCATGGCGTCTTCATGCTGAAGTCGCCGCCAGCCGCGCCAGGCTCGCCCCTCAGCCCGGCGAGCGGGCCGCTGCGCTCGGTGTCGACGGGTTCCGGCACGACGCGATAGGCCAGCCGCGCCGATGGGCGAGCTTACCGATCTCTGGGTTGGCGTTCAGAACTGGCTGTTCGAGACCTTCGTCGGGCCGGTGATCTTCTGGCTCGGCCAGATGGCCTGGTATGAGCCGGCCTACAGCGCCGTCGAGTTCTTCATGCTGGGCGTCGTGCAGATCGCGGTGATCGCCGTCGGCATGCGTTTCTTCGAGCGCCGCTGGCCGCTCGAGAAGGAAGGCGAAGACGGCCTCATCCGTGTCGACCACGTCTACACGGTGCTCAACAAGCTCGGCATCATCCCGTTCGCCATCTTCGTCATCACCTATCCGATCTCCCAGGAGATCGAGCTGCTGATGCGCAGCTGGGACCTTGCGCCGCCGCGACTCGAGCGGCTGTTGCCGTGGATCGGCGACAACGTGCTGGCCTCGTTCCTGGTCTACTTCGTGCTCTACGACTTCGCGGCCTACTGGCTGCACCGCGCCCAGCACGCCATTCCCTGGTGGTGGGCCTTGCACAGCCTGCACCACAGCCAGCGCCGCATGACCGTGTGGTCCGACGACCGCAACCATGTGCTCGACGACCTCCTGATCACGCTCGCCCTGGTGCTGTTCGCGCAGCTCGTCGGCGTGCAGCCGGCCGAGTACGTCACCATCCTGGTGGTCGGCCGCCTGATCGAGAGCTGGAGCCACGCCAACGTCGACATGAGCTTCGGCAGGATCGGCGAGCGATTGATCGTGGGACCGCGCTTCCATCGCCTGCACCACGCCTTGGCCAATCCCGACGAGCGCCATATCCACGACCATAATTTCGCGCCGGTGTTCCCGATCTGGGACATCCTGTTCGGCACGGCGATCTATGACGGCAAGCGCCGCCCAACGGGTGTCGACGACCCGACGATCGACGCGGACAACGGCCGCGGCTGGATCGTCCAGCAAGTCATGGTGTTCGGCCGCTTCCTGCGGGCGATCACCCCGCGCTTCCTGCGCGCGCCATTTCAGCCTGGACTTCGGCCGCCCGCGGAATAGGCGTTACCGCGCCATAGCCTTGGGTCGACTGGGCCGCCGCGATATTGGCGTAGCGCGCCGCCGTCCTGAGGTCGTCGCCTGCCAGCAGGCGCGCCAGGAACGAGCCGTCGAACGTGTCGCCGGCGCCTGTCGCGTCGACAGCCTGGACGCGATGACCGGGCACGCGGAACCGCTCGTCGGAGGTGGCGACCAAGCTGCCATCGGCCGACATTTTCAGCGCAACCAGGGGCGCGCCGAGCTTGAGATAGTGATCGATGATCGCGTCAGCCTCCTTGAGGCCGGTGAGCTGCTGGGAATCGTCGAGGCTGGGCAGCAGGACATCGCAGCGCGCCACCGTGGCGTCGATGGTCGCTCGCGCCGTGTCGAGATCCCAGAGCCGCAGACGCAGGTTGGTGTCGTAGGAGACCTTCACCCCGGCGGCGCGGGCGGCCGCAATGGCCGCGTCGCAGGTCTCGCGGGCGCTGTCGCTGATCGCCTGGCTGATGGCCGACAGGTGGAGGTAGCGGGCGGCGGCGATGTAGTCGACCGGCAACGTCTCGGGCGTCATCAGCGAGGCCGCGGAGTTCTTGCGCAGGTAGTCGAACTTGTGGCCGGCCAGGCCGTGCGTGACGAAGCTGACGCCGGTCGGCGCCGTGGCATGGCGGCTTACCCGCGATGCATCGAGGCCCTCGGACTGCCAGAGCTCGAGGAAGGCGTCGCCCATCCAATCCTGGCCGAGGCTGGTGATGTAGCCGGCCGCAGCACCCTGCCGGACAGCGGCGATGGCGACGTTCTGCGAATCGCCTCCGAAACCTTGCAGCCAGGTGCGGCCGTCGCCTTCACGAGGCCGGTTGAATTCGATCAGCGGCTCGCCGATGGAAACGAGAGCGGGGAAGGTGGACATGACGCCCCAGGTTTCCCATGGTGCATCCTCGCGCTCAACTCCGATCACCCAACTCCGATGAGGGGAGAATGCAATGGCTGAGCAGGACGCCAAGCCCAGCGGGCCCGATCTGAGCCAGGGTGTTGCCTTCACCGATCTCGCCGACGGCGGCATGGTTCTGGGCCATGTCGGCGACGACCAGGTGCTGGTGGCGCGCCACGGTACCGAACTGTTCGCCGTCGGCGCCCACTGCAGCCACTATCACGGTCCGCTCGCCGAAGGATTGTTGGTCGGCGATACCGTGCGCTGCCCCTGGCATCACGCCTGTTTCAACCTGCGTACCGGCGAGGCGCTGGCGGCACCGGCTTTCAGCGCCATCGATTGCTGGTCGGTCGAGCAGCGCGACGGCAAGGTCTTCGTCAGCGAGAAGCGTCCGGCGCCGACCAAGCCCAGCCCGAAGCCGAGCGGCAAGGCACCGGACAAGGTCGTGATCGTGGGTGGCGGCGCGGCGGGCTTCGCGGCCGCCGAGATGCTGCGTCGCGAACAGTACCAGGGCAGCATCGTCATGCTGAGCAACGACGATGCCGCGCCGGTCGATCGTCCGAACCTCTCCAAGGACTACCTCGCGGGCAACGCGCCCGAGGAATGGGTTCCGTTGCGCGGTGACGACTTCTACTCGGACAACGACATCGACCTGCGCCTCAGGGTCAATGTCGCGAACATCGATGCACGCGCGCACGAAGTGGAGCTGTCGGATGGCAGCAAGATCGCCTACGACCGCCTGCTGCTGGCGACCGGCGCCGAGCCGGTGCGTTTGCCCATTCCGAGCGCGGGGCCGGCGCAGATCCACACGCTGCGCAGCCTGGCCGACAGCCGCGCGATCATCGAGCAGGCCAAGTCGGCCAAGCGCGCCCTGGTGATCGGCGCGAGCTTCATCGGCCTGGAGGTCGCAGCCTCCCTGCGCCATCGCGGCATCGAGGTCCATGTGGCGGCGCCCGAGAAGCGGCCGATGGAGCGCATCCTGGGGCCGGGGATGGGCGACTTCGTGCGCGCCTTGCACGAGGAGCATGGCGTCGTCTTCCATCTCGAGGACACGGTGGCAGGCATCGACGGCAGGAAGGCCACGCTGAAGAGCGGCGGCACGCTGGAGGCGGATCTCGTGGTCATGGGCGTGGGCGTGCGGCCGCGTCTGGAGCTGGCGGAGAAATCGGGGCTCAAGATCGACCGCGGTTTGGCCGTCGACGCCTTCCTGGCGACCAGTGCGCCGGACATCTACGCCGCGGGCGACATCGCACGCTGGCCAGACCTGCATAGCGGGCAGGCGATCCGCGTCGAGCATTGGGTGGTCGCCGAGCGCCAGGGGCAGGTCGCCGCCCTGAACATGCTCGGGCTGCGCCAGAAGTTCGACGCCGTGCCGTTCTTCTGGAGCCAGCACTACGACGTGCCGATCAACTATGTCGGCCATGCCGAGAAGTGGGACGAGCTCGTGGTCGATGGCGACATTGCCGGCCGGGACTGCCTGGTGCGCTACAAGCTCGGCGGCCGAACGCTCGCCGCGGCGTCGATCTACCGCGACGTCGCGAGCCTGCAGGAAGAGGTCGCAATGGAGCGGGCGACAGTCTAGCCGTCACCCCGAGCGAAGCGGGGGCCTTTCCTGCTGCCATAAAGGTCCCTCGCTACGCTCGGGATGACAGCGTGTGCGGGCCGGCGCTACTCTCCAACCAAACAAATCGGAGGAACGAGGGATGGCCGACAAGAAGGGCGCCAACGGCAAGCAACGCCGCCTGCGCAGCCGCGAATGGTTCGATGCGCCGGGCGATCCGACCATGGCCGCGCTCTATCTCGAGCGCTATCTGAATTTCGGACTGACGCTCGCCGAGTTGCACGGCAATCGGCCGATCATCGGCATCGCCCAGACCGGCAGCGATCTGTCGCCCTGCAATCGCCATCACCTGCAGCTCGCCGAGCGCGTGCGCGACGGTATCCGTGACGCCGGCGGCATCCCGATCGAGTTCCCCGTCCATCCCATCCAGGAGACCGGCAAGCGGCCGACGGCGGCGCTTGACCGCAATCTCGCCTATCTCAGCCTGGTCGAGAGCCTGTACGGCTATTTCTTCGACGGCGTCGTGCTGACCACGGGCTGTGACAAGACCACGCCGGCCATGATCATGGGGGCCTGCACGGTCAACATCCCCGCCATCGTGCTGTCCGGCGGGCCGATGCTCGACGGCCATTTCGCCGGCGGGCTGGCGGGCTCCGGCACCATCGTGTGGTACGCCCGCCAGGAGCTTGCGGCGGGCCGCATCGACCTGAAGCAGTTCCTCGAAATGGTGGCCTCGAGTGCGCCGAGCGTCGGGCACTGCAACACCATGGGCACGGCGCTGTCGATGAACAGCATGGCCGAGGCGCTCGGCCTGTCGCTGACCGGCTGCGCGGCGATTCCCGGGCCGTATCGCGAGCGCGGGCAGATGGCCTATGAAACCGGCAAGCGCATCGTCGACATGGTGTGGGAGGACCTGAAGCCGTCCGACATCCTGACGCACAAGGCCTTCGAGAACGCCATCGTGGCGGCAAGCGCGCTCGGCGCCTCGACCAATTGCCCGCCGCACGTCAACGCCATCGCCCGCCACATCGGCGTCAAGCTCGACAATGCCGACTGGGACCGCATCGGATACGACATCCCGCTGCTGGTCAACTGCATGCCGGCCGGCAAGTATCTCGGCGAGGCGTTCCATCGCGCCGGCGGCGTGCCGACGGTGATGGCCGAGCTTCTCAAGAAGAAGAAGGGCCGCGGCGATGCGCTCACCGTGACCGGCAAGACCATGGCGGAGAACCTCGCCAAGGCGAAGCCGGCAGACGGCGACGTCATCAAGACCTACGACAAGCCGATGCTGGGCCAGGCGGGCTTCGCCGTGCTGTCGGGCAACCTGTTCGACTCGGCGATCATGAAGACCTCGGTGATCTCGCCCGAGTTCCGCAAGAAGTACCTCGAACGCAAAAGCGATCCCGACGCCTTCGAAGGCACGGCGATCGTGTTCGAAGGGCCCGAGGACTATCACCATCGCATCAACGATCCCAAGCTGCCGATCGACGAGAACAGCATCCTGTTCATCCGCAACGTCGGTCCGGTCGGCTATCCGGGTGCGGCCGAGGTGGTGAACATGCTGCCGCCCGACCGGCTGGTGAAGGGCGGCGTGCTGCTCCTGCCCTGCGTCGGCGACGGCCGGCAGAGCGGCACCTCAGCGAGCCCGTCGATCCTCAACGCCTCGCCGGAGGCCGCCGTCGGCGGCGGGCTGGCGCTGCTCAAGACAGGGGACAAGGTGCGCGTCGATATCGGCAAGCGGCGCGCCGACATCCTCATCCCGGAAAAGGAGCTCGCCGAGCGCAAGGCCGCCTGGAAGCCGCACGTCAAGGAGAGCCAGACGCCGTGGCAGGAGCTGCAGCGCAAATTCGTCGGCCAGCTCGCCAGCGGCGCCTGCCTCGACTTCGCGGTCAATTACCAGAGGATCGTCGAGACCAAGGGCGCGCCGCGGCACTCGCATTGACTGGGAGCGCGGGATCAGGATGATCGCCCAGGGCGAGGTCGGCTGGCCGACCGGTCGGCTCGCAGGCGGTGCAAGTTTGGCGCCCGTGCCGGACGGCGCGAAGCCCGCGCCGGCGCCGCCGGCGAAACCACTGGGCGCGCTGGCGACCGGGCGCGGCGAGGAGGGGGCTGGCATGCGCTGGGCCATCATGAACTCGGCCGGCATGCGCTCTTCGAAGACGACGACGATGCGGTCGCGGCGGCGGGTGGTCGACAGGATGTTGACCGAATAGCCCTCGCCGGCGCGACGGCCGAGGAAGATGCCGACGGCGTTCATACGGCCGGGCTCGAAGATGTCGGGGGCGGGGCTGCCGACGCGACCCCACAGGCTGCGCCATTCGGTGATCGAGTTGGCGACGACCTGTTCGGGCTGGCGGGTGATCGCCGTCGCGCCCTGCCAATGGCGCCCCTCGATGGTCTGGGCGGAGGCATTGCCGGCCGGCAGCAGCAGGGCGCCGGCGGTCAGGACGCCATAGGACAAGAGCCGCCGCCGCGGCAGATGATCAATGGTGACAGGAATTGTCTCGGCGGTTGATCGCACAACAGATCTCGGGAACCCAGGCTGAACCAAGTGAGTGTCCGAAATGACCACTACACTTTGGCTCAATTGAGGCTGGCGCTTACCCTGTTCGAATGGCCTTCGTATCAATCGTGGCTGCGTGTGGCTTTCGTGCAACACACGCGGCGATCGTGGCCGTCACGCGGGCTTTCCATGGCGGCCGATGCCAGCCGCGAAGCGCCGCGCCCCGGCCTCGGTCTCGCCGGTCGCGACCGTGGCGATGCCCAGGCGGAATTCGTTCAAGGTCGCCTGGTCCCAGTCGAGGGACCATTGCTCGATGGCCGAGCGCCGGTCGTTGCGCAGGGCAGCCTGCGGCAGCCGTGCAAGTTCGTGCGCCAGGCGACGCGATGCGGCCAGTGCCTGGCCGGGCTCTATGAGCCGATTGGCGAGGCCGATCTGTTCGGCCTCCTCGCCCGACACGCCGCGGCCGGTCAGGATCATGTCCATCGCCCGGCTCTGGCCGATCAGCCGGGGCAGGCGGACGGTGCCGAGGTCCATCAGGGGCACGCCGAAGCGCCGGCAGTAGACGCCGAACGTGGCGTTGCGCGCAGCGACCCGCAGATCGCACCACAGCGCGAGTTCCAGGCCGCCCGCGACCGCATGGCCTTCGACCGCGGCGATCACCGGCTTGCCGAGCATGAGCCGTGTCGGTCCCATCGGTCCGTCGCCGTTTTCGAGGCGATGGCCGCGATGGCCGGCCGCCGTCTGCTTGAGATCGTAGCCGGCGCAGAACGTGCCCTCAGCACCCGTCAGGATCGCGACATGCTGCGAAGCATCGGCGTCGAAGCGGCGGAAGGCGTCGCCGAGCGCGGCGGCGGTTGGCGGGTTGACGGCGTTGCGTGCCGCCGGACGGTCGATCGTGACGATCGTCACGGGGCCGTCGACTTCGCAGCGGACTGTCGGAAGATCAGGCATGGCACGATGATCGTGTCAGAGATCGACGGCCGACAAATGAATTGGTCAGCCCGATCGTTGAACCGTCTTCATCGATCGGCGCCGTTGTCGTGACAGGCTGTGCGGCGGCAGGCACAATCCGGCCATGGCTGCACGCTCCGCTGCCGTCTCGCCGCCCCGGCTCCTGCGGGCGGCCGAGCCGATGCCCGCCGCAACACGACTGAGACCGGCGTTGTTGCTCTCGCTGCAGGCGTTCGATGCGGCGGTGCGGCTGGGCAGCTTCAAGGATGCGGCCGAAGCGCTGCACATCACGCCGTCGGCCATCAGCCATCGCATCCGCAATCTCGAGAAGGCGATGGGCGACACGCTGTTCAGCCGGGCCCATCGCGCGGTCGAGGTGACGGCGGCCGGCCGTCGCCTCGCGATGGCGACGGGACGGGCGTTCGGCGAACTGATGCGCGCCACGACACCGCTCGCCGGCAGCGAGGCCAATCGCCGATTGCGGCTCAGCATCTCCTCGACCTTCGTCACTGCCTGGTTGATCCCGCGCATCGCCGGCTTCATGGCAGGCCATCCTGAGATCGAGCTCTCGATCGAGAATTCCAACCGGCTGCTCGACCTGGAGAATGAACCATTCGACGCTGGGGTACGCGCCGGCGACGGCAACTGGCCGGGCCTGGTCGCGCAGCATCTCATGGACCTGCATGTCACGCCGGTGGCGACGCCGGCCATGGTCCGGCAGCTCAGGCTGCGCCAGCCGTCGGACATCGTGCGCGCACCGATGATCCATGTCGTATCCTTCCCGCTCGCCTGGCCGATCTGGCTGCGCCAGGCCGGGGTGGGCGCGGCCAAGGTGAAACAGGCAATCTGGGTCGACAGCTTCGAATCGGCGCTGCAGCTCGCCGAGAACGGCGCCGGCGTGGCGCTGGGGCTGGCGCCGTTGTTTGCCGAACGTGAGCACCTCGGCACCGTCTGCCGTCCCATCCCGATGAGCCATCCCACGGGCGGCTACTGGCTGGTGCATCGCCCGCAGGAGACGGGCAATCCCGCCCTGCGAGCCTTCAAGCGCTGGCTGCGCAGCGAGCTGGCGAAGCACGGTTGAACGCGATTCATCCCAGGGCAGCGCGGTTTCTTTCGTCGCCCGGCGGCGCGGGCGTATGCTTCGGCAAAGGAAAGCAACGACGGACG
The DNA here is from genome assembly GCA_009377525.1 of Rhodospirillales bacterium. Classification (GTDB taxonomy): domain Bacteria; phylum Pseudomonadota; class Alphaproteobacteria; order Reyranellales; family Reyranellaceae; genus Reyranella. The sequence continues at coordinate 9,223 of WHTW01000121.1, forward strand.
CCCGGGATGAAAACGGCAATGGATGACCGGTCGGTGGCGCAGCGCGTGCTCGACCATATCGCCAACGGCACGACCGATGTCGGCGAGGAGGTCTGGCGCGAGCCGGTCGCCAACTACCAGTCGAAGGAACGGCTGGCCGCGGAGATCGAGCGCGTGCTGCGACGCTCGCCGACGCCGTTCTGTCCGGCGGCGGCCCTGCCCGAGGTCGGGTCCTACATCGCCCGCGACGCAGCGGGCACGCCGACCGTCGTGGTGCGCGGCGTCGACGGCAAGGTCCGCGCCTTCCGCAACGCCTGCCGCCATCGCGGCATGCAGGTGGCGAGCGATTCGGGTTGCACGCGGGCCTTCGTCTGCCGCTATCACGGCTGGACCTACAATCTGGAAGGCCGGTTGCGCCACATCCCGCACGAGGCAGGGTTTCCGGGCTTCGACAAGGAGGCGCATCCGCTGGTGCCGATGGCGGCGAGCGAGCGCTTCGGCCTGGTGTTCGTCACCCAGGACGAGCCGGCGCTGGGCGACGATTCGCTGGGTGGGCTCGACAAGTTGATCTCGTCCGAGCAGCGCCTGTTCGCGACCGCCGAGCGCGAGTTCGAGGTCAACTGGAAGATCCTGCTGGAAGGATTCATCGAGGGCTATCACATCAAGTCGACGCATCCCGAGAGCTTCCTGCCCTACGGCTTCGACAATCTGAACGTCATCGACTGGTTCGGCCCGCACAGCCGCGTCACCTATCCATTCCAGCGCATCAGGAAGCTCGCCAGGGTGCCGCCGGCCGAGCGCCGGGTCGAGGGTCTGCTGACCTACGTCTATCACCTGTTCCCCAACGTGCTGATCACGGTGCTGTCGCGCCACGCCAACGTGGTGATTCTGGAGCCGCTGGCGGTCGGTCGCACGCGGCAGATCACCTACACGCTAACCAACGGCGGCGGCGACGATCCGGCAGCCTTGGCCGAGGCCAGGCGCGACGCCGACTTCGTCGGCAACACCGGGGCGCAGGAAGATCGCGCGGTGGTGCAGGCGATCCAGCGCGGCCTCGGCAGCCGCGCCAACGATGCCTTTACCTTCGGCCACTACGAAAGTGCCATCGTCCACTTCCACAAGACGCTGACGGCGGCGCTGTCATAACGGGAGCGCGGACCTCCAGCCCGCTCATAAGGCGGGCCGGAGGCCCGCGCTCCCAGACTAGCTCCGCTTCGCCCGATCCGCCGCGTTGGTCGACTGGATCTGCTCGCGGATGCGGCGCCAGTCGTCGTCGCTATAGGCCATCATGTTGGAGAAGGTGCCGTTGCCCATGATGCCCATGGCGCCATCGATGGCGATGACCTCGCCGTTGATGTACTCGACCTCGTCGCTCATCAGGAACGCCGCCATGTTGGTGAGCTCAGCAGGACGGCCGACGCGGCCCAGCGGATTGCGCGCCTTGTAGCGGTCGTCGTCGCCTTCCTTCATGGGATTGAGCCGCGCCCAGGCTCCCTCGGTGGGGAAGGGCCCCGGCGCGATCGCGTTCAGCCGTATGCCGTGGCGGCCCCATTCGACGGCCAGGCTCTGGGTCATCACGGCGACGCCCGCCTTGGACATCGCCGAGGGCACGACGAACGGGCTGCCGGTCCACACCCAGGTCGTCAGGATGCTGAGCACGCTTGCTTTGCGCTTCTCGGCTATCCAGCGCTTGCCGCAGGCATTGGTCGTGTAGAACGTGCCGTGCAGGACGATGTTGGCGATGGCGTCGAAGGCCCGGGGGCTCAAATCCTTGGTCTGGGAAATGAAGTTTCCGGCAGCATTGTTGACCAATCCGTCCAACGGGCCGGTCGCCCAGATGCGGTCGACCATCTCCTCGACCGCCGTGGCGACCCGGATATCCACCGTATGGGTCTCGACCCGCCGGCCGGGGTGCTTGTCCATGACCTGCTTGGCCGTCTCCTCCAGGACGCCGCCACGGCGGCCGCAGATCACGCAATCCGCCCCCAGCTCGACGAACTTCTCCATCATGATGCGGCCCAGCCCTGTGCCGCCGCCGGTGATGAGGAAGCGCTTTCCCCTGAACAAATCTGCCCGAAACATCGAACGCTCCCCTGATTGCACTGCCAATGTCGTCTAGCCGGGCCGGATAGTCCCATACAAGAACTGTTGCACCGCCGGGTTTGGGTGTTAGGATTTCGAAATAACAACATGGGATCGTTAAAAATGACGACCCAACAGGGAGAGACGGGCGGGGACGTCGGTACGGTTGAGCTGCGTGGTAAGGTCAAGTGGTTCAACGCGGTTAAAGGGTATGGGTTTTTAGCCCTGGACAGCGATAACAGCGACGCGTTCCTGCATGTGACGACACTGCGCCAAGCCGGGCATGAGGATCTCAAGCCCGGTGTGACAGTGCTTTGCGCCGGCGTGCGCGGCCCCAAAGGCTGGCAGGTCATGAAGGTGCTCGACATCGATTCGTCGACGGCGGTGGCCACGCCGCCCAAGGCACCGCCGGTGCCCGACGGCATCGCCATGGGCGATTACATCGCCGCACTGGTCAAATGGTACAACAACGAACGCGGCTACGGCTTCGTCACGCGCGAGGCTGCCGACGGCGACATCTTCGTGCATGCCGCGGTGCTGCGCCGCCATGGCATGGAATCGCTGGCCCCCGGCCAGAAGGTGATGATCCGCATTGCCGAAGGCCAGAAGGGGCTCCAGGTCGTCGAGATACGCGCGGCCTAGATTGACGGACTCATGATCTTCCGGACCGCGCGCATCCTGCGCGCCTCATGATCATGAGCGCGCAGGATGCGCGCGGTCTGCAAGAGGCTACTTGATCTCGCGCAGGTAGCTGTCGAGCGGCGGCGCCTGCTTGATGAGGCCGCGCGTCACCAGGAAATCGGCGAACGTCTGATAGCGCGCGCGATCGAGCGCGGTCGGGTCGGCCGTCAGCAGCGGCAGCGTGTCCTTCCAGGCGAGCTTGTTCAGCTCGCTGTCGAGTTCCTTGCCCGACTTCGAGAAGATGCCCCACGCCTCGTCGGGATTGGCCTTGAGCCAGATCGTCGCCTCGACGATGGCGGCCAAAAGCTTCTTGGTGCGCGCCACGTCGACCGTCTCGCGCTTGGCGATCAGGATCAGCTCGTCGTAGGTCGGCACGCCGTTCTTCTCGACCTCCCACAAGCGCCCCTTGGCCTTGTGCAGGGCAAGGTCGTTCAGCTCGAAATTGCGGAAGGCGCCGATCACGCCGTCGACCTGCCTGCTCATCAGCGCGGTGGTCAGCGCGAAGTTGACATTGATCAGGGTGACGTCCTTCAAGGTCAGCCCGGCCTTCTCGAGGATGGCACCCAGCAACGCCTCCTCGAAGCCCGCGATCGAGTAGCCGATCTTGCGGCCCTTGAAGTCGGCGATTGACTTCACCGGCCCGTCCTCGAGCGCGACCAGCGCGTTGAGCGGCTGGGCGACCAGCACGCCGACGCGGACCAGCGGCAGGCCTTCGGCCGCCAGCATCTGCAGAGTCGGCTGGTAGGACACCGCGTACTCGGCCTGTCCCGCCGCCACGAGCTTGGGCGGCGCATTGGGATCGGCCGGCGCGATCAGCTCGACGTCGAGCCCGTGCTTGGTGAAGATGCCGCGCTGCTTGGCGATCACCAGTGCGGCGTGGTCGGGATTGACGAACCAGTCGAGCAGCAGACGAACCTTGTCCTGCGCTGTCGCGGGCAACGCCAGGCTCATCAGCGCGAGCGCCGTGAGCAGCCGGATCAGAATTCGCATCGTCATTCTCCTTGCGATTGCCAGGGTACGAACACGCGCGCTGCCCAGTCGGTCGCGTAATAGAGCGCAAGGCCGAGCAGGCAGAGCACGACAAGAGCGGCGAAGGCGAGCGCGGTCTGGCCGCGCGCCAGGGACAGCGTCATGAGGTAGCCGAGGCCGGCGCTGGCGCCGACCCATTCGCCGATCACCGCGCCGATCGGCGCCACGGCGGCGGCGATGCGCGCGCCCGAGGCGAAGGCGGGGAGCGCGGCCGGCAGGCGGATCTGCAGCAGCACGGCGCGTGGGCTCGCATCCATGGTGCGGGCGAGGTCGACCCAACCCTCGTTGGTGCGCCGCAATCCGTCATAGAGGGCGCTGACGACCGGGAAGAAGATCACCAGGGCCGCCATCGCCACCTTGGAAGCCATGCCGTAGCCGAGCCAAAGCACGAGCAGCGGCGCGATGGCGATCACAGGAATGGCCTGCGAGACGATCACCAGCGGCAGCGCCCAGCGCCGCCATCCGGCCGAGGCGGCGAACACGATGGCGAGGGTCGCTCCCAGCACCAGCCCGAGCAGCAAGCCGACGATCATCTCCGTGGCGGTCCAGACGGCCTCGCCGAGCAGGAGATCGGATCGTTCGACCAGCACCGCCAGCACGCGCGACGGCGGCGGCAGGATGTAGGACGGCACGCCGCTCACCCAGACCAGTGCTTCCCAGCCCAGCAGCAGACCGACGGCGGTGATCAGCGGCCTCATGGCGCGAGGCCCCGCAGCTCCGCGACGAGGCGCGCATGCAGGCCGAGCAGGGCGGGATCGGCCGGATCACGCGGCACGACTCCGGCGGGCTCGATGGCGGGACCGGCGATGAACGGCGTGCCCGACAGGACGCGGATCTGATGGCCGACGCACAGCGCTTCCAGCGGATCGTGGGTGACCAGCACGGCGGTGCGGCCGGCGAGCAGACGTGCCGCGAGATCCTGCAATTCCAGCCGCGTCACGGCATCGAGATGGGCGAACGGCTCATCCATCAGCACGACCGGCCGGTCCTCGCACAGCGTGCGGGCGAGCGCCGCGCGCTGGCGCATGCCGCCGGACAATTGGCCGGGACGATCGTCGAGCCTGTCCGCCAGTCCGACCGCATCGAGCAGGGTGCGAGCCCGCTCCTCGGCAGAAGCCAAGGCAGTGCGGTCGCCACGCAAGCGATAACCCAACAGGACGTTGTCGAGGACCGAGAGCCACGGCAACAGCAGGTCGGACTGCGCCATGTAGGCGACGGGTTGAGCGCGCGGCGCCTCCGGCAGCAAGCCAGCCAGCCAACGCAGCAGCGAGGTCTTGCCGACCCCGGAGCGGCCCAGCAGGCAGGTCGTGCGGCCGGCCGGAAATTCCAGCGTCAGGTCGCGGGCGACCAGACGGTCGCCGAAGGCGATGCGCGCATCACGCACGAGAAGGGGAGGAGCAGCCGACAAGTACGTCACCAGTCCCTACGCCGGTACTAACCGGATCAGGTTGCCGGGGTCGTTCTTGCGAACCTCTCAGCCCGAATTGGGCTCCCCCCGGTGATCCCGGGCACTATGGAAAGGCGGGGACTGTCACGCAAGTGTCTTGAGTTTGACGAGATCGCCATGCACCCGTTATTCCATGGCCATGGCCTCCATCGGTTCCGGAACGCGGCTAGAGCGGTTTCCGACTGGAGGGAACCGCTCGCGGTTCCCTCCAGTCGGAAACGCGCGTATGCACGACCTTGATCCACAGGGCACATTTCGTCCGGCTGATTCCAGCCGGACGAAATGTGCTCTAGGCCGCCGCCTGCTGCTCGCCGCGCCCGCCGCGCTGATGGCCGGCAGCGCGCTGGCTCAGAGCTCCGAGATCACCTTCAAGAAGTCGTCGCTGATCGTGGTGACGGCGACACGCGAGATCAAGTTCGACGTTGAGCTGGCGCTGAACGACTCCGAGCGCGCGCGCGGGCTGATGTACCGCGAGAAGCTCGGGCCCTACGACGGCATGCTGTTCGACTTCCACCAGGACGCGCCGGTCAGCTTCTGGATGAAGAACACCCTGATCCCGCTCGACATGGTGTTCATCGCCGGCGACGGCACGATCAAGCACGTCCACGCCAACGCCGCGCCGTTGTCGACCGAGGCCATCCCCAGCCAGTTCCCGGTGCGCGCCGTGCTCGAGATCAACGGCGGCAGCGCCCGCCTGCTCGGCATCAAGTCCGGCGACAAGGTCAGGCACGCGATCTTCGGCAACGTATAAGCCGGAGCGCGGACCTCCAGGTCCGCTCATGCTCTTCCGGACCGCGAGCCTCCGGCTCGCTCATGATTCATGAGCGCGCAAGATGCGCGCGGTCCGGAATACCAAAGGCATGAGCGGACCTGGAGGTCCGCGCTCCCATTAACGCTTCAACGCGCACGTCATGCCGTCACCCACCGCGAACAGGGTGAGGTCGACGCGCTCATCCTTCCTGAGCTTGGCGTTGAGCGCGCGGATCGCCTCGGTGTCGGCGTCCTTGTCGGCGAGGTTGGCGACCGAGCCGCCCCAGATGACATTGTCGATCAGCAGCAGCCCGCCGCGGCGCACCAGCTTCAGGCAGCGCTCGTAGTAGGCGTCGTAGTGGGGCTTGTCGGCATCGATGAAGGCGAGGTCGAGCTGGCCGGTGAGACCCTGGGCCAGCAGCCAGTCGAGCGTCTTGAGCGCGGGGGCGATGGTGAGCTCGATGCGGCTCTCCAGTCCGGCCTCCTTCCAGTAGCGCTTGCCGATCCTGGTCCACTCCTCGCTGACATCGCAGCACCAGAGCTTGCCATCGTCGGGCAGGGCCTCGGCAATGCAGAGTGCCGAGTAGCCGGTGAACGTGCCGACCTCGACGGCGCGCCGCGCGGCGATGGCGCGGGCCAGCAGGCCGATCTGCTGGCCCTGGTGGGCCGAGACCTGCATGCCCGCGCCCGGCATCTTCGCGGTTTCCTCGCGCAGCTGGCGCTTGAGCGGGCTGTCGCGCAGCCAGTTGCCGTCGACATAGTCGGCGAGCGCGCCATCGATCTTTGGCCAACTCTTCATGGGTACTCCTCGATTACCTTGCACATCATCGACCCCGGCCGGGCATCACGCCATGTTCTGCCCATGAGCAACATCCATACCTTCGTCCAGGACTACATCGCCGTGTGGAACGAGGTCGACGCCGGCAGGCGACGCCAGCTCATCCGCACACTGTGGCAGGAAGACGCCCATCACCTTGCGCGCACGCTCGAGGCCGTGGGCCACGCCGGCATCGAGAAGCGCGTGGCCGACGCCTACGACAAGTGGGTGAAGGAGAAGGGCAACGTCTTTCGCCTGCAGGGCAGCGTCGACGGCCACCACGACACCGTCAAGCTGCGCTGGGAGATGCTGCCGGCCGCGGGCGGCGAGGTGATCTCGGTCGGCTTCGACTTTCTGGTTCTGGGCGACGACGGCCGCATCCGCGCCGGCTACCAGTTCATTGAAGCCTGACGGCATGCTTCTTCAGGTCGTCGAGCGAGACGATGTGCAGGGTCACGGCGTGCGTCGCCTCGAGCACGACCAGCGGCGCGGCGCCGGCATCCAGCGCCTCCTTCCAGCGGCTGGCGCACAGGCACCAGCGGTCGCCCGGCTTCAGGCCGGCGAAGCCGTATTGCGGCATCGGCGTCGAGAGGTCGTTGCCCTGAGCCTTGGAGAAGGCCAGGAACTCCGCGGTCATGACCACGCAGACCGTATGCAGGCCGAGATCCTCGCGTCCGGTATTGCAGCAGCCATCACGATAGAAGCCGGTGACGGGATCGAGCGAGCAGGGCTGCAGGACGCCGCCCAGGACGTTGATCGAGGGCGCGCGGCCCGGCCGGCCCTGTTCGGGTGTCTGGTCGAACATGGCCCTACAGTAGAGCGGATTCCGATCAGGTGGAACCGCACGCGGTTCCACCTGATCGGAATCGCGCGCACCGGCGATGCTCGGGTCACCGGGCACATTACGTCCGGCTGTTCCAGCTGGACGTAATGTACTTAACCACCCGGAAATTGCGCTTTCGAGCCGTCCCGGTCGCTGGTAGAAAGCCCACGCCTAGAGCGTTTTCCGCCCAAGTTGAACCGCTCGCGGTTCAACTTGGGCGGAAAAGCGCGCCCGGGCGTTCTTGTTTCACCGGGCATATTTCGTCCGGCTGATTCCAGCCGGACGAAATATGCTTTAGGGTCGTTCGGCGGGGCGTAGCGCAGTCTGGTAGCGCGTCTGCCTTGGGCGCAGAAGGTCGTCGGTTCAAATCCGGCCGCCCCGACCACGCCGCCGCCGTTGTCCAGTCCTGGGGAGTGTCGACGTCCATGCAGGTTCGCATCTACAAGCCGGCCAGGACGGCGATGCAGGCAGGCCAGCGCAACACCAAGGAATGGCTGCTCGAGAGCGAGCCCGCGCCCAAGGAGATCGACCCGCTGATGGGCTGGACCAGCTCGCGCGACACCATGCAGCAGGTGAAGCTGCTCTTCGCGACCCTGGAGGAGGCAAAGGTCCATGCCGAGAAGAACGGCTGGCGCTACACCGTCGAGCTGCCGCACGCGCGGCACGTCAAGCCCAAGGCCTACGCCGATAACTTCGCCTACAACCGCATCGGCCGCTGGACGCACTGAGCGTCGGCAGCCAGACGTCAGCGCTCGCCGGCCATGGTTCGCTGATAGGCGGCGTCGAAGGCACGCACTATTTCGGCGTCGAGGTCGGCGAGCTTGAGGTATTGCTGGCGTGCCGCCTCGCGCAGTTCTTTCCACACCTCGAGAGGGACGGCGACACGGCCGGTGCTCCAGTCCTCGATGGTGCGGGGGTGCTGCTTCAGGGCCGCAGCCATCGGGCCCTGCCAGGATGGACCCCAGATGGTCTGTCCGATCTTGGTGATCGTGGCTTGGTCGGTCATGGGTGCGGTCATATCGGCGCAATGGGGCACGGTCGAGGCCGGGATGGTATGGTGCGTTGCAGGCGCCCGTAGCTCAGGGGATTAGAGCAACCGCCTTCTAAGCGGTAGGTCGCTGGTTCGAATCCAGCCGGGCGCGCCATCGCCTTTTCTACGCCAGCGCGCGCCGCGGCACGCCGCCCTTCGCTTTGCCGATTGATCTAAACCCACCCGAAATGGCTTCTCCCGAGGTGGAACAGACGTCTACATCCGCCGTTTCTGTGGCTGAGGTACCCAGGAGCCAGAATGCCTGTTCCGGTGCACCATCGCAGAACGATTGTCTGTGGCGTGGACGTCTTCTATCGCGAAGCCGGCCCAACAGACGCGCCTGTGCTCCTGCTGCCCCATGGCTATCCCTGCTCCTCCTATGAATTCAGGGACTATATGCGCCATCTTGGCGAAGACTGGCGGCTGCTCGCGCCGGACTTCCCCGGCAGCGGCTATAGCACCACGCCCGAAGCGTTCGCCTATGATTTCGACGGCTTCGCATCCTTTCTGGAGGACTTTGCCGATACGCTGGGCGTGGAGCGTTTTGCGCTCTATCTCCACGACTTCGGCTCGCAGATCGGCCTGCGGCTCGCCATCCGCGATCCGGGCCGCATCGCCGCGCTCATCATTCAGAACGGCGACATCTATGAAGACGTGCTCGGGGCCAAATATGCCGGGCTCAAGGACATCTGGAAAATGGAGCGGCCGAATGGGCTCGGCAAATTGCGCGAGTCCATCTCCAAGGATCATTTCAGGGACGAGTTTCTGAACGACGTCCGTCCCGAACTGGCCCAGCGTATTCCGCCCGACCTTTGGGAGCTGCACTGGCCGCTGATGACGGAGCGGCGCCAGGAGATCGCCGCGCGCATCATCTACGACCCAAGGACAATCTTGCGTGGTTTCCGCGCTATCAGGCCTATTTGCGAGAGCACTCGCCACCGGCGCTGATCCTCTGGGGACCGCACGATGGCTATATGCCGGGGGAATCGGCGCGCGCCTATCTGCGTGACTTGCCCGAGGCGGAACTCCACCTGCTCGACGCCGGGCACTGGCTGCTTGAGACCAATCTCGCAGACGCGGTCGATCTGACGCGTGATTTCCTAAAGCGGGTTCATAGGCGCAATTGAGCCGGGCAGGTAGTCGAGAAGAGGAGGCCGAACATGCGCCCACTGACCCGTCAACGACTTCGCCTGTCCGGCGGCACGGAGTTGTCCTTTATTGCGGCAGGTGACGCGTCCAAGCCCGCCGTGCTTCTCCTGCACGGCTTTCCGGGCTCGGCGGGCTATTTTCGTGACGTCATGCCCGAGCTGTCGCGGGCCGCATATGTGATCGCGCCGGATCTGCCTGGCTTCGGCGAGTCGGACGTTCTGCCGGCGCCCTCGTTTCCCAGCTTTGGCCAAGCCATTTCGGAGCTGCTGGACCGGCTCGCTGTCGGACCGCGCTACATCTATCTTCATGATTTCGGCGCGCCGGTGGGGTTTCAAATCGCCATGCAGGCGCCGGAACAAGTGCTGGGCCACATCGTCCAGAACGCCAACGCCCATCGAACCGGGCTCGGGTCGCAATGGGCCCCGGTGATGGACTATTGGTCGCATCCAAACCCGGAAAACGAGGCGGCAGCGACCGCGCATTTAACTTTCGAGGGTGTACGCAACGGGTATCTCGGCGGAATGCCGTCAGAAGTTGCGACGCGAATCCCGGCCGAAACCTGGGAGGAGGACTGGCGGGAGATGCAGTTGCCGGGCCGGATGGAGACACAGCGAGCGCTCGTTAAGGACTATGGGAACTACGTCGCCCGGTTCGAAGAGATCGCCGAATATCTCGCGCGCTGGCAGCCGCCTTCCCTGATGGTCTGGGCGCGCCACGACCCCTTCTTCGATCTCGCCGAAACCCTGTCATGGATGGAGGCGCTGCCGAGAATGGAAGGCCATGTTCTCGACGCCGGCCACAAGCTGCTCGAGACACACGCGACCGTGGCGGTGTCGCTCATGGTCGATTTCATCGGGCAGACCCAACAGAAAAGCGAAGGAACGCAAGCGCGTGAGTGACGCCTGAGTGGCGCCGACTTACGAACGAAGCGTAGTAGACTTGGCTAATCGCGGGTGCCTTTGAGGGACACTTCGAGCCCGCGGTCGCAACAGGGGAGCGCTCCAGCGAACATAGTTATCAGTTTCATCCACGCTGGTGCGCCACCTTGCCAGACGCGCCACGTCCGCGGACGTATAGTCGCGCGATCTTGATATGTCATAATGTTACATTCCCAAGTGCTGATGCCACCATGAACGCAAAGATGCCCTCCCCCCTGATGGCAGGCGAATTCTTGCAGGCCTCGCGCGACCCGTTGTCGCCGACGGCGAAGCGCGCGCTGCTGGCGCTGGTCATCTTCTTCCATGTCGGCGGCGGCTGGGCGCTGACCCAGGTCGAGCCTGCAAAGCTGATCGTGGGCGACATCGCGCCCATGGAAGTGCGCATGGTGCCGGCCGAGCAGGCGGCCGAGCCCGAGATCGAGAACGCCGAACCGCCGCCGCCGGTCGAGATCAAGCAGCCCGATCTGGCCGCGATCGTCGAGCCGCCGCCGCCCGACCTGCCGCCGCCGGAATTCCCGATCGCCAGGATCGACATCCCGCCACCGCCGGAAATGCCGCCGCCGGTCATCCCGCCGCTGCAGAAGAAGCCGGTGCCCAAGCCCGAGCGGCCGAAGCCGGTGCAACGCAAGCCGCCGGCGCCGGTCCCGCAGGCACCCGTCCACAACCAGCCGCAGCAGGCGGCGCCGGCCGCTGCCGCTGCGCCGCGCGTCGTGTCGGCCTCGCAGCTCGGCTTCCTGGTCCCGCCCAACACGCGCTATCCCGCGCGCGCGCGCAAGGCGGGCGAGCAGGGGTCGGTCATGGTGCGCGTGTTCGTCGACGTCGCCGGCCGGCCCGCGCAGGTCACGCTGGAAACGTCGTCGGGCCATCCGGCGCTCGATGAAGCGGCAATGAGCGCCGTGCGTGGCGCGCAGTTCCGGCCCTATTCCGAGGGCGGGGTCCCCAAGACGGTGTGGGTGCGCGTGCCAATCAATTTTGTGCTGCAGTAGGAGCAGGTCATGGGTGACGCATCGGCCCTGGGCTTCGGCCATTTCATCGCGAACGCCGACATCGTCGCCAGGGTGTTGCTGGCGGTGCTGGCGATCATGTCGGCGATCTCCTGGTATCTGATCGTCTACAAGGGTATCAGCCAGGTCGTGCGCCAGAAGCGCAGCCAGAAATTCCTCGCCTTCTTCTGGAGCGCCACCTCGCTCGAGCAGGTGCAGAACGAGCTCAGCGTGCATGGCGTGCACGAGCCGTTCGGGCACCTGACGGCGCATTCGCTGCATGCGCAGGCGCATCACGCCAAGTTCGGCGCCGCCAAGCTCGAGGAGGCGGGATCCGAGCAGGAGTTCCTGACGCGCACCATCAAGAAGGTGCTCGACGAGGAGACGACGGCGCTCGAGAACGGGCTCACCATGCTCGCCACCATCGGCGCCACCGCGCCGTTCGTCGGCCTGTTCGGCACGGTGTGGGGCGTCTATCACGCGTTGGTGGCGATCGGCATGTCGGGTTCGGGCATGCTCGACAAGGTCGCAGGCCCGGTCGGTGAGGCGCTGATCATGACCGGCATCGGGCTTGCCGTCGCTCTGCCGGCGGTCATGGGCTACAACTGGCTGACCCGTTCCAACCGTGTGCTGACCACCAAGCTCGACGCCTTCGCCTTCGAGCTGCTGAACTTCCTGCTGATCGGCCGCACGCTGCAGGCCCAGGGCCGCGGCGGGCGCCCCGGCGGCGTGCCGCTTGCCGCCGTGAACTCCTAGGAGAGGACCCATGGCTTTCGGAAGCTTCGACCGCAGATCCTCGTCGCAGCCCATGGCCGAGATCAACATGGTGCCGTTGATCGACGTCGTGCTGGTGCTGCTGGTGATCTTCATCGTGACGGCGCCGCTCTTGACCAACGTGGTGAAGCTCGACCTGCCCAAGGCGACCTCGGCAGCCGACATCCAGAAACCGGAGAAGATCGAGTTCGCCATCGACGCCAACGGCGCGCTCTACTGGAAGGGCGAGCGCATCACCCGCGAGGAGGCGATCACCAGGTTCGCGCAAGAGGGGCGCAAGCGGCCGCAGCCCGAGATCTACCTGCGCGCCGACCAGAACGCGCCCTACCGCTACGTCGCCGAGACGCTGGCCGACGCTTCCAAGGGTGGGCTTTCCAAGGTGGCCTTCGTCAGCGAGCCGGCGCGCTAGAGCGGAATCCGATCAGATGGAACCGCGTGCGGTTCCCATCTGATCGGATTCGCGCGCACGGGAGATGCTCGTTTCACAGGGCTAGTAGCTCGCCACCGAGGTTTGAGGTTTTGACGGGTTGGAGTTGAGTGACGCGAGGATCTGCAGCTCCCGCGGCTGGACGAGGGATAGCGATGAAGCCGTTGCGTGGGCTGTTGCCTGTCGGGGCGCCGTGCCGGCTTGAAAGCATTGCTGGCACTCGGGCGCGGCGACGCAAGAAGTGGTGTCGTCGCCCGGACGACCCGCCAGATGGGGCCCTCTATGGAGCGCAAAAACTCGCGAAAACGAAACTGGCGATCCATAATCGCCGTTCTTGACGCGAGTGCACTTTAGTTATAATGTCGGCCTGTTGCGTTGCTTCCCCGCGTTGCCGCTCTATGCATCGTCGATCCGAG
>WHTW01000122.1 GCA_009377525.1 Rhodospirillales bacterium
GCATCCATACCATGGCTTGCGTCGCTCGACCGACGTGCAGGCAATGCTGTCACCGCATCGGATCGATGTCGACAGCTCGTCATGAGCCGACAAGTGGCGCCGACTGCGGCGGCGCGGCGCCGTCCAGCCGCTGCCGTCAGCCTGCTGCGTCGTCGAGCGCCCCGCTCAGGACCGCCTGGAGGACTTCGCGCGCGAGCGGATCCGAGTCGGGCAGCGCGCGCGACAGCGCCAGGCCACCGACCATCTTGGCAACCAGATTTATCGCGCGCGTTCGGTCATCTTCGGTCGAGCCTCGCGAACCGCGAAGGGCCGCGCTCACCGACGTCACCATGTCCTCCAGGCCGGCCGCGAACGCGGTTCTGACCGGCTTGGGCGCTCGCGCGACGTCGCCCGCCAGCGCCGCCGCCGGACAGGATTTTGCCGGCGCGCGGCGGGCCGCTTCGGAGAGGTAGAGGGACAACAGAACCTTGATGTCGGGTGTCTGGGCGCGCACGGCCGCCATTTGCGCGAAGGCATGACCCACCGCGCCGGCGGCCAGATCGTCCTTCGACGCGAAATGATTGTAGAAGCCGCCGTGGGTGAACCCCGCGGCCTTCATCACATCGCCGATCGCGACGCCGTCAAATCCGCGCGCCCGGAACAACTCGGACGCCTTGGCGACGATCCGCTCGTGGTTGGCCCTGGCGGCATCCTCGGAGATTTTCATTTCGACGCTCCCAGGCTTGACGCCCATTATGATGTCTATCATCATCATTAAGTCAACATCGCAGCGGAGACCGCAGATGCCGCTCTGGAAGATCTACCACCCGCCGGGCGCCTTCTCGATCGAGCAGAAGAAGGCGATCGCCGAGAAGATCACCGGCATCTACCGCGCGCTGCCGCGGTTCTATGTCGGTGTGATCTACCAGGAGGTGCCTGAAAGCTCGTTCTACGTCGGCGGCGAACCGGCCGACGACTTCGTGCGCATCTGGGTCGATCACATCGCGCGTCAGTTCGGCAGCGAGGAGATCAAGGCCCGGTTCCTGGCCGCCGTCGGCCGGATATTGGAGCCCTACCTGGCAGAGCGAAACCTGCGCTGGGAAATGCATATCGACGAGACACCGTTCGACCTTTGGACAATCCAGGGCATCCGGCCGCCGAAGCCGGACACAGAGGACGAGAAGCGCTGGATCGTCGAGAACAAGCCCAGCCTTCCGACGCCTCAGCCGGAATCGCGCCCATAAGCTGCAGTGCCGAACGTCAGCACGAAAACAGCCCCTTTGGCGTCCCGCTGCCGATAGTCGATCGTGCCGCCCATTGCCCGCATCAGGGTCGCGGCAATGTAGAGCCCAAGACCGCTGCCCTCCTCGTCCTGCGCCGTCCGCGCGCTGCCGCGGTGGAACTTCTGGAAAAGCGACGCGCGCTCCTCGGCCGGAACACCGGGGCCGCCATCGGCCACCTCGCAGCGCCAGGACCCGTCCTGGTGCAGGAGGCGGACCTCGACCTTGCCGCCGTCGGCCGAGAACTTCACCGCGTTGAAGAGCAGGTTGTCGAGGACCTGCCCGAGAGCCCCCGCATCGACCCGCAGCATCGCCAGTGCGTCGGGCAGCCGGAGATCGAACACGATCGCGCGGGTGGCGGCACGCGGCCGCACCCTCTCGATCGCCTGCCACACGAGATCGCGCGCATCGCAGGCGGCGAGCACCAGCGCGCGCTCCGCCTGCTCCTCCGCCGCGTGGGCCCGCAGCAGCCGGTTGACCAGGCCGACCAGATCGGCGCACGCCGCCGCGACGCGATCGAGGATGTCTCCGCGCCGGCCACCGTCGGGCGCCTTGCGCGCCGATCCCAGCAGGTCGCGCATGCCCAGCAGCGGCCCCCGCAGGTCGTGCGCCGTGATCGCCATCAGGTCGTTGAGCTGCTCGTTGCGGCGCAGCAGGAAGCGGTTGGCGGCGGCCAGCGCCTGGCGCTGCAGGTATTCCTCGCGGTGCGCTCGATAGAGGAGCACGGACACCAGCCCGGCCACGACGGCGCCCGTCGTGTTCTGGATGAGCACGGCCGCGAACTCGGCGTCGATGCCGGGCTGCAACGCCAGCGCCGCGCAATAGACAAGGTGGTTGGCGAGCAGCAAGGGCAGGAATCGCCGCGGCGGCAGCAGGAAGAACGCCGCCGCCATGATCACGCCCAGGATGTAGGACGGGTTCTGTCCGAACGATCGCGCGACCAGGAAGTAGTAACCGTCCATATAGGCGAGGGCGAGGACGACCGCCGTCCAGACATAGGCGTCGCGCCAGGCCGACTCGCGCGGCCGACGGCGGACCGGGATATTGAGGGCGAGGAACAACGCCGCGCTGGCGAGGTCGACCAGCAGGACGGTTCTCAGCCATGCCATCGCGGGCTCCGACCAGAAGGTCGCGAGCGGCCACAGCGCCAGCACCATGGAGGCGGCCAGCAGCCAGGGGATGCGGCGCAGGTTGACGTCGATCGCCTCCCGCTCGAAAGAGGCCGACGGCATGCTAGAGACTGCCCGTGCGGACGAACTCCGCAGCGCGCTGCTCGAGCTGCAAGGCGTTGTCGGCGCCGAGCTTCACCTTCAGGCGCTCGCGGTAGGTGCCGACCGTCTTCATGCTGAGCGACAGCTGCGCGGCGATCTCGGCGGTGCCGAGGCCGGCGCCGAGCAGCCGCAGCACCTGCAGCTCGCGATCGGACAGCGCGCCGTGCGGCACGCCACCGACCTTGCGGCCCGCAGCCGCGCTCTGGAAGATCGCCCGCTGCACGGCATCGCTGGCATAGCGTTCGCCAAGAGCCAGGACGGCGAGCGCCTCCGGCACCTTCTCCACGCCCGCATCCTTCATGAGGTAACCGCAAGCACCGGCCTGGAAAGCGCGCGGCGCATAGACCATCTCCGGTTGCGCCGAGAAGACCAGGACCCGCAATCCCGCGCGGAGCGCGCAGATCTCGCGCAAGAGCCCGAGCCCGTCGCGGCCGCCCAGCATGAGGTCGAAGATCGCCAGATCCGGCCGGCAGGCATCGACCTGGCGCTTGGCCTCCACGCCGCTCGCGGCCTCGCCGCAGACCGCGAAGCGCGGATCGAGCTCGAGGACCTGCGCCAGGCCGAAACGGACGATGGCGTGATCGTCGACGATGAGGACTCCGGCGGGTTGTGGCATGGCCTGTAGGCCGCGAACCTACATCAAAAATAGGTCGCGTGCGCCGACGCGGGTCCTCCGGGGAATGACGACACTGCACGGCATGGACTACCGTTCGATTCGCCTGCACACGATCGTCCTGCTGGCCACGTGGCTGGCGGGTTCGTATTGGCCGCCAACGCGGCGGCCCCCCTCGCGGCCGGCGATGCCGCCCTCCTGCGCGCGGCCGCCGGATGGTACGCCGCGGGCTACGGGCTGTTCTTCGCCGCCGACTGCGCCATCGCGCTGATGGGGGTTTCCGTGGTCGCCGCCCTCGAGCCGGAGGGTCGCTTCCGCGGTCCGGCGATCGTCGTGCTGTTCGCCCTCTCGGGCATGCTGGGCGTCCTGGTGGACGTGCGGATGATGGCGGCGGCGCAGCTTTTCCGGACGGACTCGCCGCTCCTGTCGGCCGTGCATGCCGCGGCCTTCCTCGACGAGCTGAACGCCGCCTGCAACTGGCTGTCCGCCGCGAGCTTCCTGCCGGCCGCGCTGGCGACGTGGCTCGCCGCCAGGTCGGCGCGCGCGAGCGGCGGCTGGATCGCCTTCACCCGTGTCTCGGCGCTCTACCAGGTCGCGACCGGCCTGCTTTCCGCGGCATCCTTTTTCGTCCCTCAGACCTTGCTCGCCGACATGGCCCTCGTCGCGGCGGTGATCGGCATGCCCCTGTTCGCCGCCGTCTGGCTCGTCTGGCTGCTGCGTGACATGAAGACCACGATCAACAAGGAGCGGATCGCATGAAGATCATCATCGCAGGCGCCGGCATCGGCGGCATGGCCCTGGCGGCGCTGCTGCGCCGGCGTGGCGTCACCGCGGAACTCTACGAGCGCGCCGCCAACTTCGACCACAGCGGCTATATGCTGGGCCTCTACCCGATCGGCGCGCGCGTGCTGCACGGGCTCGATCTGATCGACGACTTCTTCGCCACCAGCGAGCGGATGGAGACCTACACCGTGTGCAACGGCCACGGTCAGGAGATCCACAGCTACGAGCTCGGCCAGATGCTCGACGGCTTCGGCTATTCGGGCGGCATCATGCGCGGCGAACTGCTCACGCTGCTGCGCAAGCGCTGCGAGGACGTGCCGCTGCACTTCGGCACGAGCGTGACCGGCTTCGAGCAGGCCGGCGACAAGGTCGAGGTGAAGCTCTCCGACGGATCGACGAACCGCTGCGACCTGCTGGTCGGCGCCGACGGTATCCATTCGGCGATCCGCCGGCAGCTCGCGGGGGAACTGCCCGACCACGAGACGGGCTGGGGCTGCTGGGTGTGGATCGTTCGCGATACCAGGCGGCCACCCACCGCCGTGGTCGAGCACTGGGGCGCCGGCCGGTTCCTCGGCCTCTACCCGATCAAGGGCGGCCTCGGCGTCGTGGCGGCGACGCCGACCCGGATCATGGGCCCCAACGCAGTCGGCGGGGATGGCGCCAGGGTCAAGGCCCACTTCGCGGTGCTGGGCGAGGGCATTGCCGACGTCATGGCCGCCCTTCCCGATGATCTCGGCCAGACGTTCTGGTGGCAGCTCTCCGACGTGCGAGCCAAGAGCTGGCACCAGGGGCACGTCGCCTTGCTGGGCGATGCGGCCTGTGCCTTCCTGCCGACGGCGGGCGTCGGCGCGTCGATGGCGCTCGAGTCCGCGGCCGTGCTGGACGACGAGCTCGGCCGCACCGACGCGCGCTTCCTGCCGGGTGCGCTGGCACGCTACGAGATGCGGCGCAAGCCGCGCGCCGACTCCTTCCAGGACGATTCGCGCAAGCTTGCGTCCATGATGATGATCGAGTCGACGGAACTGTCCTGGGGACGCGACCAGCTCATGAAGTTCTACACGCTCGACATGCTGGCCAAGACGATCGCGCAGTCACTGGCCAAGCCGATCTGACCGCCGTGCGCGTCCTGCTGCTCGGCGCCAGCGGCAGCGTGGGCCGCCGCATCCTCGCCCGCGGCGTCGAGCGCGGCCATGCGATCCGCGCCCAGACGCGTGACGCGGCCCGCCTCGCCGACGCAGCCGAAGGCGCCGAGGTCGTGGCAGCCGATCCGACCGATGCCGCGGCATTGCGCACCCTGGTCGCCGGCCAGCAGGTGGTGGTGATCGCGCTCGGCACGGCGCCGGCCCGGCGCACGACGCTGTTCTCCGACGTCACGGCCAGGCTGATCGCGGCCATGCAGGCCGAGGGCGTCGCCCGCCTGGTGGCGATCACCGGCGTCGGCGCCGGCGAGACGCGCGGCCACGGCGGCTTCCTCTACGACTGGATCATCTATCCCCTGTTCACGCGGCAATTCTACGAGGACAAGGATCGGCAGGAACGGCTGATCCGCCAGTCGGCGCTCGACTGGGTGCTGGTGCGGCCGGCGCCGTTCAAGGCGAGCGCCGGAGCGACGCCGTTCCAGGCCATCACCGAAGTGAAGCCGGACACGTGTCTCAGCCGCATCACGCGCGACGAAGTCGCGATCTTCGTTCTCGATCAGCTCGCTGACGACCGCTATCTGCATAGAGTTGTCTTCATCGGGCACGCGACCTGAGCCCTGGTGCGTCGAGACCTTTGATCCAACACGGTAGCCAAAGCGCTACATCTTCTTCCAGTCCCCCGCCTGCTCAAAGGCGAAAGCCGCCTTGTAAATGGTCGGCTCGTCGAAATGCTTGGCAACCAGCATCAGCGATACCGGCAGCCCGTCGGACATGCCGCAGGGCACGGCCATCGCCGGGTGGTGGGTGATGTCGAACGGCGCGGTGTTGGAGATCATGTTCAGCGCGCGCTCGACATAGAGCTCGCGCGGCGCGTCGGCCGGCGGCAGCTCGGTCGCCTTGATCGGCGTGGTCGGCATCATCAGCAGGTCGTATTCGCCGAGCGCCTGGTCGTAGGCCGCGGTCAGCAAGCGCGTCTGGTTCATCGCCTTGCCGTAGTAGCGGCTGCCGTAGTAGCGGCGGATGTAGGTGCCGAACATGGTGAAGAGCTTGGTGGTCTCCGACAGCTCGTTGGCGCGGTTGCGCCAGTTGCGATGGAAGTCCATCAGGCTGGTGACGTAGAGATCCGGCCGGCTGACGCCATAGCCGTCGCCCCACATCATGGTCTGGGTCAGGCCCTCGGTGCCGATCGGCATCCACAGCGCCGGCGCGACCATGTGCATGGGGATCGAGACCTCGGCCACCGTGGCGCCCAGCGATTCGAACTTCTTGCCCGCCGCCTTCACCTTGGCGTTGACGTCGGCCTCGGCATTGGCCTGGGCGAAGCCCTCCGTCACCAGGCCGATCTTGAGGCCCTTGATGTCGCCCTGCAGCGCCTTGGTGTAGGGATGCGTCTTGACGTTGACCTGCCGCGAATCATAGCCGTCGGGGCCGGCCAGGACCTCGAGCAGCAGGGCATTGTCGGCGACGGTCGCCGTCATCGGGCCGGTGTGATCGACATAGACCTCGATCGGCATGATGCCGGTATAGGGCACCAGCCCGTGCGTCGGCTTCATGCCGTAGGTGCCGCAGAACGACGACGGCATGCGGATCGAGCCGCCCTGGTCGCCGCCCAGCGCCATGTCGACCTCGCCCAGCGCCACCAGCACGGCGCTGCCCGACGACGAGCCGCCGGCCGAGTAGCCCATCTTGTGGGGGTTGTGCACCGGCCCGGTGGCGTTGGTATGGCTGCCGCCGGACAGGCAGAAATTCTCGCAATGCGCCTTGCCGACGATGGTGCCGCCGGCATCGAGGATGCGCTGAACGACCGTGGCGTCGATGTTCGGCACATAGCCCTCCAGCGTCGCCGCGCCGTTCATCATCGGCACGCCGGCCAGCATGATGTTGTCCTTCAGCACGACGGTCCTGCCCTTGAGCTTGCCGCGGGCCGCGCCTTCGACCGTGGTCTTGACGTACCAGGCATTGTGCCTGTTCTCGTCGCCGGTCGGCCGATAGCCCGGCGTGCGCGGATATTTCACCCGCGGCAGGTTGTCGGGCATGGCATCGACGACGTTGTAGGCCGCCACGCTCGGCCGCATCAGCTCGATGAAGGACTTCACGTCGGCGTTGGTCAGCGCCAGGCCGACATCGGCCGCGACTTCGCGCAACTGCTCTTCGGTAGGGACTTGAACGGCCATGGTCTCCTCCTTCGGTTGGACTGTCGGATCTAGGGCAGGATGACTTTAGCTCGATCCGTCGTCCCGACCGGAGCGCGAAGCGCGGAGTGGAGGGACCTTCTCTCGACAATAACCGGCTTGTCGTGGAGAGAAGGTCCCTCCGCGCGGCCCTTCGGGCCTTGGTCGGGACGACGAGGTGATCGAGCTAAAGCCATCACGATCTAGGGTGCCAGGTGGTGCATCAGCCGCGGATCGCTCCGGACCGATGCGGCGGGACCTTCGAGCGCGACATGCCCGCGGTCCATGACGTAGGCGTGGCTCGCGACGTCGAGCGCGAGCTCGATGTGCTGCTCGACCAGGATCAGCGCCATCTCCTGCGAAAGCTGCTTGAGGCGGCCGGCGATCTCCTCGATCACGCCGACCCAGACGCCTTCGGTCGGCTCGTCGAGCATCAGGAGCCGCGGCCGGCCCAGCACGGCACGGCCGATGGCGAGCATCTTGCGCTCGCCGCCCGACAGGGTGCCGGCGGTCTGCTGCAGACGCTCGGCGAGCTTGGGAAAAAAGTCGAGCACATAGTCCATGCCCGAGCGGTCGGGCTGGCGGATGCAGCCCAGAGCCAGGTTCTCGCGCACCGTGAGCTTGGTGAAGATGGCATGCTCCTGCGGCACGTAGCCGATACCGCGCCGCACGCGCTGCTCGGCGCGCTCGCCTTCGACCGAGGCGCCGTCGAGGCGGATCGTGCCCGACATCGGCGGCAGCTCGCCGAACAAGGCCTTGAGCAGCGTCGACTTGCCCGCGCCGTTGCGGCCCAGGACGGCAACCGCGCCGCGCGCCGGCACCTTCAGCGACACGGCAAAGAGCGCCTGGCTGCGGCCGTAGCCCGCGCTCAGGCCAGCGACGTCGAGGAAGGACGGGTCAGACACGGGTGGTGAACACCTGCTGGACCTTGGGCGAGCGCTGGATGGTCTCGACGTCGCCGTGGTCCAGCACCCGGCCCTGGTCGAGCACCGTGAGGTGATCGCAGATGTCGCGGATGAAGTGCAGGTCGTGCTCGACGATGATCAGGGTGCAATGCGCCTTGATCGGCGCCAGCAGCGTGCCGGTCACCCGCCTCTCCTCCGGGCTCATGCCGCCGGTCGGCTCGTCGAGCAGCAGAAGCTTGGGCCTGAGCGCCAGCGCCATGGCGATCTCCAGCCATTGCTGCTGACCGTGGCTGAGCTCTCCGGCGAGGTCATGGGCGCGGTCGATCAGCCGGAAACGCTCGAGCAGGGCCGTGACCTCGCCGTCGAGCGCACGGCGCGACGACGACAGCAGCAGGCGCGTCAGGCTCTCACCCGACTGGATGGCCAGCAGGACGTTGTCGTAGACCGAGAGCTCGGGCAGGACGGCGGTGATCTGGAATTTCAGGCTGAGGCCCAGGCGGGCGCGCTCGTAGGGCATCGCGCGCGTGATGTCGTGGCCGTCGAACACGATGGTGCCGTCGTCGGCGAAATGGGCGCCGGCAATCGCCTTCAAGAGCGTGCTCTTGCCCGAGCCGTTGGGCCCGATCAGGCCGTGGAACGTGCCGGCCTGCACGTCGACATCGACGCCCTCCAGTGCCCGCAAAGTGCGGAACGACTTGCTGACGCCGCGGATTTCCAGCAACGCCATGGTCAGCCCCCGCTTCCGCCGTCTTGGCCATCTGGCCGGCGTCGGCCGTACGAGCCGATGCGCTCGCGATCGGAGACGAGCAGGCCGAGGAAGCCCTTGGGCTGGAACATCACCACGGCCAGCAGCACCAGGCCGAGAACGACCGGCCAGATGCGCTTGATGGCGTCGATGTCGGCCAGCACGTAGGTCAGCACCTCGACGGCCACGGTGCCGAGCACCGGACCGATCAGGGTGCCCGAGCCGCCGAACAGGCAGTAGATCACCGCCGTCGTCGACAGGCCCGGGCCCATGTTGCCGGGACCGATGAAGCCCTGGTGATAGCTGTAGAGCGCGCCGCCCAGGCCCGCGACCATGCCGGCGAGCGAGAACACCAGCGCCTTGAAGAGCTGGACGCGGTAGCCGAAGAAGGCCAGCCGCTCCTCGTTCTGCCGCATGCCGGCGAGCACGAGGCCGAGCTGCGACTGCTTCAGGAAGCGCGCGCCGAGATAGACCAGGACGAGGACGATCAGCGCCAGGAAATAGAACGCCATGCCCTCGACGAACTCGTAAGTGCCGAGCTGCAGCAGCTTGATGGAGGAGAGGCCATTGCCGGCGCCGACATACTGCCAGCCGGACACCAGCCGCTCGGCGGCGTAGGAGCCGGTGAGCGTGCCCAGGGCGACGAAGATGATGGTCGGCGGCTTGCGGCCGAGCAGCAGGAAGGCCGCGAACAGGCCGGCAAGAAGCAGGCCGACCAGCATCGCCAGCGGCAGCACCGCCCAGAGCTGGCTGAACTCGAGGTCGCGGCCGACCAGGGCGATGACGTAGCCGGCGACGCCGAAGAACAGCGCCTGGCCGAAGCTCATGATGCCCGACAGGCCCCAGCACAGGTCGAAGCTGATGGCGAGCAGCGACAGGATCAGCACATTGGTGGCGAGCGTGACGAGGTCGGTCCGCTCGCCCAGGGCAAAGGGAACGACCAACGCCACCAGCAGCACCGTTCCCTCGACCCAAGGCAGCACCCGGCGGGCCGGCCGCGCGCGTGCTGCCCGCCGACCGGAACCGGCAGAACTCAACGCGGATCCGGCTTCGCTCAGCATTCCTTCGGATCGACCATCTTGTCGCTCTCAATGACGTCGTATCGCGTCTTGCCGGCGTCGACCTTGCACTGGGCGACGTACATGTTCATCTTGCAGTGCATCTTGCCCGGCACCATCTCGGCGCCGCCGCCCGGCCCCTGCGCGATCTTCGCCTTGTCCATGGCCGCCGACACCGCGTCGCGCCCCAGTTCGCCGTTGGTCGCCTTGACCGCGGCTTCGTAGAACTTGATGCCGCGATACATGCCGGTCGCGGCCGATCCCGCGGTGAACAGGAACTTGGTGTCGGGGAACTTCTTCATGTAGTCGGCCTGGAGCTGCTTGCTGAACGGATCGTCGACCGACTGGAAGTAATCGAGGCAGCTGTAGAGGCCCTCCATCTCCTGGGCCGGATGGTAGTTCAGCAGGTTCTCGTCGTAGTAGACGCAGCTCAGCACGCCGCCGTTCTTCTGGAAGCCCGATTCGTAGAGCTGCTTGACGAAGGGCTGCAGGCCGGGCGGGATCACGGTGTTGAACACGCAATCGACCTTGCCGTCGCGGATCTTACCGATGGTCGCGGAGTATTCGGCCTGGTCGAGCGGATAGTACTCCTCGAACACGACCTCGCCGCCGTTGGCCTCGATGACCTTGCGGGCGTACTTGTTCAGGAGCTGCGGCCAGACGTAGTTGGCCGACGGCATGGCGAAACGCTTCTTGCCCACGGTCTTGATCAGGTAGGGAATGAGCTTGTCGCACTGCTGCGCCGGCGTCGGGCCGGTGCTGTAAAGGTGCTTCGTGCATTCCTGCCCTTCGTAGAGCTGCGGATAGATGTAGAGCGTGCGGCCGCGATTGACGATCGGGTCCTTGATCGCCTGGCGCATCGCCGAGGTGATGCCGCCCAGCACGACGTTGACCTTGCGCTCCTGGATGAGCTTGCGGACGTTGCCGATGGCGACCTTGGGATCGGACGCGGTGTCCTCGAGAAAGAGCTCGATCTGGCGGCCGGCGATGCCGCCCGCCTTGTTGATCTGCTCGACGGTGAACTGCGCGACCTGCCAGTTGGCGTTGCCCGACGGCGCGATCGCGCCGGTGATGTCGGTGGCGATGCCCATCTTGATCGGGTCCGCGGCGTGGGCCCGCCGAGGCGCCAGCATCCAGCCGCCGCCACCGGCGATCCAACCGGCGGCGGTGAGGGCGCTGGCGCCGATCAGCCGGCGACGGCCAAGGCGTGGTTGGCGGAGCGAATGGTCGGTCATGTCATAGTCTCCCCTGAGTGATGAACCCCTGCGGGCGGAGCTTCACGATGATCAGCGCGATCACGAACACGAGCGGATCGGCCAGCACCGGAATGACGAGCCACGGCAAGCCGGCCGCCATGCCGCCGACCGCGGCGGCGCCCAGGACCGGCCCCTCGAAGGTGCCGACGCCGCCCAACATCACCGACAGGAAAGCCTGCACCAGAAAGCGCGTGCCGATGTCGGCGGAGAGCTGGTAGAGCGGCACGATCAACGCGCCTGCCAGGCCGGCCAAGGCAGCGCCGAAGGCGAAGGTGAAGGCGTAGAGCGTCGTGGTCGAAATTCCGCAGGCCCGCGCCAAGTTGGGATTCTCCAGCGAGCCGCGAACCTGCAGTCCGACCGAAGTACGGGCGAGGAAGAGCCAGGTCGCGGCGACGATGAAGGCGGTGGTGAGCACGATGACGGTGCGCCACACCGAGAAATCCACGCCGAAGACCGTCAACACGCCGGGCAGCGGCTCGGAGATCGACTTGTAGTGGCCGCCGAGAAGCCCGCGCACGATCTCACGGATGACCAACCCTATGGCATAGGTCCCGAGCATGGCGATGATCGGCGCGGCATAGAAGCGCCGTATCACCGTCCGCTCCAGCACCAGTCCGATCAGCGCCAGCACAACGGGCGCGGCCAGGATGCCGGCCCAGGCGGAGAGCCCGCTGCTCTCGAACAGATAGACCGTGTAGGCGCCGAGAAGAACAAACTCGCCGTGGGCGAAATTGAAGATGCCCATCATGCTGGCGATGATTCCCAGCCCGAGCACGATCAGCACCATCACCGAGATGAAGGCCAGCACGTCGAAGGCGAGCTTGACTTCGATGCTCATGACGTCGCACCGCACCGACCGGCGCATCTGCCGGGCCCTTGGGAAACGGCCAACGTTACCGCCGCATTGCCATGGAGTCAGCCGGATTCTGACCGTCGCGCCTCGCGAGGCGATGCGAGCTCCATCGAAGAGGATCAGAGCAACGCTCCGATACGAAGGCGGAGACGCGGGAGTCAGTGCGCGGACTGCTGCAAGGTCCGGCGGGCGATCAGACGCACGGCGACGTAGCCCACGATGACCAAGGCGGTCTGGATCAGGGCAAGCACCGACCCCGCTTCCTGCCGGCCGGTCACGGTCCACAGGAAGATATCCACGGAGAGCATGCGCACCCCCGGTCCCGCCAACAGCACGACGACGTCCAGAACGCGAACGGCAATGACGAAGAGGAGGATCCACGCGCCGATGACGGCCGGGCGCAACAGAGGCAACCAGATTCGCAGGAACGTCCGCAGCCACGATCCGCCGTGGACGCGCGCCGATTCCTCGAGCTCGGCGCTCAGTTGCACCATGGTGCCGGTGAAGAAGCGCGAGGCGACCGGCAAGCCGCGCGCCACCAGCGCCAGGACCACGACCCAGAGCGTGCCGTAGATCGGCAGCCAGACGAAGGCCCACAGGAAGCCGAGACTCATGACCAGGCCCGGGATCGCCCACGGCCCCCAGGCCATCATGTCCAGCACCCTGCGCCCGCGCCAGGCGGTGCGTGTCACGACGTAGGAGATGAACAGCGAGACGACCACGCCCAAGGTCGCCGCAGCGATACCGACGACGAGCGTGTCGCGGACCGATTTCAGCACGTCGTCGCGCCCCAGTGCATTGGCCCAGTGCTGGGTGGTGAACATCTCCCAGGTGATGAAGCCGCTCAGCTCCATGAACGAGTTCAGCAGCAGCACGACCATCGGCAGGGCGCCGAAGACGATGAAGAAGCCCAGGATGACGGCAAAGGCGATCCATCGCCCGGCACCGAGGTCGAGCGGCTGGGCCTTGAAGCCGCGGCCGGACACGGTGGTGTAGGCGCGGCCGCGCAGCAGCCGCCACTGCACCACGATCAGGCTGCCGGTCAGCACCAGCAGGATCAGCGCCAGCACCATGGCGGCGCCGAAGTTGGCGACATGCCCGCCATAGGCGAGGTCGTAAATGCGGGTCGTGAACACGAAGATGTTGGCGGGCGTGCCGAGCAGCTGCGGGATCTCGAAGGATTCCATCGCCACCACGAACGACAGGATGCCCGAGGCCAGCAGCGCCGGCAGCAGCAGCGGGAAGTTGATGCGCCACACGGTGCGCCAGGCGCTGGCGCCCGCCATGCGCGCGGCCTCCTCGAGCGTGGCATCCATCGCCAGCAGGGCGGGATGGACGAACAGGAACAGCACCGGCGCCGAGCGCGCCGCACCCAGCACGATCAGGCCGCCATAGGAGTAGACGTCGATCAGGCCTTCGCCGCCGGGGACCAGCGCGCCCAGCCATTGATTGAGCAGACCGACATTGGGCGCGCCGAGCAGCATCCAGGCCAGCACCCACGGCAGCTCCGGCAGGAAGAACATGAAGACGAGAAGGCCCTCGAGCAGGCGCTTGAACGGCGTGTTTGTGCGCGCGATGCACCAGGCGAAGATGGTGGCCAGGGCAAGCGCCAGCAGGGTGCGCGGAACGGCGATGACGAGGCTGGTCAGCAGCACCTCGAACGTGGCCGAGTCGCCCAGCACGCTCCGCCAGTTTTCCAGGGTGAGCGTGCCGGGCTGGCCGGGCGCGGCACTCCAGAAGCTGCCGAGCACGACCATGCCCATCGGATAGAGGACCAGCAGAGCGACCAGCACGGTGAGGCCCGCCGGCAGGAGCGTCTCCAGCCGCAGGCTGCCGCGCGATCGGCCACCGGCAACCCGCTCCGCCCGCCGGCCGATCGAGCTTTCCGCCGTCGCCATCCGCTACTTCTTCAGTCCCGCCGCCTTGAGGTAGGGCTCGGCCTTGGCCGACCATTCGAAGAACAGCTTGGAGCCAAACTCGTAGGTGTCCGGGTTGTTGGGGAACGGCTTGGCCGTCGCGAAGTGCGCCAGCTCGGGAACCTTGGGCGTGACGTCGCGGCGGATGTACGGCCCGCCCGGGTCGTCGGCGTTGATCTGCTGCGCCGACTTGGTGAGCTGGTAGTTCATGAACACGCGCGCGGCGTTGGGATGCGGCGCGTCCTTGAGCAGGCTCGTGGCGCCGAACAGCAGCATCACGCCGTCCTCGGGAACGACGAGCCGGAACGGGTGGGGCTTGGGCAGCTTCCAGATGTCCGCCGCGCCGACCTGCGTGGGATGGATGAAGATGCCGTACTCGCCGCGGGCGATCTGCTTGGGCGCCTCGATCTCAGCCCGCGTCAGCGCCTTCACATTGTCGATCACCTTGCGCAGGTGATCGTCGCCGTAGGCCTTCCAGGCGTAGGCCGCCCAGCGCGACCCAGGCGACGGCCCGATCGGCTCGGAAAGCACGATGAGGCCCTTGAATTTCGGGTCCTCGAGATCCTTGTAGCTGCGCGGGCCGCCGGCCGGCGGACAGAGCTTGTTGTTGACCAGGATGAAATAGCCGCCGGCGCTGGTCATCAGCGTGTGGCCGTTGCCGGCCTTCACGTCGATCAGCGGATCGAGGATCCAGGGGACGCTTGGCTCGACCGCGGCCGGCAAGGTGCCGAAGGATTGATCGAGCCCGCGGGCGGCCAGGCGCCGGTTCTCGGGACTGCCCGAGGAGCGAATGTCGATGCTGGCCTTGCCGGCCGCGCGCTCGGCGTTCCAGCGCGCCTCGAAGTCGCCGGTGCGACCGGGCGCCAGCTCCACCTTGATGCCGTAGAGCCGCTCGAATTCCTTGGCATGCCGCTCGGTCGCCGCGCCGGGCGCACCGAAGAACGACCACACAAGCGCGCCTTCCTTCTTGGCCGCGGCCACCACCTGATCCCATGATTCCTTTCCCTGGGCACCTGCCCCGTTTCCAGCGGCCGTCGTCGCTGCGGCCAGCGACGTGAGCCCCAAGAGCGCCTCTCTCCGTTTCATGGTCCATCCTCCCTGTTACTTCCCGACCGGTCTTGCCGCCGGCCATGCGCGGATCGCCTCCGCGGGGAATTCGAGCTGCACCAGCGCCCCTTCATCGAGCAGCTGGATGGCCGAGCCGAAGGCGCGCACCCGCGCCGCGCCGACGCCCACGACGTATTCGGTGCGTTCGCCGAGGTAGATGCGCGACAGCACGCGGCCCTGCCATCCGTGCGACCCATCCGGCTCGCGCACCCGGACGGAAGCGGAGCGCAGCATCAGGATCACCTCATCGTCGGGCCGCCAGGGATGCGAGGCATCGAGCGCGACCTCGACGTCGCCGGCACCGTCGAGCCGCGCCCTTGGCGAACCATCGGCCGCCATCGCCACGCGCGCGCCAAGCTGGTCGACCTGGCCCAGGAACTCCATGACAAAGCGCGTGCTCGGCTGCTGGTAGATCGCCTGCGGCGTGCCTTCCTGGACGATGCGGCCGGCATTCATCACCACCACGCGGTCGGACAGGACCATCGCCTCGCTCTGGTCGTGGGTGATGAAGATCGTCGTGACGCCGACTCGCGCCTGGACCTCCTTGAGCTCGAAGCGCATCTCGTCGCGCCGCCGCGCGTCGAGATTGGAAAAGGGCTCGTCGAGCAGCAGCACGTCGGGATCACCGATCAGCGCCCGGCCCAGCGCGACCCGCTGCTGCTGGCCGCCCGACAGAAGCGGCGCCGGCCGGTCGTGCAGGCCCTCCAGCCCCAGGCTCTGCAGCATGGTCATGACCTTGTCGCGGATCTCCACTTCCGGCCGGCGTTTCCCTCGCAACGGGCCGCGCAGCGGGAAGGCGATGTTCTCGAACACGTTCATGTGCGGCCAGATGGCGTAGGACTGGAACACCATGCCCATGCGGCGCTTGTCGGGCGGCAGGTGAATGCCCTGCTCGGCCGAGGTCACGACCCTATCGCCGACGCGCACCTCGCCGGCATCGGGCCGCTCGAGGCCCGCGATCATGCGCAAGGTCGTGGTCTTGCCGCAGCCGCTCGGGCCAAGCAGGGTCAGGATCGAGCCGCTCTCGACCTCAAAGCTCACATCGTCGACGGCGGGCGCGCCGCCGAAGAGCTTTCGCAGGCCTGCGACGCGGATGGCTGTCATCGGCTTCCTGTGCCCACCTTCCCTGTCCCGGGGCGAGCGGCCATGCTGCCATCGCCGTGGGCCGCAAACTTTGCTGCCAGCGCGGGTCCTTGCCTGTGGAAGCAACAATCCCGGCCCGACTTTCTGCGCAAGGCAGCAAGTCGCTGCGCTGCCGGCAAAGCAGCCGGCCTTGCGTTGTTGATCAATGCGGCGGGCAACCGAGCGAAGGTCATGTCGATGTTCCCTGCAATCGCCAGCCCCTCCCGCGACGGCAGCCGCGTGCCGTTCGAGCTCTTCACGCGGGCCGACGTGTTCAGCCGCGAGCAGGAGATGATCTTCCGCGGGCCCGTCTGGAACTACGTCGCGCTCGAGGCGGAGCTGCCCGAGCCTTGCGACTTCAAGACCTCGTTCGTGGGCGACACGCCGATCGTCGTCAGCCGCGCCGAGGACGGCAGCCTGCACGCCTTCGTCAACCGCTGCGCCCATCGCGGCGCCACGGTGCAGCGCCAGGCCTGCGGCAACGCGCGCCAGCACCGCTGCGTCTATCACCAGTGGGCCTACAACGCGCGCGGCGAGCTGGTCGGCGTGCCCTACCGCCGCGGCGTGCCGGGCATGGGCGGCTATGCCGCCGATTTCGATCCCAAGGCGCATGGGCTGGCGAGGCTGCGGGTGGCGTCGCACAAGGGCGTGATCTTTGCGAGCTTCAGCCCCGATACCGCCCCGCTCAAGGACTATCTCGACGAGCCGCTGATCGCGGCCCTCGACCGTCTGTTCTCGCGGCCGGTCAAGGTGCTGGGCCACATGCGCCAGCGCGTGCGCGGCAACTGGAAGCTCTATTCGGAGAACACGCGCGATCCCTATCACGCGGCCCTGCTGCACGGCTTCCACGCCACCTTCGGCCTCTATCGGACCAACCAGAAGCGCAAGGGCGGCAGCGACCGGGCGCGGGCGCACAGCACCGGCGTGACCTTCGGCGACGATTGGCGGCAGGCGTCGCAGTCCGGCAACATCGGGCAGGACAAGTTCGTCACCAACTATTCGCTGGCCGATCCCTCGCTGCTGGAGGGCCGGCCCGACTTCAACGACGGCGTGACGGTGTCGATCACCAGCATCTTTCCCTGCCTGGTCGTCCAGCAGATCATGAATACGCTGGCGACGCGCCATATCCGACCGAAAGCGGCGGACGAGTTCGAGCTGTACTGGACCTATTTCGGCTACCAGGACGACGACGAGCGGATGACCGCCTGTCGGCTGAAGCAGGCCAACCTCGTCGGGCCCGCCGGCCTGATCTCGATGGAGGACAGCGAGGCGATCGAGCTGATCCAGCGCGCCATCGTACGCGACGGGCGCGAGGACTCCTTCCTTGAATTCGGCGGGCTGCACGCCGACCTCGACCAGGACCGCCAGGGCGAGGCGACGATCCGCGCGTTCTGGCGCTATTACGCCGGCCTGATGGGCCTGACGTGACCGACACCACGAGCCAGGCCTACGATGCCATCCGGGCGCTGGAGTACCGCTACGCGCGCCTGCTGGACGAGGACAGGCTCGAGGAGTGGCCCAAGCTGTTCGTCGAACGCGGCGTATACAAGGTCATTCCGCGCGAAAATCTCGCCCGCCAGCCGGCGCTGCCGATCTTCTTCTGCGACAGCCGGGCGATGATGGTGGACCGGGTAAAAAGCCTGCGCGAGGCCAACGTCTACAACCTCCACTACTCCCGGCACGTCGTGTCCAACATCGAGGTCCTGTCGGCGCGCGACGATACGTTCGAGGTGGCGGCCTGCTACACGGTCTACCAGACCGACCTCGAGGGGCAGACGCGGCTGTTCAGCGTCGGCCAGTATCGCGACGTCATCTCGAATGGCGCTGGGGAATTCAGGTTTCGCGAGAAGATCGCCGTCTGTGACACCTTCAACATCCCCAACCTGCTGGCGATTCCCCTGTGAAACGCTCAAGCCTCGGCCAGCGTCTGCGAGGGCGATTCGCGAAAGCGCATCTTGTAGTCGCGCGAGAACTGGCTGAGGTTGCTGTAGCCCGCGGCGGTGGCGGCCTCGGTCACGCTGGTGTTGCCCTGCCGGCGCCCGAGGGCCAGGGCGGCACGCGCCATGTCGAGGCGCACGGCCTTGAGGTAGCCCATCGGCGTGGTCGAGCGGAAACGCCGGAAGCCATGGTAGATCGAGCGGGCGCTGACGCCGCCCACCGTCACCAGGTCGTCGGTGGTGATCGGCTCGCGCGCATTCTCGCGGATGTAGCTTTCGACACGCCGCACGTAATAGGGCGCGGCCGCGGAGGGCTGCTCTTCGGCGAAGGCCCATTTGTAGTTGTTGGGCACGGCGTTCAGCAGCAGCAGCACGAGCGCGCGCTCGGCCAGCCGGCCGAGATGGCCGTCGAAGCAGGGCTGCCGATCGTTGAGGTCGCGGCAGATCGTGACGAGGTAGTTCGACAAGGTCGCCACGCGCGCGAGGTCGATCACCTGCATCACGCCGAAATTCAGCGGATCGCCGATGCCGATCCCGGTCTCGCTGGCGACGATGCGCTCCATGCGGCTGCGGCTCAGCCGCACCAGGAGTTGCTGGGTCGTTCCGTACCAGCGCTTGTGCGAACGCCCCATGCCCTCCAACACGACCATCTGCGCCGGCGCCACTTCCACCTTCGCCATCCCCTGCTGCAACTGGGCATTGCCGCGCATGAGGATGTGCAGGAGGACGAGATCCGGGTCGTCCATCATCTCGATGTCGTAACCGGAGACACTGTCGACCTTGACCAGGCTGAACAGCGTCTCGCCCAGCCGCGCCGATCTCACGTCGTACTGGCGGAACTCGCGGGCGCTTGGCAGCGAGAAGTCGAAGAGGCCGTGGGTGGTGCGTTCAACGAACCTTCTGGCGACATGGTAGTCGATCGTCGAGAAATGCCGGCCACCCGAGAGCAGGGGCTGATCGAAGGCAAGGCTCCCATCCGTCGATGCTGTCATGGTTCCTCCCAAGCGCACCGTTTTCGATTCCTGAACGCCGACACTACCACGCCGCGTCACCGGCCGGGGAGAATTGCATGAAGGTCTTTGTCTTCGATCTGCTGGCCTACGGCGAGAACCTCGAGCACGTGAAGGTCGGCCCGGAGTTGCCCTATCCGCTCAGTCGGGAGTTCTTCAAGGCCGACGTCGCCGTGCGCACCTATGCCGAGCATCTCGCAGCGTGGGAGGAGATGGACAGGCTGGGCTACGACGGCGTGGGCTTCAACGAGCATCATTGCTCGCCCTACGGCCTCATGAACTCGCCCAACCTGATGGCCGCGGCGGCGGCGCAGCGCACTGCCAATCTCAAGCTCCTGATCTACGGCAACCTCCTGCCCCTGCACGAGCCGCTGCGGCTCGCCGAGGAGCTCGCGATGATCGACTGCCTGTCGAACGGGCGACTGATCTCGGGTTTTGCGCGCGGCATCCCGCGCGAGTACCAGGTGCACAACGTGCCGCTGGCCGAGAGCCGCGCGCGCTTCGAGGAGGCCTACGACATCGTCACGCGCGCCTGGACCGAGGACGTGTTCTCCTACTCGGGCAGGTTCTGGTCGTACAAGGACGTGGCGATCTGGCCGCGGCCCGTGCAGCGGCCCCATCCGGAGATCTGGATCCCGATCGTCGGCAGCAAGGAATCGATCGAGTTCGCCGGCCGGCACAACATTCCGATCACGCCGGGCCTCGGCGGCGGCGGCCTGCGCGACGACATCATCCGCTACTATGCCAAGTGTCTCGCCGCCGCGGGCCACCGGCTGACGCCCAACCACCTGTCTCTCGGCATCCACGCCTATGTCGCCGACTCCAAGGCGCAGGCGGTGAAGGAAATGGGGCCGTACCATCTCTACTTCAACCGCACGCTGTTCAGCCACGGCAACTTCACGGAGACGGCGCTGCAGCGTCAGGCCGGCTACTCGACGGCGCAGTCGACCGACTACGTGCGGCCGGAGAACCAACGCGCCGCCGCCCTGCTCCGCGAGGACTTCCGCAACACGACCATGGCCGACATCGAGCGGCTGGCCGAGAGCTGGCCGTGGGGAACGGCTGACGAAGTGGCCCGACGCATCATCGCGCAGGCCGACGCAGCCGGCGCCAACATGGTGCAGATCAGCCTCAATCGCGGCGCCATGCCTCACGACATGTTCATCGAGCAGATTCGCCGCTTCGGCCGAGAGGTGCTGCCGGCGTTGCAGGCGCATCGCGTCGAGCGCGTGCCTGCCGTCGAGGAGATGGCGGCTTGAGCGGACGTCAGACCGGCGCGGCGAGCGGATCGTAGTCGTAGAGGCCGCGATCGAGCGCGGTCCGCCGCGGGCGCGTCGGATCCTGCAGCGCCATTCCCTCTTCGCGCGACCAAAGCTGCACGTTGGTGCCACGCGCCTTGCGCGCCGCCTCGTAGCGGCTCAGGGCTTCGTCGACCGTCGAAGCGGCGGCGAAGGCGCGGCCCAGCAGCAGCGCGTCCTCCAACGCCATGCACGCGCCCTGGCCGAGGAACGGCGTCATGGGATGGGCGGCGTCGCCCAGCATGGTGACGCGGCCCACCGTCCACGTCTTCAAGGGCTCGCGATCGCGCAGTCCCCACTTGAAAAGTCCTCCCGGCGGGATGCTGCGGATCAGCGCCAGCAGCTCGGGCGCGAAATCCGAATAATGGTCCTCGAACTCCTCGTTGGTCGCCGGGATCGCCCAGCCTTCCTCCTGCCAGGAGGCCGTCTGGCCGCAGCCGATGAGGTTCATGATCCGGCCGCGCCGCAGGGGATAATGCAGCAGGTAGCGCCGCGGGGCGGGATGCATCGCGAGCTGGCGCTGGCGGATCACGTCCGGCACCAGCTCGTCGGGGATGAGGGCGCGGAACGCGACCTGGCCGTTGAAGCGCGGGGCCTCGCCGGGAAACAGCAAGGAGCGCACGGCCGACGTGTTGCCGTCCGCGCCGATCACGACGTCCGCCCGACGACGTGTGCCGTTGGCGAAGCTGACGGACACGCCCGTCGCGTCCTGATCGAGGCCGACGAACTCGTGACCAGGCCACAACGCCGCCGGATCGTTGGCGCGTACCGCCTCCAGCAGCAGCCCGTGCAGGTCCGCGCGATGGACCTGGAGGACTCCCATGCCCTGCCGTTCGATGATCTGCTCGTTGCGGTTCGTCCTGACGATCTCGCCCGTCCTGTAGTCGCAGGTATGGAGGACCGACACCGAGCAGGACAGGGCTTCGAGGGCTGCGTCGACGCCGAGATCACGCAGGGCGCGCCGCGCATTCGGTGCGATGACCACCCCCGCCCCGATCTCGCGAATCTCCGGCGCGCGTTCGTAGACGGCAACCCGGAAGCCGCGGCGCTGAAGCGCCAAAGCAGATGCCAGACCACCAATTCCGGCGCCGATAACGATGATCTGTCTTGCGTTTGAGGCCATGCGTGCAGCGTCTGGTCAGTACGGCCAGAAGAACACGCGGCCGAACCGCGCGCTTTGCAGAGAGCGCAGCTATTCCATCACGAGCGCAGGCGTTTACTCCGCTGCCTGGCGCCGTCGCGCCACCGCCTCGAACCGCCGCTGGCGCATGGCCATGCGCCGATCGTCCATCTCCGGCGTCATCGGCTCGGCCACCCAAGCGTCGCGGCCCGGCACGTAGTTCTTCGGCATGGTGACGTCGACCGGTTGGCGAGCGGCTGACGGAAAGCATGCCGCAGCTGCCAGCACCGCCGTCAGCGGTTCGGGGATTTTCCGGCATTCCCGCCTTTTCCGCCCGACCCTCTTGTTGGTCTGGAGAAGCGGACCCTCCATCGGTTGAGCCAGGCGAAGGTTTGCGCAGTTTCCGCAGTTTGCGACTTGAAAACCAATGACGTGCTTCTTGCGCATTTCATTAGGCGTTCTGTACCGGCCCCCAAAAGTGAGACAGGAAACTGCGGGCAGTTTCTCGTAGAGAG
>WHTW01000123.1 GCA_009377525.1 Rhodospirillales bacterium
CCATGGCGCCGAACATCGCGCCGAACAGCACGATGGCGAACAACGTCCAGGCCGGTGCCACGTTGACCGAGCCCTTCTGGATCAGCGGTGCGATCACGAAGCCCTCGATGGTCTGGATCAGGAAATAGATCGCCATCACCCAGGCGAGCGTCGACAGGCCGAGCGGCATCGTCACCAGGGCGACCGGCAGGGCGGCGATCAGCGGCCCGAGATAGGGAATGAAGTTAGCGACCCCGGCCTGCACCCCGAGGAGGCCCGCGCCTGGCACGCCGAGCGACTGGAGCGTTGCCGCGAGCACAACCGCCACGACGGCGCCGCGCACGAGCTGGCCCAGCAGCCAGCCGCGCATGACCTGACCCATCTCGTTCATCACCTCGCGCATGCGCGGCCGGGCGCCGCGCGGGACGAAGACCAGCGCGCCGTCGCGATAGGCCGCCGGCTGACCGGCGAAGAACAGGCCGAGGCAGATGATGACGATCGTCGTTATGCCGAACACATAGGCGCCGCTCACAGCGTACTGAACGTGGCCGAACAGGCGGCCGGGATCGGCGATGAACTGCGACAGGTCACCCCGGCCGCCCGGGCCGAACAGATCGATGCCGAAGGTGGCCAGATAGTTCTCCAGAACGGTGAGCTGGGTGTCCATCACCTGCAGCAGCATGCGCGCCTGGGAGGGCAGGCGTATGATACCCCAGGCGATCGCCAGCGCCGCCAGCGAGGCGAGCACCAGCACTACCAGGGCGAAGCGCCAGGCGCGCGCCACCGGCAGGACGTAGCCCAGCCCGCGCGTGCAGGCATCAAGGAGCACGGCGAACAGGATGCCGGCGAACAGCATCAGCAGGCTGTGCGCGCTGTACCACGCGAAGACGACACCCAGGATCACGGCCAGCAGGATCAACGGCGGCACGAGGATGCGGCGCCAGTCAGCCCCGCCTGTCTCTGTCGTCATGACCGGGCTCCTTCAGACAACCATCGCGCAGGGAGCGCTGGCGAACGCGTCATCGCTCTGGCATTGT
Organism: Rhodospirillales bacterium; assembly: GCA_009377525.1. Taxonomy (GTDB): domain Bacteria; phylum Pseudomonadota; class Alphaproteobacteria; order Reyranellales; family Reyranellaceae; genus Reyranella. The sequence continues at coordinate 1,017 of WHTW01000123.1, forward strand.
ACCGCAGGTTGCGGGACATGGCGATTTTCGCCACTTGCCGACAGTCCAGGGGCCAACGCTCAAGCGGGATCGCACATGGGCACCGACGACGCATCAGACCATGATCGTATGCACACCGCCGAGGTCTTCCGAACCAAGTGGCTGTGGCTCGTCCTTCTCGGCGCCGTCCTGATCCTGGCCGGCGTCGTGGCGATCCTAGTGCCGGTGGTTTCCGAGATCGCGGCCGGCAAAGTGCTGGGCAGCGTCCTGATCGTGAGCGGCGTCTTGCAAATCATGCAAGCGGCCAAGATGCTCGACTGGCTGGGATTCCTCTGGCACCTGCTGCTTGGCGTCCTGGCCGCGGTCGGCGGCACGCTGATCTATCTCAATCCGTTTGCCGGCGTCATCGCCATCACCATCCTGATCGCCATCATCTTCGCCGTTCACGGCGCGACGCAGGTCGCCTTTGCGGTGAGGGTGAGGCGACAGCCCGGATGGCACTGGTTCCTGATATCGGGCTGCATCGCGCTGGTGGTGAGCCTGCTGCTCATCCTGAAGCTTCCCTACAGCCATTCCTTCACGCCAGCGACAATCGCCGGCGTTTCCCTGATGTTCGCGGGCTGGGCCTACATCGCGATGGCGCTGGCCTCGCGCAAGGCCGGGCCGCCGAGCTGAAATACGAGAGGAGAGCGGCGATGCTGTTCGACGGTGGGTTCACGTTCGCCAATTTCATGGCGAACCTATTTTCGATCTTCCTCTTCATCCTGTGGCTCTGGCTGCTGATGACCGTGTTCGGCGACCTCTTTCGCCGCCACGACGTATCCGGCCTTGGCAAGGTGGCGTGGGTGATCCTGCTGATCGTGCTGCCCTATGTCGGGATCTTCGCCTACCTCCTCACGCAGGGCCGCGGCATGGCCGAGCGCAGCCGGGAGCAGGCCCAGCGCGCGCAGGACCAGCTGCGCCAGGCGGTGGGTTTCAGCATCGCCGACGAGATCGAGAAACTCGACCGGCTCAAATCGAGCAAATCGATCTCCGAGGAGGAGTACGCGCGGCTGAGAGCGCGCCTCGTGCAGTAGCGGCTATTTGCCGGAAGTCGGCGCGTCGCGGACCGGGGTGCGCTGGCCGATCTTGGGCTCGGTGCCTTTGAGCAGGCGGGCGATGTTCTCGTGGTGGCGCACCCAGACCAGCGGCACCAGCAGCGTGAGCAGGATGGCCGCGCGGTGATCAGTCAGGAACCAGGCGGCGATCGCGGCGACCACGATGCTGAGCAGCGTCGCCAGCGACGAGAATCGGAAGAGCGCAGCGAACAGCAGCCAGGCCGCGCAGGCGATCGCGCCAACCGGCCAGGACAGACCCCACATGATGCCGAGCGTGGTCGCCATGCCCTTGCCACCCTTGAAGCGCAGCCACACCGGGAACATGTGCCCCAGCACGGCGCCCGCGGCCGCGCCGACCGCGGCGAGCTGGCCGACCTGGTCGGCGATCAGCACGGCCACCACGCCCTTCAGCGCATCGAGCAGCAGGGTCGCTGCCGCCAGGCCCTTGCGGCCGGTGCGCAGCACGTTGGTGGCGCCGATATTGCCCGAGCCGACCCTGCGGATATCGCCCAGGCCCGCCGCGCGCGTCAGCAGCAGGCCGAACGGGATCGAGCCCAGCAGGTAGCCCAGCAGGAAAGGTCCCAGCAGCAGGACCAGGGTCGAGATCATTCCACGGTCAGGGGCTGACGATCTTGCAGTTGGTCGAATCGATATAGGACGTGGTCGGCGGGCCGATCAGCTCGGTGGTGATCTGCTCGCCCGGCTGGATCATCAGCGGGCCGAGATAGTCGGTCGAAACCGGCCGGCCGGCATTCATGAAGGTGCATTCGGCCTGGGTGTTGATGGGATTGCGCGTGTTGGAGGTGAGCGTCACCGTCACCTGCCAGTAGCGCGAATCGCCATAGGTCAGGTTGGCGGCGCCGAGCGTCACCAACGGCTGCGGCGTCGAAAAGTTGGGGACCGGCCGCGGTCCGCTGCGACGCAGTTGTGGCTGCGGCTTGGGGCCCATCGACTGAGGGGGCCGATAGCCCGCGGTGCGCGGATCGAAGGCGGTGTTGGGATCCTGAGTCGTCGCAGGCGGCGGGCTGGCAGCGCCGCCGGAGCCCAGGGTCGCGACGCCGCCACCCGGCACGCCGAGCGGCTGCGGCGTGAGCGGCGCGGAGCTGATCGACGAGCCGCCAGATCCCGTGGTTGTGCCCATGGTTGCCGGCGGCGGCGTCGGCGCGGGCTGCGCCTGCAACGGTGTCGGCGTCGGCTGGGCCGGCGGCGTCACGCCGCCCACCTGGGTCTGCAGGCGGTCGTAGCAGGCGAGGCGCGACTGCGTGTCGGTCATCTCGCTGCAGATCTGGATGTGGCGTGTGAGGGCATCGAGCAGGTCGTCGCGCGACTGGCCGCGCTGCTGGGCCGCGCTCGCGCCCGCGAACGCCATGCCGGCGACACCGAGAAGAAGTGACTGTCGAAGCATCATGCAACGCCCTGATTGATGGAAGGACACGACCATAGAGCGGTTTCTGCGCAGATGGAACCGCGAGCGGTTCCATCTGCGCAGAAACGCGCGCAGCGGACACCTCGGATAAGCCGAGCACATTCTGTCCGGCTGAAATCAGCCGGACAGAATGTGCTTTGAGCAGACGAAATGGCCGTTTGGAGGCAGCTTTTGGGCGGCGATTACCCAGCCCCTGGCCGCGCCTACGCGGCCCTGGCCGCCGTCACAAAGCTGTCGTCGCGATAGATGGTGCGGCCGCCGACGATGGTCGCCATGACGCGGCCCTGCACCGGCCGCTCGTCGAACGGCGTGTTCTTGGTCTTGCTCCACAATTCGTCGCGGTCGACCTTCCAGGCGTAGTCGGCGTCGAACACCACGAGATCGGCCGGCGCGCCCTTGGCCAGGCGGCCGCCGGGCAGGCCGAACAGCCGCGCCGGCGTGGCGGCCAGGAGCTGGAACAGCCGCGGCAGGGTGAGATGGCCGTTGTGCACCAGCTCGAGCGAGATCGGCAGCAGCGTTTCGAGCCCGATGCCGCCCGGCTCGGCCTGGGCGAAGGGCACGCGCTTGCTGTCCTGGTCCTGCGGGCGATGGTCGGAGACGATGGCGTCGATGGTGCCGTTCTTGAGGCCCTCGACCACGGCGAGTCGATCCCTCTCGGCGCGCAGTGGCGGCACCAGCTTGCCGAAGGTGCGGTAGTCGCCGACCGCGAGATCGTTCAGCGCAAAGTAGGGGGCTGCGGTATCGCAGGTGATCCTGAGCCCGCGCGCCTTGGCGACGGCGATCGCGGCGACGGCTTCGGCCGTCGAAATCTTGGCGAGGTGCAGGCGCCCGCCGGTCATCTCGGCAAGACGGATGTCGCGCTCGACCAGCATCACCTCGGCGAGCGGCGGATTGCCCGAGAGGCCAAGCCTGGTCGCCATCTCGCCGCTGGTCATGTGGCCGCCCGACAAAGTCGGCTCCTGCGGCAGGTGGACGATCAGCGCATCGAAGGCCTTGGCGTAGTAGAGCGCGCGGCGCAGCACCTGGGCGTTGCCGATGGGGTGGTCGGCGTCGGTGAAGGCGACCGCGCCGGCCTCGGCCATCAGGCCGATCTCGGCCAGCTCCTTGCCCTCCAGCCCGTTGGTCAGGGCGCCGTAGGCGTACATGTTCACCAGCTTGATCTGGCGGGCGCGGCGGGCGACGAACTCGATCAGCGAGGCATCGTCGAACGGCGGGTCGTTGTCGGGCAGCAGCACCAGCGAGGTGATGCCACCGACGGCAGCGGCTGCACCGGCGCTCTCCAGCGTCTCCTTGTGCTCCTCGCCCGGCTCGCCGGTATGGACGCGCGTGTCGACGAGGCCGGGCGCCAGATAGAGGCCGCGGCAGTCGACCGACTGGATGCCGTAAGGCGCGCCAGAAGCGAACAGGTTGGGGCCGTAGTCGGCGATCTTGCCGTCGCTGATCAGGACGGCGCCGAGGTACTCGGCGTCGCCCGTGGGATCGATGATGCGCGCATTGATATAGGCGGTCGAACCGCTGTGCTGCGGTGCCAGGCGGTCGATATTGCCGGAGACGCTGCGGCTCACGCCGCGGCTCCGGAGAGCGCGTTGCGCCGTCCGCCGATCAGCGCCTCGAGGCAGGCCATGCGCACGGCGACGCCCATCTCGACCTGCTCGTGGATCACCGAGCGGTCGAGGTCGTCGGCGACTTCCGAATCGATCTCGACGCCGCGGTTCATCGGCCCGGGATGCATGATCAGCGCGTCGGGCTTGGCGAACTTGAGCTTCTCGCTGTCGAGGCCAAAGAAGCGGAAATATTCGCTGATCGAGGGCACGAACGAGCCCTGCATGCGCTCGGTCTGCAGGCGCAGCATCATGACGATGTCGACGTCCTTGAGCCCGGTCTTCATGCTGTAATGGACTTTGACGCCCATTCGCTCGATGTCGGTCGGCATCAGGGTGGGCGGGCCGATCACCCGCACGCGCGCGCCCATGATCTGCAGGAGGTGGATGTTCGAGCGCGCCACGCGGCTGTGCATGATGTCGCCGCAGATCGCCACCAGCAGGCCTTCCAGGCTGCCGCGTCGTCGTCGGATGGTGAGCGCATCGAGCAGCGCCTGGGTCGGATGCTCGTGCGCGCCGTCGCCGCCGTTGATGACGGCGCAGTTCACCTTCTGTGACAGGAGATTGACCGCGCCCGATTCCGAATGCCGCACGACGATGGCGTCGGGCCGCATGGCGTTCAGGGTCATCGCCGTGTCCAGCAGCGTCTCGCCCTTGCGCACCGAGGAGGTGGCGACGTCCATGTTGATCACGTCGGCGCCCAGCCGCTTGGCCGCGACCTCGAAGCTGGTGCGCGTGCGCGTCGAGTTCTCGAAGAACAGGTTGATCACAGTGCGGCCAGCCAGCACGTCGCGCCGTTTGTCGATGGAGCGATTCTGGTCGATGTAGCTTTCGGAAAGGTCGAGCAGGCCCGAAATGGTTTCGGGCGCAAGACCCTCGATGCCGAGCAGATGGGGCAACCTCGGCACGCCCACGCGTTTTCTTGTCACTAAAGCGCGACGTTAAGCACGCTGGACCGGACCCCGCAAGGCGACGTTTTGGTGGATAAATAAGGTCTCACCCGCCGTCACAGTTTCAGCCACGGCAGCCGCTCGTCGGCGAAGGCGTGGCCGGTCGGCGCCAGCGTCCCGGGATCGTCGAACGCGCCGACATGGAGGTGGACTTCGCCGGGCCAGCGATCGCCTTCGTAGGTCAGGGTCGAACCGCAGCGGCCGCAGAAGCCGCGTCGCACGCCAGGCGACGATTCGAAATAGGAGAGGTCGCCGGTGAACCGCACCTTCGCTGCCTCGAAGCCGGCATAGGCGGAAACCGGAGCGCCGGTGTGCCGGCGGCAACTCTGGCAATGGCAGTAGCCCGTCCACTTGGGCGGGCCGTCGGCAGTGAAGCGGACAGCGCCGCAAAGGCAACGGCCTTCCCTCATGTCATCCTCCTGGCCCTCATCCTTGTGGTCGGGGGCCAGTATAGCGGGCGCGGGGCCGGATCAGAGCCGCATGGGCGGACTGCTCCAGCGCATGGGCGATCCAGCCCACGGTGCGGCCCAGCAGGAAGAGGGCCAGCGCGGAGTCCTTGGGCAGGCCGAGCACGCGCTCGACCACCACCGTGGTGAAGTCGACATTGGGCTTGCGGTCGATCAGGCGTTCGCCGGCAACGGCCAGTCGCTCGGCGAAGGCGAGCTCGGGCGAGTCCGGGACAGTCTTGCGCAGCAGCGCGAACAGGGTCGCCGCCCGGACATCGCCGTCGGGGTAGAGCTGATGGCCGAAGCCCGGGATGAAGATGCGGTCGCGCACGCGCTGCACGAGCTCGCTGTCGATGTCCTTGGCCTTCTTCAGGTCGTCGAACAGCGAGGCGACGCGGCGGGTCAGACCGCCATGGCGCGGGCCGTTGAGAGCCGCGAGCCCGGCCATGGTCGCGCCATAGAGATTGGCGCCGGTCGAGGCGACGACGCGGGCGGCGAAGGCCGAGGCGTTGAACTCGTGGTCGGCTGACAGCACCAGCGCCGCGCGCAAGAGCGAAGCGCGCTCCGGCGGCACTTTCCAGGCCGCGGCAAGCTCCTGGTGGACGGGGAGTGCCGAGAGCGGCCGCGCCGTCACCGCGGCGGTCAGCAGGCGCAGCACGCGCACGCCGGTCTCCAGCATCGCGGCGCGATCTTCCACCCAGCTCGGATGGTCCAGCGCGGCGGCAGCCGGCAGGACGACGAGACAGCGGTCGACCGGCCCCAGCGTCGCGGCGGCCAGCCAGGCGCGGCGCAGCGCCGTGGTCATCGGCGGCAGGTTGTCGGCTGCGAAGGGCCGCTCGTCGCAGTCCCACAACAGCCGCGCCACTTCCTCGAGCGAGTCGCTGCGCGCCAGCTCGGCGGCATCGTGGCCGCGATAATAAAGACGGTTGTTCTCGATCAGGGTGAGGGACGATTCGAGCACCGGCGTGCCGAAATCGAGCGCATGGTTGGCAATCGATTCGGCCTTGCGTCCGACGTCGCGCCGCCGCTTCAGGAGCGAGACGTCGTCGGCGCGGTAGCGCCGCTCGCGGCGGCCATCGACCGCCTCGGAGCGCAGCAGCCCGCGGCTGACATAGGCGTAGAGCGTCGCCGCCGACACGCCCAACCGCCGCGCCGCTTCCCTCGAGCTCAGCCATTCGTTCGCCATATCATTATATTGATCAATGTAATCAAGATTGACAATATATTTTTGCCAATCGACTTTGGCGACGACATAGGGAAAGGGACACCATGCTGCTGACACGGGTGAACAGCGGCCTCGACGGGGTCGTCGTGGCCGACACGGCGATGAGCGAGGTCGACGGCGAAGCCGGCCGGCTGATCGTGCGCGGCCACGCGATCGAGGAGCTGACGGCGACGCGCGGCTTCGAGGGGGTCGCGGCGCTGTTGTGGGAGGGCTACGCCGAGGGCGGCGGCGACGAGGCGGCCGTGCGCGCAGGACTGGCGATGGCGCGTGTGCGGATCTTCGCCGACGTACCCAGGCTCTTGGCCGCGACGCGCGGGCTCAATCCGGTCGAGGGTCTCCGGGTCGGCATCGGCATGCTGTCCGACAGCGAGAAGACGCCGCATCATTTCCTCGTGTGCGGCGCCCTGCCGGTGTTCCTGGCGGCGCTGCTGAACGCCGAGAAGTCGATGGTGCCGATCGCGCCCGATCCGGCGCTCAACACCGCCCAGGACTTCCTGCGCATGGTGCGCGGCCAGCGTGCCGGCGCGGTGTTCGAGAAGGCGCTCGACACCTATCTCGGCACCATCACCGATCACGGCTTCAACGCCTCGACCTTCACCGCTCGTGTGGTGGCCTCGACGCATGCCGGGCTGATCTCCTCGGTGCTGGCCGGCCTCTGTGCGCTGAAGGGGCCGTTGCATGGCGGCGCGCCCGGGCCGGTGCTCGACATGCTGGACGAGATCGGCGATGCGGCGCGCGCCGAGGCGTGGTTCGACGATGCCTTCGCCGAGGGCACGACCCTGATGGGCTTCGGCCATCGCATCTACAAGGTGCGCGATCCGCGGGCCGACGTGCTGAAGGCCGCCGTTGCCACGCTGCCGGCGACGGCCGGGCGGCTGGCCTATGCCTCGGCGGTCGAGCAGGGCGCCATCGCCGCGCTTCGCCGGCACAAGCCCGGGCGGCGGCTCGACACCAACGTCGAGTACTACACCGCGCTGCTGCTCGAGGCGCTGGAGATCCCGCGCAGCGCCTTCACGGCGTTGTTCGCGGTCGGCCGCACCGCCGGCTGGTGTGCCCACATCTTCGAGCAGGAGAAGGGCGGCCGCATCATTCGCCCACAGTCGAACTACGTCGGGCCGAGGCCTTAGCACCGTGCGCTGGAGGGCGTCATGCTCTTCCGGACCGCGAGCCTCCTACGCCGAATCGGCCAGAGGCCGATTCGGCTCCCTACGCTCATGATTCATGAGCGCGCAAGATGCGCGCGGTCCGGAAGAGCATGACGCGCCACGCCGTTAGGCTACGTCAGTTTATCTTCACCACCGAACCACGCCAGGTGCGGGTGCCGGCGGCGTCGAACACCCAAATGATGACGTCGACGCCGTCAGGCAGGAAACGCGCCGTGAAGTGACGATGCCAGAAGCTGCCGTCGGCATGGGTGAACAGCCGCCTCGACGTTGAACAGGTCGCGCCGCACGGTGAGCGTCGCCGTCAGGGTGCCGAAGCGCAGCAGCTCGCCGCGCTCGGCAGTCTGCATGGGCCCGCCATCGATACGCAGCCACAGCTTCGCGACGTTGTCGATGGCGTGGATGTCGAAGTGGACGGCAAAGGCGCTGCGATCTTCGCGGTCGACGTTGGGCGAGGCGGGTGGCGGATAGATGTCCTCGAGAGGGATCGAGCGATGGAAACGAAGCGTGCTGGCATAGACGCCGAGCCAATCCGGCCACGGGGAATATTGCGAGCGCGCCGACATCGGCAGCAGCTGTGCCGGGACCGCACCGAACAGTAGGCGGCGCCCGATCATCTGGCGCGGCCGGCCACGACGTTGAGGTCGACCGTCACCTCGTTGGCGACCTGGCCGGTGGCGGCCCATTCGTTCTGGCCGACGCCGTAGTCGAGGCGCTTCAGGATGATGCGGCCGCGCGCCGTGGCGCGCAGGCGGCCGGGCTGGGAGGGGTCGTCGGTGATCGTCAGCGTGAAGGGCAGCACCGCGTCACGTGTGACGTCGCGGATGGTGAGCTTGCCGCGTGCCTCATAGCGGTCACCGCTGCCTGAGACGGAGGTCGACACGAAGCGCGCCTCGGGGAACTTTTGGACATCGAGGAAGTTCGGCCCCTTCATCAGCGAATCGACGTCACGGTTGTTGGTCGAGACCGGGCGCGTATCGATCTTGATGTCGATGCGTGCGCCGGCGAGGGAGGAAGGATCGAGCACGATTTCGCCCGTCCAGGTGGGGAAGCGGCCGCTGACGATCGAGCCGACCTGGGCGACGCTGAAGCTAAGCGCACTCGCCTTGGGATCGACCGTCCAGGCGTCCTGCGGCCCGGCCAGCGACGGCAGTGGCAACAGCATCAGGGCGGCGAGGGCGAACCAGGAGCGCATCAGCTTCCTCCGAACGGCCACATACGGCGGAACACGCCGTCACGGCGCAGGACATCGTGGTGTACGACGGCGGCGACGTGAAGGATCAGCACCGCGATCAGCAACCGCGATAGAACATAGTGCGTGGTCTTGAGCGCCTCGAACAGGGCGGGATCACGCGGCACCAGGTCGGGCAGCGGCAGCAGCCCGAACCAGATCACGCTCACGCCCGCGGCCGAGCTCATGAACCAACCGCTGATCGGCATGGCGAGCAGCAGCACCAGCAGTGCCCAGTGCGCGATCGGCGCCAACGCAGCCTGCCAGCGCACGATCGTGCCGGGCAAGGGTGGCGGCGGATGGCGCCAGCGCCACAGCAGGCGGCCGACCGTGAGCACCAGCACGGCGAGGCCGACCCATTTGTGCCAGTTATAGGCATGGAGCTTGGTGAAGCCGAGCGGCAGGCCGGTCATCCACAGGCCGACGCCCAGCATGCCGATCACGGCAACCGCGGTGATCCAGTGCAGCGCCTGGGCGGCGGGATGATAGGTCGGCTCCGGTCTCAGTGCCGGGCTTCCTCGTAGGTCTCGAAGAAGCGGTGGCCGGAGCCGCGCTGGTTCTCGTAGATCGAGCCCTGATGGTCGGCCGGCGGCAGCGGCATGCGGATGGGCGCGGCCACAACGCGCGGCTCGATGGTCGGCTCACCCAGCACCATGCGGCCGTTGAACTCCTCGAAGTTCGCCACGCCCAGCAATGGCCAGGCATCGGCCGCCGTGTATTCGTGCAGCAGCAGGCGGCGCTGGCGGTTGGAGCGGTTGAGCGCCGAGCCGTGCACCAGGCGCACGTGATGGATGGTCATCGATCCCGCCGGGCCCATGAGCGGCACGGCCTTGTCGAAATCGATGTCGCAGGCGTCAGGGTTCATGGCGCCGCAGAAGCGGCCGTCGGCGTGGTGATCGCAGGTCGGGCCGTGGTGGCTGCCCGGGATCACCATCAACGGACCGTTGTCCATGTCGCAATCGTCGAGATAGATGCCGGTCGCCAGCACGTCGTCGTTGGTGTGGGGATAGAAGGCCCAGTCCTGGTGCCATTCGACCGGCGAGCCGTAACCGGCAGACTTCATGTTGAGCTTGCCGCCGTGCTGACGGATCGCCGGCCCCAGGAGCTGCGCCAGGATCGACGTGATCTTGGGATCGCGCGCCAGCGCATGGAAGAAGGCGTAGCGCTTGAAGATCGCGGGCTTCAGCCGGCGCACGCGCGGCAGGGCGGCGCTGTGGCTGGGTTCCAGGTCGTAGAGGTCGTCGTTGGCGGAAACGCCGCGCGCTTCGGCAACGATGCGGTCGGTGAGGTCGCGCAGCTCGGCGAGCTGCTCGCCCTGGATCAGGCGCGGGATCACCAGATAGCCGTCGCGCCTATAAGTCTCGATCTGCTGGTCGGTGAGCATGCCAACAACCATAGCACGGTCCGCCGGCTTGTCGGATAATCACGCCATGGCGATCCATGCTCTTTTCCCGACGCTGGTCTACCGAGAATCGATCGCCGGGGCGGACCAGCGCCGGCTCAACCGGGACCTTGCCGACGAATGCCGGTCGCTTGCCGCCTCTGACGCGGCCGGCGGGCGCTGGTCGGCCAAGCATTATCTTGGCGGCTACACCTCCTACGGCTCGCTCGACCGCCTGCATCTCGTCTCCTCGCTGTTCGGCCGCCTGCGCCGGCGCATCGACCCGCACGTCAAGGCCTTCGCCCGCTCGCTGCACTACGACCTCGCCGGCCGATCGCTCGCCATGACCGATTGCTGGGCCAACGTCATGCCGGCGGGCGTGGTGCATTCCCTGCATCTCCATCCCACGTCCTTCATCAGCGGCACCTATTACGTGGAAGTGCCCAAGCGCGCCGGTGCCCTGAAATTCGAGGACCCGCGGCTCGGCCTGCACATGGCGACGCCGCCGCGCCGGGCCGACGCGCCCAAAAGCTTTCACTCCTTCGTGAGCCTGCCGGCCAAGGCGGGCGATCTGGTGCTGTTCGAGAGCTGGCTGCGCCACGAAGTGCCGCCGGCCCGCTTCTCCGGCGAGCGCATCTCGATTAGCTTCAACTACGGCTGGGCGGCGAAAGCCCGCCGCAGATAGGATCTCACATGCGCGCTCTTCTCGCCTTCGTCAGTCTGCTCGCTGCGGCCGGCACGGCCTCGGCCGACCAGGAGCTGCCGATCTTCGACGCCCACATGCACTACAGCCACGATGCCTGGGAGGTCGTGCCGCCCAAGCAGGTGGTCGAGATCCTGAAGAAGGCCGGCGTCAAGCGCGCCATGGTGTCGAGCTCGAACAACGAGGGCACCAAGATGCTGCAGGACGTGGCGCCCTCGGTGATCGTGCCCGAGCTCAGGCCCTATCGCTCGCGCGGCGAGCTGTCGACCTGGGCCAAGGATCCGACGATCATCGGCTTCCTCGAGGAGATGCTGGCCAAGCGCAAGTACGTGGCGATCGGCGAATTCCACATCTACGGCGCCGATGCCGACCTGCCCAACATGCGCAAGGTGGTCGAACTCGCCAAGAAGTACGGGCTGTACCTGCATTCGCACTCCGATGCCGACGCCGTCGTCCGCCATTTCCAGCAGGATCCCAATGCCCGCGTGCTGTGGGCGCATTCGGGCTTCGAGCGGCCGGAGAAGGTGCGCGAGATGCTGCGCCGCTATCAGAACCTGTGGTGCGATCTCGCCTTCCTCACCTCGCACGCCTCGAACGGCAAGGTGGCGCCGGGCTGGCGCGAGGCCTTCCTGGAGTTCCCCGACCGCTTCGTGGTCGGCACCGACACCTTCACGCCCGAGCGCTGGCACTACGTTGTCGAGCATGCGCGCTGGTCGCGCCAGTGGCTCAGCGACCTGCCGCCGGACGTCGCGCGCAAGATCGCCTACGAAAACGGTGACCGCCTGTTCGGCGGCGGCCAATGAGGCTGCTGGCCGGGCTGCTCGCGCTGGTGATCGCCTTCCCCGCCTGGGCGGACTGCCCGCTCGATCTCGGCCGCGGCACCGGCCTGGTGATTTTCTCCAGCCACTACCTGGTGGCCTTCCGCCCCGATCCAATGCGTATCGAGGTCGGCGAGCCGTTTTCGCTGCTGTTCAACGTCTGCACCAAGAGCGACAAGCCGGCTGAGCTGGTGGCGATCGACGCCCAGATGCCCGAGCACAAGCACGGCATGAACTACCGGCCGACCATCGTATCGCTGGGTGACGGCCGCTATCGCGTCGACGGCATGGTGTTTCACATGCCCGGCCGCTGGGAGCTCGCCATCGACGTGCGCGCCGGCGAGGAGAGCGAGCGGCTGAGCCATGAGTTCATCCTGAAGTGAGGCGCCGGCTGATCGGAGCGGTGCTGGTGGCGCTTGCCGCGTCAGGGGCGCTTACGGCGCCCGCCATCGCGCAGACGCCGCTGCAATGGTCGGATGACAAGGTGAAGGCGATCGCCCGGCACGGGCCGTGGCCGCCGCCCTTGTCGCGCGATCCGTCCAATCGCGTCGCCGGTTCGCCCAACGCCATCGTGCTGGGCGAGCACCTGTTCAACGAGCCGCGACTCTCGGCCGACGGCGCCATGAGTTGCGCCACTTGCCACATCGCGGCCCGCGACTGGGGCGATGGGCGCGCCAAGGCGATGGGACGGTCGGAGCTCGATCGGCGCACGCCATCGCTTTGGAACGTGGGCCATGCGCATTGGTTCGGCTGGGACGGTGCGGGCGATTCGCTGTGGGCGCAGTCGATCCGGCCGATCCTCGATCCGCGCGAGATGGCGAGCGATGCCGCACGCGTCGCCGGCCTGCTGCGCGAGGACAAGGCACTCGCCTGCGGCTATGAGCGGGCATTTGGCGAAAAGCCCGGCGGCGGCGACGAGAAGCTTTTGGTCGACGCGGCCAAGGCGCTGGCGGCGTTCCAGGCGACGCTGATCAGCCCGCGCACGCCGTTCGATGCGTTCCGCGACGCCTTGCTGTCGGGCGACCGCGAGGCCGCGGCACGCTATCCGCTGGCGGCCCAGCGCGGGCTGAAAATCTTCATCGAAGCGAACTGCGCGGCTTGCCATTTCGGGCCGCGTTTCACCAATGGCGAGTTCGGTGATGTCGGGATTCCATTCTTCACGCGGCCAGGCGAGGTCGATGCCGGCCGCCTGGACGGGCTCGCCAAGCTCGCCAACAGCACCTTCAACCTTCTGGGCAGGTACAACGACGATGTCTCGGGCGCCAGCGCGTTGCGTACGAAGCACGTGCAGCGCCTGCACAGCAATTTCGGCGAGTTCCGCGTGCCCAGCCTGCGCCAAACGGGTTCGGGCCCGTTCATGCACAACGGCCATCTCGCGACTCTCGAGGACGTCGTGAAGCACTACTCCGAAGTGAATCCCGACCGCCTGCACAGCGACGCCATTCCACTGGTCAGGCCGCTGGCGCTCAGTGCCGAGCAGAGCGCCGACCTGGTCGCTTTCCTGCGCACGCTCTCCGCCGAGCCGCCGCCACGTCACGCTCCACCGCCGCTGTGTCCGTGATGCTGGGGGCGCGCCACTCCAGTGGCGCGTCTTCTCATGCTCTTCCGGACCGCGCGCATCTTGCGCGCTCATGAAGCATGAGCGAGCCGGAGGCTCGCGGTCCGGAAGAGCATGACGCGCCACTGGAGTGGCGCGCCCCCAGCATCACCTCAACCTGGCCAGCGCACTCTCCAAAATCCACGCCGCCGCCGCCGCATCCACGCGCTCGGCGCGCTTGGCGCGGCTCATGTCGTAGTCCTCGATCATGCCGCGGGTGACGGCGGCGGTGCTCAATCGCTCGTCCTGGAAGACGACGGGCAGTGCGGCGAGGGCAGGCGGGCCGTGATTGGCGATGTTGGTCGCGAACTGGCGCACCGACTGGCAGCGCGGACCCTCGCTGCCGTCCATGTTGAGCGGCAGGCCGATCGCCAGCGCCTTGATCTCATGCTTCCTGGCGAGCTCGGCGAGTGCCGCCAGGTCGACCGCGAGCTTGCCGCGCTTCAGAGTCGCGAGCGGCGTCGCCAGCATGCGCAAGGCGTCGGACGTGGCGATGCCGATGGTCTTGGTGCCGACGTCGAGCGCCATCAGCCGACCCGCGGGCACCAGCGTCTTCAGCTCGGCAAAGTCGACGACGGCCATCGCTCAGGCCGCCTTGCCGTCGAGCCAGGCGATTGTGTCCTCGGCGATTCGTTCCCAGCCGGGTTGTCCCGGCACCCAATGACCCTGCCCGGGATACACGACATAGTCCGAGACATGGCCGAAGCGCTGCGCCGAGCGGCGCACGACTCCAGGTGGCGTGAGCTTGTCCCTGTCCGCCGCCACGAACAGCAGAGGCACCGTCACCAGCCGCGGATCGACAGTCGTCGTCTTGCTGCCATCAAGCCAGGGTAGGGCGATCTCGAACAACGCCCTGCCCGAATCATGCACGAAGGTGGAATGAAGCTCGGCACCTTCCCGTGGATCGGTCGTGTTGAAGGTATGCGACAGCGCCTCGGCAAGCGTCGCGCGATGCGGCCTGCGCCACCAGCCCCAGTTCAGCTGGATGCGCGCGAACGCCCACAGGTTCGACGGCCTGAGCGCGATCACCCCGGCGTCCGGCGCCGGTGTCAGCAGCACGCCCGCCCGTGCCAGCCCACGCGCGCACAGCAGCAAGGCCAGCAGCCCGCCCATCGAATGGCCGATCACGACCGGCTTTTCCGGCAGGCGCTCGATTGTGTTTGTGAGATCGGCCACATAGTCGCCGAGGCTGGTCGTGCCCAGGTCGGCCGGCGGCGCCAGGGGCGGGGCATCGTGATGGCGCAGCGCCGGCGCGATGGTCTGCCAGCCACGGGCTTCGAGGAACGGCCGCCAGTTCCGCCAGACGTCCGGCGTGCCCCACATGCCGTGAATGAAGACTGCCACCTTGGCCATCGTCGAGGTTATAAGGCGAGGGGGCCTTTCGGTCGACACAGGGTTCAAAAACAAGCGTTGCGGGGTAGGCTCGTCAGGTGACCGATACATTCTACGCTCTGCTCGCGATCTCCATGGTGCTGGTGGTCGTGAGCCTGCTGGTGCCGGTGGCCGAGCGCTTCCGCCTGCCGCACACCGTGCTGCTGGCCATCGCCGGCATGGGCATGGGCTTCCTGGGCTCGTGGCTGATCAGCAGCGGCGTCAAGCTCGGCGCCTTCGGCGACGCCTTCGTCGGCCTCGACAAGCTCGAGGTCGGCGCCGACATGTTCCTGCCCCTGTTCCTGCCGCCATTGCTCTTCACTGCCGGCCTCAACATCGAGGTGAGACGCCTGATGGACGAGGTCCACGCCGTGCTGCTGCTGGCCATCGTCGCGGTGGTGGTGTGCATCGCCTGTGTCGGCTTCGTCGTACACTGGGCCACCGGCATGGACCTCATCGTCTGCCTGCTGCTGGGGGCCGTGGTGTCGACCACCGACCCGGCCGCCGTCATCGGCATCTTCCGCGATGTCGGCGCGCCCAAGCGCCTGTCGATCCTGGCCGAGGGCGAATCGCTCCTGAACGACGCCGTCGCGATCGCCGCGTTCGGCCTGTTCACGGGCATCCTGGTGAGCCGCGTCGACCTGTCCGCCGCCATGCCCGGCACCGCGGGCGACGTCGTGCTGGTCTTCCTGCGGGAGTTTTTTGGTGGGCTGCTGCTGGGCTTCGTGCTGGCGCGCGCCGCCATGTTCGTGCTGCCGCGGCTCGGCGAATCGGAGGCGGCCATCGCCTCGGTCACGGTGGCACTCACCTATCTCTCCTTCGTGATCGCCGACCGCTACCTGCATGTCTCCGGCGTCGTCTCGACGGTGATGGCGGCGCTGACGGTCGCCGCCTACGGCCCCACGCACCTGCATCCACACCAATGGTTGTCGTTGAAGCGGCTGTGGGAGCAGCTCGAGTTCTGGGCGAGCTGCCTGATCTTCGTGCTCGCCTCGATGCTGGCGGCCAACGTTTTGCTGCAGATCACCTGGCTCTATGCCCTGGCGGTGGCCGCCGTGACGGTGGGCGCCTTTTCGGCGCGCGGGCTGGTCGTGTTCGGCATGCTGCCCGCGCTCGAGAAGGTCCACCTCGTCCATCCAGTCGACAACCGCTACAAGGCCATTCTGGTATGGGGCGGCCTGCGCGGCGCGGTCACCATCGTTCTGGCCATGGTGGTGGCCGGCAACGACAAGCTGCCCGGGGAGACCCGCGAGTTCATTGCGCTCTCGGCTACGCTGTTCGTGCTAGTCACGCTGTTCATCAACGCGACCACGCTCGGCCTGTTCATGCATGCGCTGGGCCTCGACAAGCTGTCGCGCCTGGAGCTCGCCCTGCGTGACCGCGTGCTTGCGCTGTCGAAGATCAACGTCGACCGCCATCTGGCGCAGATCATCCGCCGGCGCAACGCCCGCCTCGAAGGCCTGGCCGCCGACCCGGCCTCGGCCGGCGAAGGCGAGGTCGAGGCGGTGCCGGCCGACCTGGCGCTCGACCTCGACGAGCGCGTCAAGGTCGGCCTGGTGACGCTGTGCACGCGCGAGAAGGAACTCTATCTCGAGCAGTTCCAGCAGCAGATCCTGTCGCGCCGCATGGTCGCGGTGCTGACGGCGAGCGCCGACCGGCTGATCGACAATGTGCGCGACAAGGGCGTGGCCGGCTACGAGGAGTGGCTGGCCGACATCTCGCGACCGGACCTGGGCTTCCGGGTGGCGCTGTGGCTGCACCGGCGGCTGGGTTTCGAGCGCATGCTGACGGAGCGCCTGGCCGACCGCTTCGAGACCCTGATGGTGACGCAGAGCGTGCTGACCGAGCTTGCTGCCTTCAACATCAGCTCGGTGGCCGACCTACTGGGCAGCGACGCCGAGGCAGCACTCGCCGCGGTGATCGAGAATCGACAGGAAGCCGTCGACAGCGCCTTCAAGGCACTGTCGCTGCAGTATCCTGGCTATGCCGAATCGATCGAGACGCGTCAGCTCGATCGCGCCGCCATCCGCTTCGAATCGACCGAGTACAATCGCCACCTGCGCGAGGGCATCATCAGCCGCGAGGTCTACAACGACCTGCGCGAACAGCTCGCCGAGCGCCGTGGCGCCATCAGCAAGCGGCCGCCGCTCGATCTTGGCCTGGAGCTGGCCAAGATGATCGAGCGCGTGCCGATCTTCGCATCCCTCGACCGCGCGGCTGTGAACGAGGTCGGCAAGCGGCTGTGGGCCGTGGTGGCGCTGCCCGGCGAGAAGATCATCCGGGTGGGTGGTCCACCCGATTCCATGTACTTCATCGCCGCGGGCGAGGTGACGGTGCGACTGCCGAGCTTCCAGGTGACCTTGAAGGAAGGCGACTTCGTGGGCGAGATGGGCCTGATCAGCGACCGGCCGCGCAGCGCCGACGTGGTCTCCGACGGCTACAGCCATCTGCTGGCGCTGTATCGCAAGGATTTCCGGGCGCTGCTGGACAAGCGCCCGACCGTCCGCGCTGAGATCGAGGCCATGGCCGCCCGCCGCATCGCCGAGAACGAGGGCAAGGCGACGGTGTCGTAGGCGGATCGAAGCGTCATGGTCTTCCGGACCGCGCGCTGGGTCGCGTCTGACGCGACCTAGTTCATCGTTTCCATAGTTTGACTCTTATCATGCTGCCTTTTTGAGCCTGTAGGACCAAGTGTGGACGACGGGGTTGCGATTGAAGTGATCCATTGCCGCCAAGATTCGGTCCTTGAGTTCTGTCGGTCAGCCTATAACGCATCTCTGCCCACATGAATCCCACTCATAGGACCACTTTCATGGAATCGAAGGTCTAGCGCGCGGTCCGGAAGAGTCTAGAGATATTTCGACGCCTCGCGGCGCGCCACGCCCTTCAGCGTCGTGCCGTGCTCGGCGAGGACGCGGCGAACGCGCGCGGCGTCGCGCTTGGAAAGCTCGCGCAGCCACCAGCCGATCGCCTTCTGGATGAACCCCTCGCGATCGCTGGCGAGCGCGGAGGCCCAGCCCAGCATCCGCTCCGGGTCGCGGCCATTGCGCGTCCAGGGCAAGGTGAAGACGAGGGAGGCCCGCCGCGTCCAGAGGTGCGGGCTTTGCACCCAGCCTTCGGCGACGTCGAGGCGGCGCGGATCGTGAAGCAGGCAGCGCGAGCCGACAGGGGCGAGATTGTCGGCCACTGCCCAGCCGTCGAGATCGGCCATGCGCGCCGTCACGAAACGCCACAACGGCTCGGCCGGCGGCACGCTTGGCGCCACGAGCAGGCGACCGGCGACGATCTTCAGGTCCCAGACCGGTTCGCGCCACAGGCGGCGGCCGAGGGCGAGGCGGTCGGCGGCTGGGACGTCCCTCAGGATCTCACGGATCGCCACGTCCATCTGCGGCAGGGCGACGCCCCAGTGCCGCCAGACCGACTTTTGGTAGCTTTTTTCCTTCTCGGCCCGGGCCGGGCTGCCCATGGTTCGCAGGCGGTGGGTCAGGTTGGTGTAGAGGCGGTCGGTCGCGGTCATGCATCGCATTGTAGCAAGCTCCCGTCCGGTTGCTCCTGCGCGGCAGAAGAGCTACCAACCGCGCCGTTCAAGCGTTGGAGCGAGAGATGGTACGGAGGAGGACATGGTCGAGCCGATCGTTGTCGTAACCGACTCGCCCGAACGCCGGTCATTGGAGGTAATCGCAAAAGGACTGGGCGACTTCAACGACGAGACGACGGGTATAAGCGACCGTCGTCCGCTGGCTGTCGTCGTGCAGGATCCGATGACAGGCGAGACCCTCGGTGGAGTCACCGGCCGCACTTCGCTCGGATTGCTCTTTCTCGACGTCTTCTATTTGCCACGTCAACTCCGCGGAACGGGGCTCGGGAGCCAAATCCTGGCGATGGCCGAAGAGGAGGGCCGCAAGCGTGGCTGCCGTGCCGCCGTGCTCTATACGATCAGCTTTCAGGCTCCCGGTTTCTATCAGCGCCATGGCTGGCGCATCTTCGGCGAGATTCCATGCAGTCCACCTGGTACCAGCCGGATCTTCATGACCAAGGACTTGCTGCCTGATCCAGCGCCTCGCTGAGGCCGCTGCATGGCCGGTTGCCCCTGAAAGGCAAACCGGCTACCAACCGCGCCATTCAAGCGTTTGGAGCAGAGGTATGTCGCTCGACAAGGACACCGTGGCGCGCATTGCGCGTCTGGCCCGTCTGAAAGTGCCTGATGAGGAACTCGCGCCGCTGGCTGGCGAGCTGTCGGGGATTCTTGCCTGGATCGAGCAACTGAATGAGGTCGACACCAAGAACGTCGAGCCGATGTCCTCGGTGTCCGACGTCACGCTGCCCAGGCGCGAGGACAAGGTGACCGACGGCGGCATCGCCGAGAAGATCCTGGCCAACGCGCCCGGCGGCGCCGTCTACATCGAGCCGACTGACAAGAACGCCGGCGGCTTCTTCACCGTCCCCAAGGTGGTGGAGTAGGCCATGGCTGCTCTCACCGATCTCACATTGGCCGCGCTCAAGGCGGCGCTGGACAAGAAGGAGGCGGGCGCCGTCGAGGTCGCCGAAGCGCATCTCAAGAAGCTCGACGAGCATCGCGCGCTCAACGCCTTCATCACCGAGACGCCAGATCGTGCGCGCGAGATGGCCAAGGCCTCCGACGCGCGTCGCGCCAAGGGCGAGGCCGGGCTGCTCGAAGGCGTCCCGCTTGCCATAAAAGACCTGTTCTGCACCGAGGGCGTGCAGACCACGGCCGGTTCGCACATCCTCGAAGGCTTCGTGCCTCAGTACGAGAGCACGGTGACCGCCAACCTGTGGAAGGCGGGCGCGGTCATGGTCGGCAAGACCAACCTCGACGAGTTCGCCATGGGCTCGTCGAACATGACGAGCTACTTCGGCGGCGTCGAGAACCCGTGGAAGAAGCGGGGCGACAACCGCAAGCTGGTGCCCGGCGGCTCGTCCGGCGGCTCGGCGGCTGTGGTCGCGGCCTACATGGTGCCGGGCAGCACCGGCACCGACACCGGCGGCTCGATCCGCCAGCCGGCGGCGTTCTGCGGCATCGTCGGGCTGAAGCCGACCTACGGCCGCTGCTCGCGCTGGGGCGTGGTAGCCTTCGCCAGCTCGCTCGACCAGCCGGGCCCGTTCGCCCGCACGGTCGAGGACAGCGCGCTGCTGCTGCAGGGCATGGCCGGGCACGATCCCAAGGATTCGACGTCGGCGCCGCTCGCTGTGCCGGACTTCACGGCCGCCGCGCGCAATCCCGACATCAAGGGGCTCAAGGTCGGCGTTCCCAAGGAGTACCTCGTCGAGGGCACCTCGCCCGAGATCGTGGCGTTGTGGGACAAGGGCATGGAGATGCTGAAGGCGGCGGGCGCGGTACCGGTCGAGGTGTCGCTGCCGCACACCAAGTATGCCTTGCCGGCCTACTACATCGTGGCGCCGGCCGAGTGCTCGTCCAATCTGGCGCGCTACGACGGCGTGCGCTTCGGCCTTCGGGTCCCCGGCAAGGACCTGATCGAGATGTACCAGAACACCAGAGGCGCGGGCTTCGGCAAGGAAGTGCGCCGGCGCATCATGATCGGCACCTACGTGCTGTCGGCCGGCTACTACGACGCCTACTACAAGAAGGCCCAGCAGATCCGCGCCCTGATCGCGCGCGATTTCAAGCAGGCCTTCGAGAAGTGCGACGTGCTGCTGACGCCGACCGCGCCCACTGCCGCCTTCGCCGCCGGCGAAAAGATGGACGATCCGGTGACCATGTACCTCAATGACATGTTCACCATTCCGGCCTCGATGGCGGGCCTGCCCGGCATTTCGGTGCCGGCCGGCGTCGACAGGGACGGCCTGCCTCTTGGCCTGCAGATCATCGGCCGCGCCTTCGACGAGGAGACGATGCTCAAAGCCGCGGCGGCGCTCGAGAAGGCGGCCGCCTTCAACCTCAGGCCGGCGGGATTCTAGTAGCTCGTCACGGTGGTTTTGACGGTTCGGTGCCGCCTACGCCCGGCGCGCGCAGCCGCCTCCCGGCTTTGCCGGAGGGGTGCATGCACTGCCGTCGCCTCGCCCGTGAATTTCTGCATTTTC
>WHTW01000124.1 GCA_009377525.1 Rhodospirillales bacterium
GGCACGACGCGGTCACGCCTCGCCTTGGTCCGGCGCACGAGCACCTCGGCCTTGCGCCAGTGGATATCCTGAAGCTCGAGCGATCTGAGCTCCTTGTTGCGCAGCCCAGTGGTGGCGAGCAGGAGCAGGATGGCACGGTTCCGGACGCCCACCGGCGTCGACACATCGACCGCATCAATGGCGCGCCTGACATCTTGCCAGGCCAATCGAGGCGGAAGGTGGGCCAGCCGATAGCAGGGTGGGCGCGGAACGAACCGGGCAAGATCCTGGCCGCTGAGGCCGGACCAACGCAAGAACCGCAGGAATGCCCGGACATGCGAGGTGGTCGAAGCCCGCGTGGAATCGTTGTCGGACAGCGCAAGGAGATGCTCGACGAGGGCCAGAACGTGTTTGCCCGTCATCGCGGCAAGCGACTGCCCCGAGAAATATGTGTCATACCAGCCGAGGATCCGGCGGGCGCCCAAGAGCAATCCTTCGCAGGTCTTGGGCTCAAGGCCACGGACACGTCGCAAGTGATCCAGATAATCACCGAGAAATGGCCCATGCGGATCCGGCTCCGCGCAAGCGGCCGAGAAGCGCTCGGGCACGACCCTGCGTGCAAGTTCGATCGCTGTGCGGGCAGAGATGCATGGCGAGTCAGTCGGAAACTCCTGAGCAAACCGATCGATCATGGCTTGGTCGATCGGCTTGGCTCGAGCAGCGCGCGACACATGGCTGCTGAACCTGCTCAACCGGCTGAGATAGATCTTGGCTGATTCGCGCTTGTAACCCTGCTCGAACAGATAGGTCGCGATGCGGTCCATCTCATCGCCAAGTCCGCCGCTGCGCAGGCGCCGAAGCACGCGCGGGTACTTGTAATACAGCTCCAACATATCTCTCTCCGTGGGGACAACCCAGCAACATGCTGAGCCCGTTGGAGAAAGTGATGCTGCATTATGTGGCGGCCAAGCCCACCCGCCGCCGGCCAATCACGCGCCGCGTGGCGACGCCGCCACATAACCTCGCCCGACACATATGAAGGGATCGCTGCCCAGGCTCTCGCGCACCAGCGCCGCCAGACCGTCCATCCCCTTGCGGAAGTCCACAGGCCGCGTCGCCACCAGCACCCGCACCGCGCCCGACGGGACGATCACGACACCGCCTTGAGGGCTTGCAGCACCGCCCGCAGCGTCGCCGCATCGCTGCCGGCCGACACCCGGATCGTCGCCCCGCACAGCTCGATCTCGATGGCGGCTTGTGCGACCACCGCCGGGGCGAAGCTCAACGGGCCATTGCCCGCGACACTCCCGCCGCGCACTTGGCGGCGCCAGCTGAACACCTGCTGCGCCGTCAGGCCATGCCGGCGCGCCACTGCGCAAACCGACTCGCCGCCGGCCAGGCTCTCGGCAACGATCCGTGCCTTCTGCTCCGTGCTCCACGATCGACGCCGGCCAGCGCCGGTGAAGATCTCAAGCCGCCGAACCGGCTCCGATGTAGCCATAAGTTCAGTATCCGACATGTGTCCAACTCCGCTCGATGCACGCGGTTGGACAATGCCCCCTCAGGCGCCGCCAAAAAATATGGGGCAAAAACACCGCTTACCTTGCAATCGTCACTGGCACCTAATCTGACCGAGATTGTTGGCCGGGGTGGATTAAGTACAGTCAAGGGCACGGTATTGCCGCGCTAGTACAATCCATGCAGCGGGCTCCGCGGGTCGGGTTGCCGCACCGCAGTTTGTGCCACTGTTCGATCGCGCCGCGGGCGGCGAAGCTGCGGCTGCGCATGGCAGCGGCGCGGCGTTGCTCGGCCGTCGCCGGCGAACGGCGTTCGGTCGGGCTCATGCTCATATCCTCACCGTCATGACAATCTGAATCTGAGTGTCGCGATCGGCTGCCGTCCCGTCGGCACGAATAAAGCGGCGTGGCTTGCTGACGTCTCGACCAGCATGCAAGTCGCGGGCGCGGGCCAGAATGGGACGCAAGGGAGAAGGCATGGCCCTCTCGCCCAGGCTTGCCGGTAGCCCATGCGCTGGCTATTAGGCTAGGTGCTGGCCTTCAGGGCGCGGTTAGAGGCAGACACGTCACTCTTTGTCCACGATAGCCTGCTGGGTCATGTGCCAAACCCCGGATTTCGCACCTCCGGGTTTGGCAATTCATTCCATACAATAGACAACGATGGCCTTCGATATTGTGGAGAGACCCCAATTTCGAGCGATGGCTCGGTATTGGCCGTGGGCGATTCCTACACCTATGGCGATGAAGTACTCGACGAAGAGGCGTGGCCCGCGCAATTGCAGAGACTCAGTGGTCGCCGTGTACTAAATGGCGGCGTGACGGGGTACGGCTTTGACCAAATTGTGCTACGCGCGGAGCAACTTACTGGCAAACACAGGCCATCCATCGTTGTCGTAAGCTTTATAGCGGACGATGTGCGGCGCACAGAAATGCGCCGCATGTGGTGGCGTGACAAACCGTGGTTCGCGATTGAGAATGACGAACTGGTACTAAAGGGCGTGCCAGTGCCTAGTCGAACAAGACTGCCGCTCAAGATTCGCCACCGACTAGATGGAGTTTTGGTCGATTTCCCGCCAATGCTCCAGCACCTGCTGGGTTATCATTCACGAGTACATCGCGCCGGCCAAGGGCTAGCAGTCGCTCAACGGCTTACTGAGCGGCTCGCGAGATTGCGTGCGAAGCACCACATCAAGATGATCATGATGGCGCAGTATCCGCCGGTGGTATGGGTCAACAGGGCAGTAGCCAATCAACAGCGCCGCATGACGAAAGCCATTCTCAACTGTGCTGCCACTCACGGGCTTGCCACTCTGGACACTTTCCCAAGACTCGCCACTGAACCGAAGCCGCACCACTTGTATGGCGCCACGCACATGAATTCGCGCGGCAATCTAGTGATCGCCAGCCTCTTGACTGCCGTAATGCCCACATTGCTGGACGGGCCCTCCCGCTGCGGCGGGCATGAGAAGCCGTGAGCCGGGGCGACATGATGGCGGCCGAGATCAAGACGCTGCCGCCGCTGCCGCTGGCCGGCCTGTCGGAACCGTAGAGAGCGCAGCGCCGGGCAAGGCTGCCGCTGGCAGAATGCGGCGCGGGGTAGCCGATGAGGGACGAGGGGCTTTGGGGGCAGCTCAAAAGAAGGCTGCCGATCTACCAGAAGTTGGCCCGGATCGAGGCTCGACTTTGCACTGTTGAGCAACGACTGGTTGATGCCGCTCCGACCGATATCCGGGCGATCTGCCCAGTCTGTGGTGTGGGCAACTCACCTTTGTCGGCGAGCGGCCACACCCGACGCTGGGCTGCGTTGGCGTCATGAACGACACGTTCAAATGCGACAACGAGGCCTGCGGGCACGTCGCGGTTCAGCAGCGGTAAGTGCTCGCCCTCATCAAGGCGCTGCAACATGGTGGCCCAAAGGTCGGGACACCTGTGATCAACAGGGGGGGCCGGGCTGCAGTTGCGGGCGCCACAGCAATCGTGACTCAGCCGTCAAGGTTTGGAGATCGAGGCGGTGGAGGTCGCAAGTGGTGGCTGCCGCATTGGACCATTTCTGGATGTGAGTTCGCGCACGACAACAGCCTGTTGCCCGACAGGCTTTGCCATCCCGGGAGGAAATGGCTCGCGGCTTTGCCAGTAGACAATCGGCCGATGCCGCAGGCGGCAGCAGCTGGAACACTCAGTCTCCGCCGCGATGACGTTGGCGTGGTTGGAGGGAGTGCCAATAGATCAGATCATAGTCTGATTCATGTGATGTATTATCAGATTATGGGTGGTATTGCGTGATTGTATATCATAATATAGACTGATTTGTTGGGACTTGACCCAGGCTATGACATGAAAAAAGGACTACGCAAGCGTGCAAGGCAAAGCATCGATGAGCGGCTTTCGGGGCTAAAGCCAACGGATCGTTTCCGGCCGCCGCCCAAGGGATGGATACGCGCGATCCGCGAGGCGCTCGGGATGACAGGTGTCCAACTTGCGGCCCGCATACGCGTACGGCCGCAGACGGTGGACGCCCTGGAGAAATCCGAAGCGTCCGGCTCGATCCAGCTCAGCACGCTGCGCCGCGCGGCAGAGGCGCTCGACTGCACGCTCGTCTATGCGCTCGTGCCCAACAGCTCGCTTGAGGAGGCCGTCGAGGCGCGCGCGCGCAGGATCGCGATGCGCGACCTCAAGCGCGTTGCCCACACCATGAAGCTGGAGGCGCAGGAAACGGGCGATGCCGGGATGGAAGGGCGGATTGACGCGTACATCCAGTCCATCAAGGACCGCGACCTCTGGAAAGAGCCATGACCGATCTCTTCCAGGAGCCCGAGGATGCAACGTCGCTGGGGGCGGAGGAGCGCGAACAACTTTTGCAAAGTTGGATCACCCACCGACGCGACCTCAATCTGGCCGAGGAAGAGAACATAATCAATGGCGCGGCATGGGCGCGCGGGCGGCGCAGCCGCAGGTCTGCGGACATACTGACAGCTGACTTCGCGCTCATGCTGCACAAGAAAATGTTCGGCGATGTCTGGAGGTGGGCAGGCGCTTACCGCACGACGGCGCGGAATATCGGGATCGACGCTTACCGCATCCCTGTGGAGGTGGCGGCGCTGTTCGATGACGTGCGCTACTGGGTAGAGAATAAGACCTACCCGCCCGATGACGTCGCCGTGCGATTGCATCACCGGCTGGTCGCGATTCATCCCTTTCCCAATGGCAACGGGCGTCACTCGCGGCTGATGGCTGACCTGCTGGTAGAGCGGCTTGGCGGGAGTCCATTCAGTTGGGGCAGCGGGAGCCTTGCTGGTACCGGTGAACTACGCAGGCGTTACGTCGACACGTTACGGGCCGCTGACAACCACGACGTAGGACCGCTTCTCGCTTTTGCACGTTCATAGTTTTCTCGTGTTGCGTGCGGTTCCGCCGGATCAGGCTTCTAGATGTGCGATGACTCTAGGTGCACCCATATCCAGCATGAAGGAAGAAGGTGGCGCTGATGTGGGTGACGACAGGGAGAATGTCGGAGAATGGCGTTGGCAATGGTGTCGCCTGAGCCGGCGGTCCTCGGCGAGCTTCATCATTATTACCGCCGGACGTACTTGTCGGCAGGCCACACGTAGAGAATGAGCTCAGGGACGCGATCATTGAGGGTCAGCCTACCGATTTCGCCTCCCACGCCAGCGCAGATAGCGTTTCTCGGCAAGGGCCAGCAGATCGAGGAAGGGCGGGCAGCCGACGTAGAAAGCTGCCGCGAGAAAAGGAAGAGAACAGAGTCCCTGAAAAAAGTCCCTGAAAGCTTGGGGGCCTTCCTTGCGGAAAGCCCCCAAAACCCTTTCCCGATTGGTCGGAGTGAGAGGATTCGAACCTCCGGCCCCTAGCTCCCGAAGCTAGTGCTCTACCAGGCTGAGCTACACTCCGTCAGAAACGGAGGCACCCCGCTCGGGAGGCGGGGTTATAACCGTGCCCCCTCATGGTCGCAAGGGCTGCGGGTCGTCGCTATAGTGCGGCGCTTTTCGGGAATTCGCGGGGGACCTGCATGGCCAAGAAGAAGCGGCTCAAGATCGCATTGATCGGCTATGGCGCCATCAGCCAGACCCTGTTCGACATCTTCCGCAAGAAGAAGCCCGACATCGACATCGTGGGCGTGCTGGTCCGCCCGGGCCGTGCCAAGGAGACGCAGAAGGAGGTCGGCCGCAAGGTGCCGGTCGTCGAGACGCTGAAGGCGCTCTTGAAGCTCAAGCCCGACGTCGTCGTCGAGGCGGCGAGCCAGCAGGCGGTGCGCGACTGGGGCGAGACGATCCTGAAGAAGGGCATCGACCTGATGGTGATCGCCACCGGCGCCTATGGCGATCCCAAGCTCTACAGGAAGCACATCAAGGCGGCCGAGAAGAGCGGCGCGCGGCTGCGCCTGCCGTCGGGCGCGATCGCCGGCCTCGACGGCTTGCTCGCCATGCGGCTGGGCAAGCTCGAGCGCGTGAAGTACGTGTCGATCAAGCCGCCGCATGCCTGGAACGGCACGCCGGCCGAGACCGAGTTCGACCTGCCGTCGATCAGGGAGCCGACCGTGATCTTCCGCGGCAAGCCCGCCGATGCCGGCCGGCTCTACCCGAAGAACGCCAACCTCGCGGTCACGGTGGCGCTATGCGGCGCGGGCCTCAATCACACCGATATCGAGCTGGTGGCCGATCCGACCCTGCCGGCCGGCACCAATGCCAGTCGCCTCGAGGTCGTGAGCGATTCGGGCGAGCTCAAGATGGAGCGGCTGGGTCTTGCCATGCCGGACAATCCCAAGACCGGCGTGCTGACCGCGCTCACCATGGCCGACGACCTGATGAAGATCGTGCGCGCCAGCGACTGGTGAGAAACGTCAGCGGTAGCTGACGACTTCGTATTCGATGCCGTCGGGATCCAGGAAGTAGAAGCGCCGGCCCGGGTCGTAATTGTCGTGGCCGAACGGTTTCAGGCCGGCGGCGACGACACGCACTTCCGTGGCGTCGAGATCGTCGACCTCGATGCCGACGTGGTTCAGCGGCCGGCCCTTGGCGAAGTCGTCCGCGGTGTAGGCGACATCCCGCCCGGTATAGAGCGCGAGATAGTGCTCCTTCGAGCCCACATGGATGGTGTGGCCGCCGTCGCGCGCCGGTCCTTTCCAGCGCACCTGCCAGCCGAACAGCTCCTCCATCAGCCTGGCGGCGCGTTCGGGGTTCGAGACGGTGACGTTCACATGCTCGAGGCGGGGTGTGGACATGGCGAGGCTCTCCTTTGACTTGCTGAGCCTACGACCTCAAGTTAACTTTAGGTCAAGCATTGGACGGAGATTTTTCCTGCCCCAGTCCGCGCACCTGACGTCCGCGCATCTGACGATCGGCGAGCTTGCCCGCCGCACCGGCATGTCGGTGTCGGCGATCCGCTTCTATGAATCGCGCGGCCTGGTGAGGGCGGTGCGCACCTCGGGAAACCAGCGGCGGTTCATGCGCGCGGACATCCGGCGCCTGTCGTTCGCCCTGATCGCCCAACAGCTCGGGCTGACGCTCAGCGAGATCGAAGCCGAGCTGTCGACCCTGCCGCAGGGGCGCGCACCCAACCGTCAGGACTGGCAGGCGATCAGCGCGCGCATCCGCGGCGCCCTGCAGGCCAGGATCAACATGCTGGAGAAGACGCGCGACCTGCTCGACGGCTGCATCGGCTGCGGCTGCCTGTCGCTCGAGAACTGCCGCCTCTACAACCCGAACGACCGCGCGGCCCGAGCCGGTGCCGGGCCGCGTTTCCTGCTGGGCGATCGGGCCCAGGATTTCGAGGAATAGATGTCTTTGCTGGGGGCGCGCCACTAACAAGAAACAAGGATTCCGGGTGCCTCATGCTCTTCTGGACCGCGCGCTTCCAGCGCGCTCATGAGCGCGCCAGAGGCGCGCGGTCCGGAAGAGCATGAGAAGACGCGCCATCGGAGTGGCGCGCCCCAGCAAGTCAGCGCGGCCCGCCGTGATGGCGGCGCATCTTGCCGCCCCCCATCATGCCACCGATCGGGCGCGGACGGTCGAGCACCGTCTTCTGCTCGGGCGACAATGTGGTGTACAGCGCCGTCAGGCTGGGCTTTACCGCCTCGATGCGCTCGACGCGGGCTTTCATGTAGGTCTCTTCCATGGTCAGCCGATCGACGTAGGTCGGCCGATCCTTCATCTCCGGCGGCAGCGCGTTGCAGCGCGCGGTGTCCTTGACGTCGGCGGCGTCGGACGCCTTGGCGAAGGCATCCCAGGCCGTCATCTGCTCGGGCTTCAGGTCGAGCTTGATCTTGAGATAGGTGCGGTTGCCGGCGCGGCGGGCGACGCGGTCGAGACAGAAGGCCTTGGGATTGAAGTTGGCCATCCGATCGCGGCGATCGGTGCCGGCCGCGGGGGGCGCCGGCGGCGTGGCCTGGGCCAGTTCAAGCAGGTCGTCGTCTAAAACACTGCCGACGGCTGCCGAAGCAGGCGTCGCCAGCACGAGACCGGCCATCAGGATGGCGGGGGCGGCGAGAAGCAGGGGGCGGAACGACATCGTTGGACCTCACCGGAATACGCGGGCTGCAGCGATGATACGCTGCGTCCGCGGCCGGCGTGCCCGCCTGTTGTGTTAAGTTATGTAAAGTTTGGCCGAAGTTCGTCCAAAGCACATTCCGCTCGGCTGGAATCAGCCGAACGGAATGTGCCCGTTGCAACGGCCATCTCCAGTGCGCATTCCCGATTTGATGGAACCGCTTGCGGTTCCATCAAATCGGGAATCGCTCTAGCCAGCGCGCGAAGCGGTCGCGCTCGACCTCGGTCATGTGCAGGCCTTCCTTGGTCCGCCGCCACAGCACGTCCTCGGCCTCGACCGCCCATTCGTCGCTCACCAGGTAGCGCACCTCGGTCTCGTAAAGATGGCCGCCGAAATGCTGCCCGAGGTCGGCCACCGTCTGGACGCCCTCCAACAGGTCGTCGATGCCGATGCCATGCCGCCGCGCCAGCACGCGCAGCAGCTCCTTGGGCAGGCCGGGCTTCACGACGGCTGCCGAAGCGACAAATTGGTCAAACGCTTCCTCGAAGGTCGGCGCATCGGCCAGCTCGCCGTCGGCCAGCGCCCGGCCGGCGGTCCATTCCACGCCCATGTGCGGATAGTGCGGCGCCAGATCGCGCAGCGCGTGCTCGGCCAGCCGCCGGTAGGTCGTGATCTTGCCGCCGAACACCGACAGCAGCGGCGCCATGCCCACCGCGCCGTCGATCTCCAGGTGATAGTCGCGTGTCACCGCCGATGGATCGTCGTCGCCGTCGTCGAACAGCGGACGGACGCCGGAATAGGTCCACACCACGTCGGCCGGCCGCACCGGCTTCACCATGTAGTAGCTGGCGATCTCGCAGAGATAGTCGATCTCGTCCTGGGTGCAGACTGGCTTCTCGCCCTCATGGGCGGGGATGTCGGTGGTGCCGATCACCGAGAAGGAGCGCTCGTAGGGGATGATGAAGACGATGCGCCCATCCTTGTTCTGCAGGATGAAGGCGTGATCGCCCTCATGCAGGCGTGGCACGACGATGTGGCTGCCCTTGATCAGCCGCACGCGCTTGCCGGTCTTGATGTCGGTTTGCTCGTCGAGGAAGCGCTTCACCCAGGGCCCGGTGGCATTGACCAGGCCGCGCGCCTGCAGCTTCACCGTGGCGCCGTCGGGTGCGCTGAGCTCGATGTTCCACAGCTTGCCGTTCTCGCTGCGTCGCGCCGCCACGCAGCGATGGCGGGCGAAGATGCGGGCGCCCATCTGGCGCGCCGACTTGAGGTTGGCGATCACCAGGCGGGCGTCGTCGACCCAGGCATCGGAATAGACGAAGCCGTTCTTGAAGCTGGGCTTGAGCCCTGCCCCAAATTTCGACTGCGGCAGGTCGACCGAGACCGACTTGGGCAGGGTCATGTGCCAGTCGAGATGGTCGTAGAGGAAGAGGCCCACCCGCAGCATCCAGCGCGGCCTGAGATGCGGTTCGTGCGGCAGCACGAATCGCAGCGGAAAGGCGAGGTGCGGCGCCTTGGCCAGAAGCACTTCGCGCTCCTGCAGGGCCTCGCGCACCAGCCGGAACTCGTAGTGCTCGAGATAGCGCAGGCCGCCATGGATCAGCTTGGTCGAGGCCGACGAGGTGGCGCTGGCAAAATCGTGCATCTCGCACAACCCGACCTTCAGCGCCCGTCCCACCGCATCGCAGGCGATGCCTGCGCCATTGATTCCACCGCCCACGACGAAAAGATCGAGCGGCGTGTCTCCACTTCCATTCATGGCAACAGGATATAGAGCGGCTTCCGGTCGGATGGAACCGCATGCGGTTCCATCCGACCGGAAACGCACTGTCTCAGCAGTATCTCTGCAGGGCACTTTCCGTCCGGCTGTCCAGCCGGACGGAAAGTGCTGCTAGCGTGCTTGACCCCAGGATGCAGGGACCTCAAATGGCCGCATGGGGCTTTTGCTCAAGATCATCCTGTTCGGCGTCGCCGTTTATGCCGTGTGGAAGACCTTTTCTCGCTGGAAGGGCCTGTTCGACCGGTTCGTCGGCAAGCCCGACGAACCTGCACGCCCAGCGCCGCCAGCGCCGCCACCGCCGCCGTCGGAGCCATTGTCGGCCCGCAAGATGGCGATCCAGGACACCATCCAGTGCGCCGGCTGCGGGGCCTATATTCCCGCCAATGTCGAGAAATGCGGCCAGTGCGGCCTTCCCCAGCCGCGTTCACAGTCATAGGGCCGCAGCCCGAATTGACCCGGTCGGCGTGGTTGACCGGGGTGGGGGTGCCACCTATTTTGCCGCACCGCAACAACGGCCTTAAGTCGTAGAAACAAAAGGCCTTCTGAGCTTCGGGGTATACCGGTGTCCGAACCCTCAGCACGCCTCAAGCCGACGTGCTTCCAGGAACTCATTCTGACCCTGCAGGATTATTGGGCGCGCCAGGGCTGCCTGATCCTGCAGCCGTTCGACATGGAAATGGGTGCGGGCACCTTCCACACCGCCACCACCTTGCGCGCGCTGGGCCCAAAGGCCTGGTACGCCGCCTATGTGCAGCCGTCGCGGCGGCCCACGGACGGACGCTATGGCGACAACCCCATGCGCCTGCAGCACTACTATCAGTTCCAGGCCATCCTGAAGCCGTCGCCGCCCGACATCCTCGAGCGCTATCTCGGCTCGCTCGAGGCGATCGGCATCGACACCGCCGTGCATGACATCCGTTTCGTCGAGGACGATTGGGAGAGCCCGACGCTCGGCGCCTGGGGGCTGGGCTGGGAAGTGTGGTGCGACGGCTCGGAGATCAGCCAGTTCACCTACTTCCAGCAGGTCGGCGGCATCGACGTCGACCTGGTCTCGGGCGAGATCACCTACGGCCTGGAACGGCTCGCCATGTACCTGTTCGACAAGAAGTCGATCTACGACCTGCCGTTCAATCGCACCGACTCGGAAGTGCCGCTGACCTACGGCGATGTCTTCCTGCAGAACGAGCGCGAGCAGTCGGCCTACAATTTCGAGCATGCCGACACCGACATGCTGTTCCGCCACTTCGCCGATGCGGAGAAGGAATGCGGCAGGCTGATCGAGAGGAAGTTGCCGCTGCCGGCCTACGAGCAGTGCATCAAGGCTTCGCACTGCTTCAACCTCTTGGATGCACGAGGCGTGATCAGCGTGACCGAGCGACAGAGCTACATCCTGCGCGTGCGCGACCTCGCCAAGGCGTGCTGTGAGGCGTGGCTCGCTACCCAGAAGAAGGAAGCGGCTTGATGGCCGAGCTGCTTCTCGAACTTCTGAGCGAAGAGATCCCGGCGCGCATGCAGGCGCGTGCCGCCGACGATCTCAAGCGGCTGGTGAGCGACGGGCTGAAGGCCTCCGGGCTGGACTTCAAGGATGCTCGGGCATTCGCCACGCCCCGGCGGCTGGCCCTGGTGGTCGATGGCCTGCCGACGGCGCGGGCCGACGTCAGCGAAGAACGGCGCGGACCGCGGGTCGGCGCACCCGAGCAGGCGGTGCAAGGCTTCTTGAAGGCAACGGGTCTCGCCTCGCTCGACCAGGCGGAGAAGCGCGACACCGGCAAGGGCGAGTTCTGGTTTGCCGTGCTCGCCAAGAAGGGCGGGCCGACCGCCGAGGCGCTGCCGGGCATCATCGACACCGCCATGAAGGCGTTGCCCTGGCCCAAGTCGATGAAGTGGGGCAGCGGCACCATGACCTGGGTGCGGCCGCTGCAGTCCATCGTGGCGCTGTTCGACGGCAAGGTGCTGGCGGGCGAAGTGGCGCCGGGCGGCGAGATGGCGCCGATCAGGTTCGGCGATACCACGCGCGGCCACCGTTTCCTCAGCGAGGGTGCGATCAAGGTTTCTGGCTTTGAGGATTACGTAACGAGGCTCCGAGATGCGTTCGTCATTTTGGATCCAGCGGAACGTGATGGGCTCATTCGAGATGAAGCAGCAAAGCTATGTGCGTCTGACAATATTGGTTTAATCCATGACGTGACACTGAGAACCGAGGTAGCGGGATTGGTCGAGTGGCCCGTGCCGCTGCTTGGCACTATCGACCCAGCCTTCATGGACCTGCCTCGCGAAGTGCTGATCGTTTCGATGAGAACGCATCAACGCTATTTCGCAACGCACAGTTTCGAGACTGGCGAGCTGGCTAACCGCTTTGTCGTGGTTGCAAACATCGCGGCCCCCGATGACGGCAGAGCAATCGTCGACGGCAACGAGCGCGTGCTGAGAGCACGATTGGCTGACGCCAAGTTCTTCTGGGATCAGGATCGAAAGACGACACTAGAGGCGCGTGCAAGCACTCTCGGCACTATCATCTTTCATGCAAGGCTAGGCACGCAGGCTCAACGAGTGGACCGCATTGTTGCCTTGTCTCAGCGGTTGTCGAACTACTTGCCGGGTGCTGATTCTAGTCTACTGGTACAGGCGGGCCGGCTTTGCAAAGCTGATTTAGTCAGCGACATGGTCGGCGAGTTTCCCGAGTTGCAAGGAGCTATGGGACGGTACTACGCGTTACATGACGGCTTGCCCGAGTCTGTGGCCAACGCAATCGCCGATCACTATTCGCCAGTCGGGCCAAGTGACCAATGTCCCACTGCTCCAATATCGGTAGTGATCGCTTTAGCGGACAAGCTCGATACTCTCGTTAGCTTTTGGTCGATTGGTGAGAAGCCAACAGGCTCGCGTGATCCGTTCGCTCTACGACGCTCAGCGCTTGGTGTTATCAGATTGATTATCGAAAACGGGCTCCGCATTCCGCTTCGAGGCATTTTAGCGAATGCGATGGTGTTCTCACTCATTCACGCAAATATAGCTGAACAGGAACGCGTGAAATCGAGCGCTGAACACGATGTTTACAAGAAGCCGGCTGTGGCACCGGTCGCCTTCGCGCAATTAGGCTTGGACGCTGAACGACTTGGCAGGATCGCGAGGGGACAAGAGAAACTGCGCAGTGATGAGGAGAGCACGGTCGCAGAGTTGATCGGCTTCCTAACCGATCGACTGAAGGTTCAGATGCGAGAGAAAGGCGTCAGACATGACATAGTCGATGCTGTCTTCGCGCGGAGCGGCGAGGATGATCTCGTGCGCCTGTTGGCTCGCGTAAATGCGGTCCAACGGTTCCTCGGAGATGATGCCGGCAAGAATCTACTTGCTGCATATGGTCGTGCCGCAAACATCGTTCGTGCAGAAGAAAGAAAAGATAGCAGTCTTAGGGCGAGAATCTCTGGAGCTGTTGATGCCACGCTATTGGAGCAGCGCGAAGAGAAAGCTGTCGCAATGGCACTCTATGCAGCAGAAGCCAGCGTAAGAACCGCGCTAGAAAATGAAGATTTCGCGAGCGCGATGACTGCGGTCGCGGAATTACGTACGCCCATCGACTTTTTCTTCGAAAAAGTCACAGTGAATGTCGCCGATAAGCCCGATTTGAGATTGAACAGGCTGAAGTTGCTCAACCAGATACGGACCACCATGGATTCGGTGGCGGATTTTTCCAGGATCGAGGGCTGAGAATGGCCAAGTGGGTCTACAGTTTCGGTGATGGCAAGGCCGAGGGCCGCGCCGACATGCGCAATCTGCTGGGTGGCAAAGGCGCCAACCTCGCGGAGATGTCGAGCCTCGGCCTGCCCGTGCCGCCGGGCTTCACCATCACCACCGAGGTCTGCACCTGGTACTACGCCAACGGCAACGCCTACCCGGGCGAACTGAAGGACGAGGTCGAGAAGGCGCTGGCTGCTGTCGAGAAGACCGTTGGCGCCGGCTTCGGTGACGCCAACAATCCATTGCTGGTCTCGGTGCGCTCCGGCGCCCGCGCCTCGATGCCCGGCATGATGGATACCGTGCTCAATCTCGGCCTGAACGACCGCACCGTACTGGGCCTGGGCCAATCGTCGGGTGACGAGCGCTTCGCCTGGGACAGCTACCGCCGCTTCATCCAGATGTACTCCAACGTCGTGCTCGATGTCGGCCACCACTATTTCGAGGAAGCGCTGGAGCTCAAGAAAGAGGACCTCGGCGTCCAGATGGACACCGACCTCAAGGCCGACGACTGGCGCTCGGTGGTGACTGACTACAGGAAGATCGTCGAGAAGCGCACCGGCAAGCCCTTCCCGCAGGAGCCGCGTGAGCAGCTCTGGGGCGCCATCGGCGCGGTGTTCGGCTCGTGGATGAACCAGCGCGCCATCACCTACCGGCGCCTGCACTCGATTCCCGAGAGCTGGGGCACCGCGGTCAACGTGCAGGCCATGGTGTTCGGCAACATGGGTGAGGATTGCGCCACTGGCGTCGCCTTCACGCGCGATCCCTCGACCGGCACCAATCTCTTCTATGGCGAGTATCTGGTGAATGCCCAGGGCGAGGACGTGGTGGCAGGCATCCGCACGCCGCAGCATCTCACCGTGCAGGGCAAGGAGGCGCAGAAGTCGGATGCGCCGGCCATGGAAGAGGTGATGCCCGAGGTCTTCAAGGAGCTCGACGCGGTGCGCCGTCAGCTCGAGAAGCACTATTGCGACATGCAGGACATCGAGTTCACCGTGCAGCGCGGCAAGCTCTACATGCTGCAGACGCGCAACGGCAAGCGCACCGCCAAGGCGGCACTCAAGATCGCCGTCGACATGGTGCGCGAGGGACTGATCGACAAGAAGGAAGCGGTGGCGCGCATCGTGCCGTCCTCGCTCGACCAGCTCCTGCATCCCACCCTCGATCCCAAGGCCGAGCGCAAGGTGATCGCCAAGGGGCTGCCGGCGTCGCCCGGCGCGGCCTCCGGTAAGGTCGTGTTCACGGCCGACGACGCCGAGAGGCAGGCGCGCGCCGGCGAGAAGGTGATCCTGGTGCGCCGCGAGACCAGCCCCGAGGACATCCACGGCATGCATGCCGCCGAAGGCATCCTCACCTCGACCGGCGGCATGACGAGCCACGCCGCCGTGGTGGCGCGCGGCATGGGCAAGCCCTGCGTGGCCGGCGCCGGCGACGTGCGTATCGACGGCCGCGCCGGCACGCTCACCGTGCGCGGCACGACCGTGAAGACGGGCGAGTTCATCACCCTCGATGGCGGCACCGGCGAGATCATGCTGGGCATCGTGCCGACAGTGCAGCCCGAGCTTTCGGGCGACTTTGCCGAGCTGATGGTCTGGGCCGACGAGGTCCGCCGGCTGGGCGTGCGCGCCAATGCCGAGACGCCGACCGACGCCGCCACGGCGCGCAAGTTCGGCGCCGAGGGCATCGGGCTCTGCCGCACCGAGCACATGTTCTTCGAGGGCGACCGCATCGTGGCGGTGCGCCAGATGATCCTGGCCGACGACGAGAAGACCCGCCGCGCCGCGTTGGCCAAGATCCAGCCCATGCAGCGCGAGGATTTCGTCGAGCTGTTCGAGATCATGGCCGGCCTGCCGGTCACCATCCGGCTGCTCGACCCGCCGTTGCACGAGTTCCTGCCCAAGACGCATGCCGACATGGAGGTCGTCGCCAAGGACCTCGGCGTCGACGTCGCCGAGATCGAGGTGCGCGCCCACAAGCTGCACGAGTTCAATCCCATGCTCGGCCATCGCGGCGTGCGGCTCGGCATCTCCTACCCGGAGATCTACGAGATGCAGGCCCGCGCCATCTTCGAGGCTGTCGTCGAGGTCCAGAAGAAGAACGGCAAGTCGGTGATCCCCGAGATCATGATCCCGCTGGTCGCCACCCGTAAGGAGCTCGACCTCATGAAGGCCGTGGTCGACCAGGTCGCGGCCGAGGTCAGCCAGCTTTCAGGTCAGAAGCTCGACTACCTGGTCGGCACCATGATCGAATTGCCGCGCGCTGCGCTGCGCGCCGGCGAGATCGCCGAATCGGCCGACTTCTTCAGCTTCGGCACCAACGACCTGACGCAGACCACGTTCGGTCTCAGCCGCGACGACTCCGCGTCGTTCCTCGAGAAGTATCAGCAGCGCGGTATCCTCGAGCACGACCCCTTCGCCTCGCTCGACATCGAGGGTGTGGGTGAGCTGATCGAGATCGCCTGCGAGCGCGGCCGCAAGGTGCGCAACGGCCTGAAGCTCGGCATCTGCGGCGAGCATGGCGGCGACCCCGCCTCGGTGTTCTTCTGCCACAAGGCGGGCCTCGACTACGTCTCCTGCTCGCCCTTCCGGGTGCCGATCGCCCGTCTGGCCGCCGCCCAGGCCGCCCTGGGCGGCCCACTCAAGACGGAATGACGCTTTCAGCGCTTCGTGACGGCGGCAAGCGGGCCCTGGCGGCCGCGCTTGCCGATCTGGAGCGCAATCCTGAAGGCGAAAAGGCGCAGGCGCTGCTCGATGTCGCCTGGCGCGAGCCCAAGGCGCATGTCGTGGGCGTCACCGGCCCCCCGGGCGTCGGTAAGTCCTCTTTGTGTGCGGCGCTGGTCGCGGCTTGGCGCAAGGCTGGCAAGACGGTGGGCGTGATCGCCGTCGATCCATCCTCGCGCTCGAGCGGTGGCGCGCTTTTAGGCGATCGTGTGCGCATCGTCCACGATTCGGCGGACGAAGGCTCGTTCGTGCGCTCCATGGCGGCGCGTGACCGGCTGGGTGGGCTGGCCGACCAGACGCTGGCCGCCATGGTGGTGATGCGCGCCCTGTTCGACCGCGTGCTGATCGAAACGGTGGGTGTCGGCCAGTCGGAGACGGATGTCGCGGGCGTCGCCGACACCGTGGTGTTCTGCGTGCAGCCGGGTTCGGGCGATTCGCTGCAGTTCATGAAGGCGGGAATCGTCGAGATCCCGCACCTGATCGTCGTCACCAAGGCCGATCTCGGCGCAGCGGCCGAGCGGGCGCGCACCGACGTGGCGGGCGCTCTGACACTTGCCACAGCAGGCGACGACTGGCCGGTCAAGACGTTGGCTGTCTCGTCGCGCAGTGGCACTGGCGTGGATGACCTGATGGCGGCACTGGAAGCGCATCGAAGCCATTTGGCAGCTGACAATCGACTCGCCGTCGCCCGTCATCGACAGAGCGAAGGCTGGGTTGTCGAATCGCTGCGTGAGCGGTTCGGTCGCGAGGGCATTGCCAGGCTCGGCCGTCTCGGCTTCGATCTCTCCCTGAAGCCCGGCGCCCAGCCGTTCCTGCGGCTGCGCGAGCTCGGCGCCATCCTGGGGGAGAAACGATGAGCCATCCGACCGACGCCAACTGCATCTTCTGCAAGATCGTCGCGGGCCAGATCCCGTGCTTCAAGCTCCTGGAAGACGACAAGACCATCGCCTTCATGGACGTCAACCCGGTGAATCCGGGCCATTCGCTCGCCGTTGCCAAGGGGCATTGGCCGATGGTCGACACGATTCCGACCGATGTGCTGGGCGCGGTGGCGGCGACCGCGCAGAAGGTCGCCAAGGCGGTGATGAGCGAGCTGAAACCCATCGGCGTGAACCTGCTGCAGGCCAACGGCCCGGGCGCCGGCCAGAGCGTGCCGCACCTGCACATCCACATCATGCCGCGCCGCGCCGACGACGGCGTCGCGTTGAACTGGGAATACAGGCCCGGCGACAAGGCCGAGATCGAGGCGATCTACAAGCGGCTGAAAACGGTTCTGTAGTCGTCCGGACCGCGCGCTGGGTCGCGTCTGACGCGACCCAGCGCGCGGTCCGGAAGAAATCTGAGTCCGAGCGTCAGGCCGCCGCCATCGGCATGCCCCGGATGGTGGTCGAGAACCACTCGCGCTCGTCCTGGCGGAACTGCTCGCGCACGTAGTCGATGACCGTGCGGATGCGCGCCCCCTTGTTGGTCTCCTCGTGGCTCACCAGCCACATGTCACGCACGATCTTGAGGTCGATCGGGGCGGCGACGAGGTTCGACGACTTGGTCACGTAGTCGGGGAACACCGAGACGCCGTAGCCGACCTTGACCGCTTCGGTGGCGGCGTAGGACGAGTTGGTGCGCAGCACGACCGACGTGCTACGCTCGACCACCTCGCTCCAAGGTTTCATCGCCGCCAGGCTGTGCAGCGTCGTGTGGTCGACGATGTGATGGTCCCGCAGATCGTCAATGTCTTGTGGCAGGCCGTGACGCTCGATGTAGGACGGGGCGGCGAAGATCGAGAAGTTGACCTGGCCGACGCGCGCAGCAACGAGCTGGTTGGACGTCGGGCGGAAGAAGCGGATGGCGAGATCGGCCTGGCGCGTGGCAAGGTCGAGCACCTGGTCGCTCGCGATCACCTGCACGACGATGTCGGGATGGGTCCGGCGCAGCTGGCCGAGCCGGGCCACCAGCCAGTTTGCCGCTACACCTTCCGTGGCGGCTATGCGCACGATTCCTGCCATCTCTCGGTCCAGGCCGGCCAGATGACGCTCGATCGACGTGGCGTTCGACATCATCGACTCGGCCTGGATCAGGACCCCGCGAGCTGCCGGCGTCACCTCCATGCCGTGGCGGTGACGGTCGAACAACTTGGCGCCCAACCGGCGCTCGAGCGCCTGGATGCGCCGGCCGACCGTGGTCTGTTTGGTGTTAAGTTGCGTTGCGGCAGCGCTGAAGCTGCCGGTTTTTGCAACCGCTAGGAAAAAACGTACATCGTCCCAGTCACCGAGAATATTCGGGACCTTGCTCTTGCGCGGGGGTGTCGTGACCATCGTAACAATCGATACAATATGGTTGCTGGCCGGAAGTTTACTTGAATGAATCCGC
Organism: Rhodospirillales bacterium; assembly: GCA_009377525.1. Taxonomy (GTDB): domain Bacteria; phylum Pseudomonadota; class Alphaproteobacteria; order Reyranellales; family Reyranellaceae; genus Reyranella. The sequence goes on from WHTW01000124.1 coordinate 18,600, forward strand.
GTGGTTTATCTTACACCATTATTGAGGAAATGTCGGTTTCTGTCTCGATTATAGGGCATTAGGCAGTTTTTTCGCCAGCTCACTGTAGAAGACTTGTGTGTATCTAGCCCTTGTATTCGTTAGTCAATCAATCCGTGGTTACCCATGACTTGTGGGTCGATTGGCGCGTAATAACGGGGCTAGGGTGCTCAAGTGGCCGCCATCGGCTCGGACAGTAAGACGACGACGTTGTCGTCATTTGCCGGCAAGTTCGGCCGCTACATGCGCAGTCCATCGACGCGCATGGCGGCGTTCGTCGGCCTGCTGACATACTTGAGCTATGCATATGCGCATGGCAGTTGGACTAACGCGGCCCTGATCGGCGTGTCAATCTTTATCGGGGTCTTTCTCCCGAGCTATGCCAAGCTCAGCAACAAGGCCGAACTGTGGGCCAACAACCGGTTCGGCTTCGTTACCGGTGGCCGGCTGGGGCGCTTTATCCCCCAGTACGCGTTCAATCTGGCGGTGTTCTGGATCATGGCATGGGGTGGGGCTTTGAACCGCGACGGCATCGCGTCGGTGGGCGGCATCGCATCCGCCGCGCTCATCACGTCGCTGGCCTCCCAGGGTGTCCAGTATCTCGGCCTCTACCTGTTCGCGCGCGGCGTGGGCGACGCGAACCGCAACGTGCAGATCGGCCTGTCGTTCGTCATCGTGCTGACCGCGCTCGGCACCGCGGGCCTGCCCTTCGCGCGCGAGGCCTTCCTGGCGTTGGGGCTGGGTCTCGGCGCGATACTGTTCGGGATAGGCCTCTTGTCGGACATCCGTTCGCTGGTCGCGCCAAAGGGCGGCATCGGCATGTTCTTCGGCACGTTCAATCCCTTCCACAACACCCATCTCGCGATCGTTCGTCGGGCGATCGCCGAGCGCGGCCTGGAGAAGGTGATCATCCATCCCACGCTGATCCCAAGACAGCACGCCGACGCGTTTCGCAAAGGCCAGCTCCGCGTCGGGCGGCTGGAGAACGGCTTCCAGATCTACGAAACCACGGACAAGGCCGACGTCAATGTCGACTACCTGCCGACGGGCAACATGTTCCTGCCGCCCGAGACGCGTCAGGCGCTGATTGAGCTGGCGGTCGCCGAGGCCGGGCTGGGTGACAAGGTCGAGCTCGCGTTCTATCGGGAAATCTACGACACCAGGGGCTTCCAAGGCGTGATCGCCGAGATCAAGCGGCGCTATCCGGGTGCGAGGATGCATTGCCTGCACGGCACCGATTTCGGCGGCATGTTGGTGCGGCAGATCTGCGATGAATGCGGATGGATCTACCCGTGGCGCATCCTGCGCCGCGACGGCGTTTCGGCGACGGCGATCCGTAAAGGTGCGACGGGCATGACGTCGGATGTGGTGACCGACGTCCTCGAGCAACTGACAGCAAATCGTCCGGTGGTGACGGCTGGGGGCCGGCGCTTTCGGAACGACAACGGAGTACTGACCGAGGGGCCCTAGCATGATTGAATCTCAGACCGCCGGGATGGCTATGTCGAACCATCCTGTCGTGACCATGAAGCTGGCATCGACATCCGATGAACTCATGCAGTGCTACATGCTGCGCGCTGCCGTCTTTATGGGCGAGCAGCATTGTCCATACTGGGAGGAATACGACGGCAACGACTACACGGCGAGCCACATCATCGTGCATGTCGACGGCGAGCCGGCGGCGTCGTTGCGGGTGCGCTGGTTCGCGACCTTCATCAAGCTCGAGCGCGCCGTCGTCCTCAAGCGCTACCGCTCGATGGGCCTCTTCCGCCTCTTCCTGCCTCTCCTGCGCTGGGCCATAGAGCTAGGGCGCAAGAAGGGCTACACCAAGGCATACCTGCACGGCCAGCGCCGGCTCTGGCCGATCTTCGAGCGCGGCGGCTTCCACAGAGTCGACGATAAGATTTTCCACTTCTCCGACCACGAGTACGGAGCCTACGCGTGCGACATCGAGGTCGACGAAAAGATGCGGCCGACCGTTGTCACCGATCCCATGGTACTGAACCGGCCTGAGGATCGGCTCGACATGCCAGGAATCCTGGAACGATCGATGGACCGAGGGGCTTCCAATCCGCATGCGGGCTGGACGGAACGTCGCGCCAATTGAGGGGGACACAGACAATGAGCACTACGCAATCCATCGGTGGCGAAGCGGTCACCACCAAGCTTGCCATCCGCATGGAAGACTCGCTGCAGGCCTTCGCGGTGCGCGCCGCCTGCTTCATCGGCGAGCTCGACGTGCCGTATTCCGAGGAGTTCGACGGCCACGACTTCGGCGCCACCCACATCATCGCCTATGTCGGCGACGAGCCGGTGGGCACGCTCAGGGTCCGCTGGTTCCAGTCGTTCGCCATGCCCGAGCGGCTGGCCGTCGTCCAGCGCTTCCGCGGCCACAATATCGGGCAGCTCCTGCTCGAGCGCGCCCGCAAGCTGGCCGAGAGCCGGGGCTGCAACATGCTCTACACCCAGGTCCTGCCGGCCGACGTCAAGTACTGGGAGAAGCAGGGCTGGCGCCGACTGGTCGTCGAGGATGCGAGCTCGGGCGACAAGCGCATCGTGGCGGTCGTGCGGGCGGTCGATCCCAGCAAGCCGCTGCCCGAGGTCGAAGCGCCGGAATCGGTCGTGCTGCGCCGCGAGGGCCAGCTCGACGCTTCGGGCCTGCCGCTGGGATCTGCTTCCAACTGATCCCAAGCGTGTTCCGTCCGGTCGGTATCGGCCGGACGGAATGTGCCTTGGGCAAGCAAGATCCTCCGGCCTCCTAAAGGGCCAGGGGACACTTCCGCTGGGTGTCGTGTAGGATCGCCGGACTGTCATGCCGTTGCTCGGGGGAGAACGGCCAGCCAGCCGGCGGTCCAGTTGGGGTGGCACGATGCCTTCGCGCCCATCCGTTCGCCGGCAAAGGCCGGCGGACGGGTGCGGCGGCGTAAACAGGGGGATTGAGTTGGTCGAGATCGTCCTTGAACCCAATGTTCGGCGGCGTCGCGGCCGCCAGCCCTTG
>WHTW01000125.1 GCA_009377525.1 Rhodospirillales bacterium
ACCGCACATAGGAGGTCAGCCCGGACGGACCGCCGAAGCTTGCAAACATCAGGTTGCCTGCCGTGTTGTCGCTCAGCGTCACCGCCGCCTCGCAGATCTCCGCCATCGACAAGCCGCCGGGACCGACATGGTTCTTGGTCACCGGCGAATAGGTGACGAGGTCCTTGTCGGAGAAGACGACGCGGCGATCGAGCTTCTCCTCGCCGCGATCGACCCGCGCCAGGACGAAGGCAGCGGCCAGAAACTTGAAGGTGCTGCATAGCGCGAAGAGCTCATCGGCTTGATGACCGACGCGCCGTCCGCTCGCCGTATCGAGCGCCGCCACGCCGAGCCGCCCACCGTTGCGACGCTCGAGCTCGGCCAGCGGCGATGTTGCATCGTTGGCGAAGGCCGGAAGAGCCAGCAGCGGAGCCGCGAGGAGACCGCGGCGCGCAATCGAAGCAGGCATGTTCTCTCCATCACTTGAGGGGAATGCCGGGATCGCGAAGCATTGTGGCGCGGGAAAGGCTTATCCGATGCAGCATCCATGCGATAAGCTTGCGGCCACTACAGTGGAGTACGCCATGGTCCTGGGTATGTCGGTCGAGACATTCACCTTCCTGCACGTCGTCATCAGCCTCGTCGGTATCATGACCGGCTTCGTGGTCGTCGGGCTGATGCTGCAGAGCGCGCCGATCGCGGGCTGGAACGCCTTCTTCCTGATCTCGACGATCCTTACCAGCGTCAGCGGCTACTTCTTTCCCATCAAGGGCCTCACCCCGGCGCACGTCGTCGGTGCGATGTCGCTGATCGTGCTGGCCGTGGCGCTGTATGCGATCTACGGCAAGAAACTCGCCGGCCGGTGGCGCGTGGTCTATGTCGGCACCGCCATCTTCGCGCTCTATCTCAACGTCTTCGTGGGCGTCGTGCAGTCGTTCCAGAAGTTCGCCTACTTGAACAAGTTCGCGCCCACCGGCTCGGAGGCGCCCTTTGCCGTGGCGCAGCTCCTGGTGCTGATCCTGTTCGTCATCGCCGGCATCGCGGTGGCACGCCGCTATCATCCGGCTTCATAGGAGAGAAGCGTTCGCCGCAGTTCTACGATTGAATGAGCGACGCGGCCAGCCTCGCCTGCGCGGCCAGCCGGATGGGCGCATTGACGGCGCCGTAGCCGCGATAGCCGCGGCGCTCGACGATCTCAAAGAAGAAGCGGTCCTCGATGGCGGTCGTGTAGACCTGGAAATACTCGGCATCGCCTTCGCGGTCGTAGAAGATGTTGTGCGCCTTGAGCGTGCCGATCAGCTCCATCGTGAGCTCGCTCTTGGCTTCGAGGTCGTCGTAGTAGTTCTCGGGCACCGGCAGCACCTTCACGCCATTCGTCTCGAGCCGGCGCACCGTTGCCAAAAGGTCGTCGGTCGACAGAGCGATGTGCTGCACCCCCGAGCCGAAGGCCTCCGACAGGAAGCGCGAGGTCTGGGTGCGGCCGGACTGCGAGCCGTTCAGTATCAGGCGCAGCCGGCCGTCATCGGATTGCACCACCTGGCTCTTCACCAGCCCGCCGGGATCGAGCACGTCCTGCGCCGGCGTCTTCTCGACCTCGAGCAGCGACGTGTAGAACAGCAGCCAGCTCAGCATCTCGTCGTAAAGCATCACCTGCTGCAGATGATCGACCCGCTGCAGGCCGGCGGCGCCTTTCGCTGAGCCGTCCGCCACGGCGCGAAACTCGATGTCCCAGACGCGGCCCAGATCGGTCTTGGAATCGATGAAATAGATCAGGCTGCCGCCCAGGCCGCGCACCGCGGGAATCTCCAGCTCGCCCGGCCCGACGGCCTGGCGGAACGGCATGTCGAGCAGGAGCTGGGCGCGGTCGAGCGTGGCGGCGGCATCGTCGACGCGCAGGCCCAGCGCGCAGACCGCCGTGCCGTGTGTGATGTTGTAGGAGTGGGCAAAGCCCTCCTTCTCGGTATTGACCACGATGTTGATGTCGCCCTGACACCATCGCGTGACCTGCTTGGAGACGTGCTGGCCGGCGCGGCGAAACCCCAACCCCAGCAACATGCGTTCGAAGTCGACGGCCGCCTGATCGTCCAAGGCGAACTCGATGAACTCGACGCCCAGGCACTTCGCCCGCGCCGGCATCGGCGTCAGGCCGGCGACGGTGTGACCCGAACGCGAGTGCAGCCGGTCGAGCAGGTAGATGAGCGAGCGGTGGCCGTCGATCGCGACCTGACGCGTCGAGCCGCTGCGGAATTGGTCGTTGAAGATCTCCAGGGAGAACAGGCCGTCGAAGCCGGTGGCCGCCAGCGCATCCATGAAGTCGTCGAGGGGAAAGTCGCCTTGGCCCGGAAAGTTGCGGAAGTGCCGGCTCCACGACAGGTAGTCCATGTCGAGCCTGGGCGCATCGGCAGCCTGGACCAGGAAGATGCGGTCGTGCGGGATGGCGCGGATGGCGGAAAGGTCCGTGCCGCGTGCCAGGATGTGGAAGCTGTCGAGCACCAGGCCAACCGCAGGATGATCGGCGCGCCGCACGGCCTCCCAGGCATCACGGTAGTCGTTGACGTGCCGCCCCCAGGCCAGCGCCTCGAAGGCGACGCGCATGCCGCGGCGGGCGGCGCGGTCACCCAGCTCGCGCAGGTCGGCAGCAGCGCGGTCGATGCCGCCCAGGCTGTCGGGCGAGACGTTGGAGCACACCATCAGGAGATCGCAGCCGAGCGCCTCCATGACGTCGAACTTGCGCTCGGCGCGGGTCAGCGCGCGCTCGCGCAAGGCGGGCGGCATGCCCTCGAAATCCCGGAACGGCTGGAAGGTGATGGTTCGAAGTCTGTAGTCTTCGATCATGCGCCGTACGTCGGCGGGCGAGCCGTTGAATGACAGAAGGTCGTTCTCGAACAGCTCGACGCGTTCGAAGCCCGCGTTGGCGATGGCTTCCAGCTTGTCGTCGAGTGCACCGCTCAGGCAGACCGTGGCGATGGCTGTCTTCATTTCGGTCCTCCCGTCGAAGAAGCCGTGTCGCGGGCAGCGCAGGCGGCCTCGAAGGTATGCTTCATGCGCGCGACGTCGGGCACGAGGCCGGTGAAATGGCGGAAGGCATCGACGGCCTGATGCACGCACATGCCGCCGCCATTCATGGCGCGGCAGCCCTTCTTCTGGGCGGCCAGCACGAACTTGGTGTCGATCGGCGTGTAGATCACGTCGGCGACGAAATGATGCCTCTGGATCAGGCGCACCGGAAGCGGCAGGCCGGGGTAACCGGTCATGCCCACCGGCGTCGCATTGACGATGCCGGCGACCTGCTCGGCTGCCGTTTGCGGATCGGTCAACAGCTCGCAGCGATCGGCGCCGAAGCGCATGATGAGATCGGCGCAGAGCCCGGTGGCGCGCGCCTGGTCCTGGTCGTAGATCCGCACAGTCGACGCGCCCAGCGCCATCAGCGCCACGGCGACCGCACGCCCTGCCCCGCCGGCGCCTAGCAGCAGCACCGGCTTGCCGCGCACCGCGTCCGAACCGAAGGTCTCGATGAAGGCCTGGCGGAAGCCCGAACAGTCGGTGTTGTGGCCGGTGGTGCGGCCGCTCTTGTCGAACACCACCGTGTTGACCGCACCGATCTCCGTTGCCTCGGTCGAGACGGCGTCGAGCAGCGGGATCACCGCTTCCTTGAAGGGATGGGTGATGTTGACGCCGGCGAAGCCCGCGGTGCGCGCCGCGGCCAGCAAGTCTTCGAGCCGGCGGCCCTGCAGGGTCGAGACGTCCATCAGGTGGTAGTGACCCGCGACACCTGCCGCCGTGAAAGCATCCTCGTGCAGGGCCGGCGCCAGTGACTTCTGGATGTTGGTGCCGATCAGGCCAACCAGCATGCGTGAGCCCATCGCCGCGTCTCCTGCCTTAATTCTGTTCGTGGTCTTGCGGCCGCTCCGTGGCGCGATTGATGCCGCAACAGAAAAGTAACGTCCATTATCAAGATTGTGATTTCTGCAAACCTGAGGTTACTTCCTACCACGGCCGGCTTTCGTCGCATGGAGCGCTTCCATCTCCCGGCGCAACAGCGCGATGAAATGCTCGCAGTAGCTCGACAGGATGGCGTCGCGTCGAAAGGCGATGAATGTCTCGAACTCCGTCGATTCGACGATCGGCAGGGCGACGATGCCCGGCCAGTTGTCCGCGGCCAGGGTGAACTCGTCGATCACGGCGATGCCGAGCCCGCGTCCTACCAGGGCACACACCATGGTGCCAAAGCGCGCCTTGATCGTGACCTCGTAGGTGAGGCCCAGCCGCGCAAATAGATCGGCCATGATGCGGCCATAGGGATCGTTGGGATCGATGCCGATCAGCGGATGACGCACGATGTCGGCGGCCGGGATGCGGCTCCTGCGCGCCAGCGCGTGGCGCTCGGGCACGATGCAGAACAGCCGGCCCTTGGCCAGCGGCTCGAAGGTCATCATGGGATGGTCGAAGCGCGAGCTCATGGCGACGGCCTCGCCCTTGCCCAGCAGGATATAGTCGAGCGCCTCCTCGAACTTCAGCACGTCCATGTCGATCAGCAGGTTGGGAAAGCGCTTGCGCACGCCCTCGATGGCGCGCGGCACCATGACGTTGGAGATGCTGGGCACCGAGCCGACCCGGAGCTCGGAGTCCGCGCCCTGCGAAAGGCGACGGATGACGTATTGCAGGTCGCCGACCTTGCCGTAGACGGCATTGACCTGGTTGAAGATGTCGCGCGCCTCGGTGCTCGGCGTGTAGCGGCCGTGGCGGCGGCTGAACAGTTTCAGGCCGAGGACGGTCTCGGCATGCTTCATGACGCGGCTGATGCCCGGCGAGGAGACGTTGAGCAGGCGAGCCGCGCCGCCCACGGTTCCGGTCACCATGATGGCCCTGATGACCTCGATCTGGCGCAGCGTCAGCATGCCCGCCGAGCATATGGCAGGCGACGACCGCTATCGACGGGCCTCGTCCGAGGATAACCTGGAGAAAGGAGACCGCGTTTGGCGGCCGTCCCGCTGACCTAGAGCATCCCGCCGGCGAGGTTGTCGAACCGTGCCCTTATCTCCTCGACCGTCGGCACCTTGTCGGCCTCGAGTTCCGGATATTCCTTGGCAAGTTCATGCCGGTCGAACTCGTCGAGATGCAGGTCGGCGGTGCTGTGGTCGTGCGGCAGGGCGCTCAGCGCATTGTGCAGGTGGAAAATCTGCCAGCGCGCCGGCATCTCGTGGCGCAGTGCCTCAAGGCGCGCCAGGCGCTCCTCGAAACGCTGCATCACTCTCTTGTGTTCTTCCGACATGGCCGGCCTCCCGATTGTTGTCACGCAGGCAGCAGGTTCAAGCGACGCAGCAGCGCCCGCTCCTGTTCATAGGTCTTCGCCATCTCGGCGCGATAGGCGGGACCGTCGAGCAGAATAAGCGGCTGATCCATGCTGTCGAGGAACTTCAGATGCTCGGGCTCCTGCGCAGCGGCGCGGAAGGCGTCGGCCAGCACCGTGACCACGGCGGGGTCCATGCCCTTGGAACCGATCAGGCCGCCCGGGCTGTCGATGACGACATCGTAGCCCAGCTCGCGCACGGTCGGCACGTCTGGGAAGCGCTTGGCGCGCTGGGCAGTGAACACCGCCAGCAGGTGCAGCTGGCCGGCCCGGACCATCGGCGCCCAGCCGGAGGACTCCGAGGCGAAGTCGATCTCGCCACCCAGCAGGGCGCGCAGCGTATCCGCCGTGCCGCGATAGGGCGCGTGCGTCCAGCTCAGGCCCTGCGTCATGCCGACCTGCTCCATGGCGAGATGCTGGGTCGAGCCGATGCCGAGCGCGCCCCAGTTCATCTTGCCGGGGTCGGCCTTGGCGTAGGCCAGCATCTCGGGCAGCGTCTTCCACGGGGCGTCGGCGCGCACCACCACGCCCATGACGAAGCCGGTGATCTGCAGGATGTAGGTCAGGTCGTTGATCGGATGGTAGGTCAGCGACTTGTTCAAGAGCGGCTGGCGCAGCACGCTCATATGCATCTGCGAGATGACGTAGCCGTCGGGCTTGGCCTCCTGCAGCGCCATGGCGCCCATGATGCCCGAGGCACCCGCCTTGTTCTCGACCACGACCTGCTGGCCGAGCTTCTTGGACGCCGACTGCGCCATGATGCGGAAGCCGGCGTCGGCCGGCCCGCCGGCCGTCCAGGGGATGACCAGCCGGATCGGCTTATCGGGGTAGCGAGACTGCGCGCGCGCGGCCCCGACGAATGGCAAGGCGGACGCGCCCACAAGGGCGGCCCGTCGTGTAAGGCGGTTCATGCTTCTGCAACTCCCTGTCCCCACGGACTCTGATCACGGGCCCGTGCAAGGGGCAAGCCACGACGCGCATCCTGGCCAGCGGAATTCCGTTGCCCGATCCCGGCCTTGCGCCTAACGTCCGCGGAAAGATCTCGCGGTCCAAGCGGGCAATGAGATCAGGGAGGCTTAAGAGAGTTCCACGGGGATCGGATGCCGTCGCATCACCGCGCGCCACGCGCCGCGGCACGGCCATGATCCCAACAGTCGCGTCCTTACGATTCCGGCATTGCACGAAGGCTCCATCCAAAGGGGCCGTCTGGGAGGCATCAATGGACGGGAAGGCAAGAGCAGACGCGTTTGGCCGCCGGGAGCTGCTGGTTCTCTCGGCATTGGGCCTTGTTGCCGGTGCCCAGCGCCCGGCCTTTGCCGGCAGCCCACAGGGGCAACTGACCTGGGCGGTGCATTTCTCGCTCGCGCCCACCTGGTTCGACCCGGCCGAGACGCCGGGCATGATCACACCCTTCCTGCTGATGTACGCGTTGCACGACGCGATGGTGAAGCCGATGCCCGGCAATGCCGCCGAGCCGTGCCTGGCGGAGGCCTGGAAGACGGCGCCGGACGGGCTCAGCTACGAGTTCACCGTGCGCGCCGGCGCGAAGTTCCACAACGGCGAGCCGGTGACGGCGGAGGACGTGAAATTCTCCTTCGAGCGCTATCGCGGCACCTCGGCCGCCCTGATGAAGGAGCGCGTGGCAGCCGTCGAGACGCCTGACGAGCGGCGCGTGCGCTTCGTGCTGAAGAAGCCATGGCCGGACTTCCTGACTTTCTACGGCTCGGCCACCGGCGCGGGCTGGATTGTCCCCAAGAAATACGTCCAGCAGGTCGGCGAGGACGGCTTCAAGAAGGCGCCAGTCGGTGCGGGACCGTATCGCTTCGTTTCCTTCACACCCGGCGTCGAATTGGTGTTCGAGGCCTTCGAAGGTTACTGGCGCAAAATTCCCGCGGTGAAGCGACTGGTCTTCAAGGTCGTACCCGAGGAAGCGACGCGGTTGGCGGCGTTGAAGCGCGGCGAGGTCGACCTCGCCTACTCCATCCGCGGCGAGCTCGCCGAGGAGCTGAAGAAAACGCCCGGCCTGTCGCTGAAGCCGGTGGTGATCCAGGGCTGCTTCTGGCTCTACTTCCCCGACCAGTGGGATCCCAAGTCGCCGTGGCACGACCAGCGCGTGCGCGACGCGGCGCGGCTCGCCATCGACTACAAGTCGATCTCCGAGGCACTGACGTTGGGCTATTCGCCGATCACCAACAGCATCATTCCCGACACCTTCGACTTCTACTGGAAGGCGCCGGCGGCGGTGTACGATCTCGCCAAGGCCAAGAAGCTCCTGGCCGACGCGGGCTTCGGCAACGGCTTCGATGCCGGCGACTACTACTGCGACTCGTCGTACGCCAACCTGGGCGAAGCGGTGCTGAACAACCTGCAGGAAGCCGGTATCCGCGTGAAGCTCCGGCCGCTCGAGCGTGCCGCCTTCTTCAGCGGCTATTCCGAGAAGAAGCTGAAGAACATCATCCAGGGCGCGTCCGGCGCCTTCGGCAACGCCGCGACGCGGCTGGAGGCCTTTGTCGTCAAGGGCGGCGCCTACGCCTATGGCAGTTATCCCGAGATCGATACGCTGTTCGCCGAGCAGGCGGCCGAGCTCGACGTCGCCAAGCGCACCACCATGCTGCAGCGCATCCAGCAGATCGTGCACGAACGCTCGGTCTACGCGCCGATCTGGCAGCTCGCCTTCATCAACGGCGTGGGCAAGCGCGTGGGCGAATCCGGCCTCGGCCTGATCCGCGGCCATGCCTATTCAGCACCGTACGAGGACGTGACCATCAAGCAGACCTGATCCAGCCACCGACTGAAGGGAGTGACCACATGCGTACGTCCCTGAGTCAAAGTGCGCTTACGACACGCCGCGACCTCATGGGGCTCGCGGCACTGGGCCTGATCGCCTCCGCCGCGAAGCCGGCAGCGGGCGCACCCGACGGCGAATTGCGCGTCGGCGTGCACGTCTCGCTGGCGCCGACCTGGTTCGACCCGGCGGAGACCCCCGGCATCATCACGCCTTTCATGCTGCTCTACGCCATGCACGACGCCGTCCTGAAGGCGATGCCGGACGATCCGATGGCGCCGTGCCTGGCGGAATCCGGCACCATGTCGGCCGACGGGCTGAGCTATGCGCTGTCGCTGCGCAAGGGTGTGAAGTTCCACAACGGCGATCCGCTGACGGCCGAGGACGTCAAGTTCTCGCTGGAGCGCTATCGTGGCGCCGCGAGCAAGTCCCTGAAGGATCGTGTCGCGCGTGTCGACATCCACGATCCGCACCGACTGACCATCCGCCTCAAGGAGCCCTGGCCGGATTTCCTGACCTTCTATGCCGGCGCCTCCGGGGCGGGCTGGATCGTTCCCAAAAAGTACCTCGAGCAGGTCGGCGACGAGGGCTTCAAGAAGGCGCCGGTCGGCGCGGGGCCGTACAAGTTCGTGTCCTTCACGCCGGGCGTCGAGCTGGTGTGCGAGGCCTTCGAGGAGTACTGGCGCAAAAAGCCGACCATCAAGCGGCTGGTCTTCAAGGTGATCCCCGACGAGGCGACGCGGCTTGCCGCCCTGCAGCGCAGTGAGGTCGACATCGCCTATTCGATCCGCGGCGAGCTGGCCGACGAATTGCAGCGCACGCCTGGGCTTACGATCAACCCCGCGCTGAGCTCGGCACCGTTCTGGCTCTACTTCCCCGATCAATGGGATCCCCAGTCGCCATGGCATGACCGTCGCCTGCGGCAGGCCGTCAGCCTCGCACTCGACCTCAAGACCATCAACGAAGCGCTCACCCTCGGTCATTCACGGGCGACCGGCAGCATCTTCCCGGTGAACTTCGAGTTCTACTGGCAGCCGCCCACGCCGGTGTACGACCCGGCAAGCGCCCGCAAGCTCCTGGCCGAAGCCGGCCACGCCCGCGGCTTCGATGCCGGGGATTACTACTGCGATACTTCCTACGCCAATATCGGCGAGGTCGCGCTGAACAACCTGCGTGAGGTCGGCATCCGCGTGAGGCTGCGCCCTCTGGAGCGCGCCGCCTTCTTCAAGGCCTACTCCGAGAAGAAGCTCAAGAACATCGTGCAGGGCGCGTCCGGCGCCTTCGGCAACTGCGCGACGCGCGCCGAGGCCTTCGTCGCCAAGGGCGGCACCTATGCCTACGGCAGCTACCCCGACATCGACGCCCTGTTTGCCGAGCAGGCCGTCCAGATGGACCGCGCCAGGCGCGAGGCCATCCTGCATCGCCTGCAGCAGGCGGTGCACGACAAGGCGATGTACGCGCCGATCTTCCAGCTCGCCTTCATCTCCGGCGTCGGCCCGCGCGTCGGTCAATCAGGCTTCGGCCTGATCAAGGGCTTCGCCTACACGGCGCCCTATGAGGACATGACGCTGAAGGGGAAGGCGTGAACATGTACGACTTCGCTGGGGGCGCGCCACTCCAGTGGCGTGTCATGGTCATGCGGAGCGCGGACCTCCAGGTCCGCATCATGATCATGAGCGGACCTGGAGGTCCGCGCTCCGACGAGACGCGCCACTGGAGTGGCGCGTGCCCAGCCACGAACGTTCTGCCATGAAGCAGTACATCGCGCGTCGCGTCGGCTACTCCCTGCTGTCGCTGTTCCTGCTGTCGGTCACCATCTTCCTGTTCGTGCGCGTCACCGGCGACCCGGTGAGCCTGCTGGTCGAGCCCGGCGCCAGCCCCGAGGACATCGAGAACATACGCCACCAGCTCGGGCTCGATCAGCCATTGTGGGAGCAGTACTGGCATTTCATGGCGAACCTGGCCGCCGGCGATCTCGGCCAGTCCTTCTACTATCGCACGCCGGTGCTGGAGCTCTATTTCCAGCGCCTGCCGCACTCGCTCCTGCTGGCGGCTGTCGCCATGGCGCTGTCGCTGCTGATCGGCATCCCGAGCGGCATCTTGGCCGCCGTGCGCGTCGACGGCTTCTGGGACTCGGCCGGCAAGATCTTCGCCCTGCTCGGCCTGTCGCTGCCCTCCTTCTGGGTCGGGCTGGTGCTGATCCTGTTCTTCTCGGTCTATCTCGGCTGGCTGCCCTCCTCCGGCTCGGGCGGCGTGGCGCATCTCCTGATGCCCGCCTTCACGCTCGGCTGGTACTTCGCCGCCGCCCACATGCGGCTCACGCGGTCTTCCATGCTGGAAGTGCTGGGCTCGGAGTACATCAAGCTGGCGCGGTTGAAAGGCCTGCCCGAGGCGCTGGTGATCGGCAAGCACGCGCTGAAGAACGCCCTGATCCCGGTGATCACGCTGGCCGGCATCAACCTCGTCGTCATGATCAACGTCGCGGTCGTGGTCGAGACGGTGTTCGCCTGGCCGGGCATCGGCCGGCTGCTCTACGAGGGCATCACCTTCCGCGATTTCCCCGTCGTCCAGGGCGTCGTCATCATCGGCGGCGCCATGATCGTGCTGGTCAACCTGCTGGTCGACATCCTCTACGCCCTGATCGATCCGCGCATCCGCCTGGAAAGCTGACGGCCATGACTGTCATCGCCCCCGTCACGACCGACACTGTCGCCTCGTCCGCGCCGTTCTGGCGGCTGAAGGGCTTCCCGCTGATCCCGGTGTCGATCCTGCTGTTCATCGCCTTCGTCGCGGTGTTCGCCGATCTGCTGGCGCCGCACGATCCGCAGATCGGCAGCCTGGCCCGCCGCTTCAAGCCGCCGTTCTGGCTGGAAGGTGGCAGCGTGGTCTATCCGCTGGGCACCGATCATGTCGGCCGGGACGTGCTGTCGCGCCTGATCTTCGGCGCGCGCGTCTCCATGGTCGTGGGCATCACCGCCGTGCTGGTCGCGGGCGGCATCGGCACGCTGCTCGGCATCGTCTCGGGCTATCTCGGCGGCTGGGCCGACCAGGTGGTGATGCGCATCACCGACACCTGGCTCGCCCTGCCGGCGCTGACCTTCGCCATCTTCCTCGCCGCCATCGTCGGCCCCAGCGAGCTCAACATCATCCTCATCCTGGGCCTGGTCTACTGGACGCGCTACGCCCGGGTCATCCGCGGCGAGGTGCTCTCGCTGAAGCAGCGCGAGTTCGTTCGGCTGGCGGTGGTCGCCGGCTGCTCCAAGTCGCTGATCATGTGGCGCCACATCCTGCCCAACGTCACCAACTCCGCCGTCGTGCTGGCCACGCTGATGCTGGGCGTGGTGATCGTCACCGAGGCCTCACTGTCGTTCCTCGGCGTCGGCGTGCCGCCGCCCAAGCCGGCCTGGGGCCTGATGATGGCCGACGGCAAGAAGGGCCTGATGGTGGGCTATTGGTGGCTCACGGTGTTCCCCGGCATCTGCATCATGCTGATGGTCCTGTCGGCCAACCTTTTGGGCGACTGGCTGCGCGTGAAGCTCGACCCGCAACTGCGTCAGTTGTAGCCATGCCCTCACCCCTCTTGTCGCTTGAAAACCTGTCCACGCACTACGTCTCCCAGCAGGGCACGCGCGTGGTGCGCGCCGTCGACGAGGTGACGCTGCGCCTCGAAGCCGGCGAGACGCTGGGTATCGTGGGCGAATCGGGCTCGGGCAAGAGCACGCTGGCCCTCACCATCCTGCGACTCCTGCCGGCGGCGGCGCGCATCACGAGCGGCCGCATGATGTTCGAGGGCGAGAACCTTCTGGACAAATCCGACGCCGAGATGCGCGAGGTGCGCGGCAAGCGCATCGCCATGATCCTGCAGGACCCGATGGCCTCGCTGAACCCCCTGTTCACCATCGGCGACCAGGTCGGCGAGCCGATCCGCGTGCACGAGGGCGCCAGCCGCGCCAGCGCCTGGAAGCGCGCGATCGAGCTGATCCGCTCGGTGCGCATCGCCTCGCCCGAGACCCGCGTCAGGCAGTTCCCGCACGAGATGTCGGGCGGCATGCGCCAGCGCATCGTCGGCGCCGTCGGCATCTCCTGTGAGCCCAGGCTCCTGATCGCCGACGAACCGACCACCAGCCTCGACCTCACCATTCAGGCGCAATACCTGAAGCTCCTGCGCGACCTGCAGCGCGAGCACGGGCTGGCGCTGATCTTCATCACCCACAATCTCGGCATCGTCGCCAAGATGTGCGACCAGCTCGCCGTCATGTATGCCGGCCGCGTCGTCGAACACGGGCCGGTGTCGCGCATCTTCTCGCGGCCGATGCATCCCTACACCAAGGCTCTGCTGGGCTCGATTCCGCGCATGGCCGACAATCGCGACCACCTCACCGCGATCGACGGCCAGCCGCCCGATCTAGCCTCGATGCCGCCCGGCTGCGCCTTCGCGCCGCGCTGTCCCGAGGCGTTCGACCGCTGCCGGGCCGAAGCGCCGCCGGAATTCGCCATCGACCCCGAGATAAGGGCGCGCTGCTGGCTTGCGCCGATTGATGCCAGTGCCAAGGCCGCGTCATGACCGCCGTCGTCCAGGCCGCCGAGCTCACCAAGCACTTCCCCGCCCGTCGCGGCATCTTCGGCGGCCAGCGCGGCGTCGTGCGCGCGGTCGACGGCATCTCCTTCACGATCGAGGTCGGCAAGACCCTGGGCGTGGTGGGCGAATCGGGGTGCGGCAAGACCACGACCGCCAAGCTCGTGCTGGGGCTGGAGGAACCCACCGCCGGCACCATGCTGTTCGAGGACCGCGAGCTCGCCGGGCTGGACGTGGCCGGACGCCGCCACTACCGCAAGTCCGTGCAGGCGGTGTTCCAGGATCCGTATGCCTCGCTCAATCCGCGCATGCGCATCAGCGCCATCATCGCCGAGCCGCTGATCACCAACGAGACCGTCGAGCCCACCGAGGTGCGCCGGCGCACGCTGGCGCTGCTCGACCTGGTCGGCCTGCCGGGACGATCGGCCGATCTCTTCCCGCACGAATTCTCGGGCGGCCAGCGCCAGCGCATCGCCATCGCCCGCGCGCTGGTCCTGTCACCCAAGCTGGTCGTGCTGGATGAGCCGGTATCGGCGCTCGATGTGTCGATCCGCGCCCAGATCCTGAACCTGCTGCGCGACCTGCAGGCACGGCTTGGCCTCTCCTACCTCTTCATCGCCCACGACCTCGCCGCCGTGGCGCATATGAGCCACCAGATCGTGGTGATGTATCTCGGCAAGATCGTCGAAAGCGGCGAGGCGCGCGCGATCGCCGGCAACCCGCAGCATCCCTACACCAAGGCGCTGTTCGCCGCCGCCCTGCCCAGCCATCCCGACGAACGCCGCGAGGACGAGCCGCTGGCAGGCGAGGTGCCGAGTCCGCTCAATCCGCCATCCGGCTGCCACTTCCATCCGCGCTGCCCGCATGCCATGCCGCGCTGCGCCCAGCAGGAGCCTCCATTGGTCCACGTCGAGGATCGCCTGGTCGCCTGCCACCTCTACGGAAGCACCTGACCCACCAGCGGCCAACCGGCGTGACATACGATCGGCCTTGCTGGAAGGTGCGATCATGACCAAGACCCCCACCGACGACGACATCGTGCGTCTCGCCCGTCAGGCAGGCCTCGACCTGCCGGACGAGTTCATGGCCGAGCTGATCGACGCCTACGGTCATGTCCGCCAGATGACCGAGCGCCTCTCAGCGGTCCGGCCGCATGGCGATGAGCCGGCGCATGTGTTCGTGGCTTCCGCGTTTCTGCCAGGGAAAGACTGATGGTGTCGGAACTCGCCTTCCTGACCATCGCCCAAGCGTCTCGTCTCATCGCCAAGCGCGAGCTGTCGCCGGTCGAGCTTACGGAAGCCTGTCTTCGCCGGATCGAGATGCTCGACAACCAGCTCGACAGCTTCGTCACCGTGACTGCCGGGCGTGCGCAAGCGGAGGCCAAAGCTGCCGAAGCGGCGATCATGGCCTCAGGGCCCCTGAGCCGCCTGCATGGCATCCCATACTGTCTGAAGGACATCTTCGAGACCGCAGGGATCCGCACGACGGCCATGTCCAAGCAGCTGGCGGACAATGTTCCGGCGCGGGATTCGCATTGCCAGGAGAAGCTCGCCGCGGCGGGTGGCGTGTTGCTGGGCAAGAACGCCACGTGGGAATTCGCCCATGGCGGTCCGTCGTGGGACGTGCTGTTCCCGCCGGCGCGCAATCCGTGGGATCGCACCTGCTCACCTGCTGGCTCCTCCTCGGGCTCGGCCGCTGCGGTCGCGGCGGGATTTGCGCCGGCGACGCTCGGCAGCGACACCGGCGGCTCGATCCGCAGTCCGGCGGCGGCTTGCGGCGTCGCCGGCCTGAAGCCTACCTACGGCCTGGTCAGCCGCCGCGGCGTGCTGCCGAACTGTTTCAGCCAGGATCATGCCGGGCCGCTGGCCTGGACGACCGAGGATGTCGCGGTCTTGCTGCAGACCATCGCGGGCCATGATCCGGAGGATCCGGGCTCGGCCGACGTAGCCATCCCCGACTACGCGGCTGCCCTGACCGGGAACGTCAAAGGCCTGGTCATCGGCGTGCCCACGACGTGGCTGGAAAAGGAAGCGCCACCGTCGGCCGCCACCATGGCGGCGTTCGAGGCGGCGCTCGACGTGTTTCGCGGGCTGGGTGCAAGCGTGCGGCCCGTCACCTTGCCGCCGATCGAGCAGTTCGACGACGCCAAGAAGATCATCGCGATCTCCGAGCTGTTCACGATCCACGCGGCCGATCTGCGCAAGCGGCCCGAGCTGTTCGGCGCCAGCCTGCGCTACCGCATCATCGCCGGCGGCCTGGTGCGCGCCGAGGACTACATCCAGGCGATGCGGCTCCGGACCGAGCTGGCGCGCAGCCTGCAGGCCGTGCTGTCGACGGTCGATCTCCTGATGCTGCCGACCAGCGAGCCGGCGGGAAAGCTCGAGCCCGTCCTTCCATCGAGCCTGTTCACGCGGCCGTCGCTCACGGCGGCGTTCAACGTCGGTGGCAATCCCGCTTTGTCGGTGTGCAGCGGCTTCGACGCGCGCGGCCTGCCGTTCTCGCTCCAGATCGTCGGCCGCCTGTTCGATGAGCCCACGGTGCTACGCGCCGGCGACGCCTACGAAAAGGCGATGCCGTGGCGGGACAAGCGTCCGGTGCTCTAGCGCATCATCGGAGCGCGGACCTCCAGGTCCGCTCATGCTCATGTTCTTCTGGAACGCGCGCATCTTGCTCATGATCATGAGCGGACCTGGAGGTCCGCGCTCCAGAACTCTACGCCTTGACTTGCTGGCCCAGCCAGTCGATCGCGGCCTGGGCGCCGCCCTTGCCGTGCGGGATGTCGAGCGCATTGAGCGCCACCTCGATCACGCTCAAGGTGCCGAGGATCATCGGCGCATTGACATGGCCCATATGGGCGACGCGGAACGCCTTGCCCGACAACTCGCCGATGCCGTGACCCAGGATGACGCCGCACTTCTCGTTGCAATAGGCGCGCAGCGCCTCGGGATTGTGGCCGCTGTTCATCAGCACGGCGGTGACCGTGTCGCAGCGCTCGCTGGGCTCGATGATGTTGAAGCCGATCGCCTGGCCCTCGCCCCAGATGCCGACGGCGCGACGCACCGCTTCGGCGAGCAGCCGGTGGCGGTGGAACACGTTCTCCAGTCCCTCCGTGAACAGCATGTCGATCGCCGCACGCAGGCCGAACAGCAGGTGCTCGGGCGGCGTGCCGGCGTATTTCTGGTAGTGCTGGTCGCCCTCGCGGTCGGTCCAGTCCCAGTAGGGTGTGCGCAGGCCGGCCTTCTTGTGCACCTCGCGCGCACGGTCGTTGGCGGCGACGAAGCCCAGGCCCGGCGGCGCCATCATGCCCTTCTGCGAACCCGACATGGCGACGTCGACGCCCCACTCGTCCATGTTGAACGGCATGCAGCCGAGCGACGCCACGGCGTCGACCATCAGCAGGGCGTCGTGGCCCGCGGCGCGCACCGCCTGGCCGATCGCGGCGATGTCGTTCACCACGCCCGAGGCGGTGTCGATCTGCGCCACCAGGATGGCCTTGATGGTCTTGCCCTTGTCGGCCTTCAACCGGGCCCCGACCTCGGCGGGCCGCACGGCGCGGCGCATGTCGCCTTTCAGGATCTCGACCTCGACGCCCATGCGGCGGGCGCTCTCGCCCCAGCCGATGGCGAAGCGGCCGCTTTCGAGCACCAGGATCTTGTCGCCCTTGGACAGAACGTTGGTGAGGGCGGCTTCCCAGGCGCCGTGGCCGTTGGAGATGTAGATGTAGGCGCGACCCTCGGTGTTGAACACACGGGCGACGTCGCGCAGCAGACCGTCGGTCAGCGCCAACAGCGGCCCGGAGTAGATATCGACGGCGGGGCGGTGCATGGCCCGCAACACCTCGTCCGGCACCGTCGTCGGCCCGGGAATGGCCAGGAATTCGCGCCCCGCACGCACACTCATGCTCTTCCTCCACGATGTGGCGCACACATTAGCACAGGTAGGCCATTTTCTCCGGCACTTGCTTTCCTAATGGCTGCCCGACGGTTGGCTAGGGGCGAGCGTCAGGAGACGCGGACGTCCGCGCCGGCAGCCCTGCCGGTGGTTCCGGTTCAGTGTACGATGCTCGCCGAGGGGGAAGCATGATCATAGATTGCCACGCCCATGTGTTCACGCACTGGATCGGCGCCTGCGGACACCCGACGCGCGACGTCCACAATCGCTATCTGCAGCGCATGATCACGCGGACAGCGGCCTCGACCTTCCGCACGCGGGACTGGGCGCGCGCCGATACCAAGGCGCTGTACAGGGTCGACGACGCGGGCTGGAGCGGGCTCGCCGATGTCGATTTCCGCGTCGGCCGCTTCGGCCAGCTCGAGTTCACGCACCAGGGCGAGGACCATGTCATCCAGTACATGCCGGTCGGCATGCAGGAGATGACGGCGCCGCCGGAGCTGATGCTGTCGCAGATGATGTATGCCGGCGTCGATCACTGCCTCCTGCAGGCGGGCGGCTCCTACGGCGCGATGACGGAGATGAACGCCTTCGCCCAGCAGCAGTATCCCGGTCGCATGACCGGCATGATGCATGTCGACGAGGCGATGGCAGGCACGGAGGCTGAGTTCGCCAAGGTCGACCACGCTTTTCAGGTGCTGAAGCTCCACAGCCTCTACTTCAACGTCGATTCAATGAGCCGCCACGGTTTTCCCTGGCCTCTCGATGCCAAGGAGATGGCGCCGTTCTGGGCCAAGCTCGCCGAGCTCGGCATCGTGCTCTGCCTCGAGCTGAGCTCGGGACCGACCTACGACAAGGCGGGGTACATGGGCCACATCGCGGCGCTGGGGCGGATCCTTGCGCGCCATCGCGATCTGCGCGTGCATCTGGCGATGAGCCCGCCGGTCGCCTTCTTCGCCAGGAACGGACGCTACGAGTTCCCCGAGGAGCTCCTGGCCGTCTACCGCCACGAGCCGCTGGTGCTGGAGGTCATGTTCCCGATCACCTATGGCGGCATCTGGGACTATCCCTACCCCGAGGCGCAGGCGCTGACCGAAAGCCTGCGCGACCAGTTGGGGGCGGCGCGACTGGTGTGGGGCTCCGACATGCCCAACGTCGAGCGCTTCTGCACTTATAAGCAATCGCTCGACTACGTGCGCAGATACTGCCCGTTCCTCACGGCACGTGAGAAGGACCTGATTCTGGGCGACAACTGCGCGGCGTTTTACGGGATCGGCAAAACGCGGGCCTGACGAGCAGTCACTTTTTGAGAATGGTAGGGGAACGTCGGATGGTTGATGGAATATTTTCAGGTCTGCGGGTGATCGATTGCGCGAGCTGGATCGCCGGCCCGGCGGCGGCAACGATCCTCTCGGACTTCGGCGCCGAGGTGATCAAGATCGAGCCGCCAGGCGCGGGCGATCCATGGCGGGCCTCGTCGCCGGTCCCCGGCAAGACCGTGGACTACTGGTGGCAATTGACGTCCCGCAACAAGCGGAGCCTCGCCATCGATCTCAAGAACCCCGAGGGTCTCAGCGTTCTTTACCGCCTGCTGAGCTCGACCGACGTCTTCATCACCAACTTCCCCCCGCCGGTGCGCGAGCGCCTGAAGATCGCCGCCGCCGACCTCCTGGCGATCAACCCGCGGCTCGTCTATGGCTCGATCACGGCCTATGGCGAGGCGGGCGAAGAGGCGGCCCGGACAGGCTTCGACGCGACCGCCTACTGGGCCCGCACGGGCCTGATGGACATGGTGCGGGCCACTCCCGAGACCGAGCCGGTCCGGTCCATGCCGGGCATGGGAGACCATCCGACCGCGACGGCGCTCTACGCGGCCATCGTCACGGCGCTCTATCGTCGCGAAAAGACAGGGCGGGGCGGCGTCGCGCAGACCTCGCTCCTGCAGAATGGCCTGTGGGCCAACGGCTGCTTCGTGCAGAATCGGCTGTTCGGCGAGCACGTCGCGCACCGGCCGCCGAGGACCGGGACGCCAAGCGCGCTCGCCAATCACTATCGCTGCCGCGACGGGCGCTGGTTCCTGATGGCGCTGCACAACGAGGCCCGCCAGCTCACGAGCTTCCTGAAGGCGATCGAGGCCGAGCACCTCGCCGAAGATCCGCGCTTTGCGACGATGCCGTTGCGGCGGGCGAACGCCACGGCGCTTACCGCGATCCTCGACGACATCTTCGCCAAGCGCGACCTCGCCGAGTGGCGACCGATCCTCGAAAAGGCCGGCGCGACGTTCGGGCCCGTGTGCTCGGTCGATGAAGCCGCGGACGACCCGCAGGCGCGCAAGATCGGTGCTCTCGTTCCCTTCGCCGACGGCGCCGGTCTCACCGTGTCGAGTCCCTTCCATCTCGACGGCGCGACGAAGGTCGCCCCGGTCCGCGCGCCCGCCGTCGGTCAGCATTCGGAGACGGTGCTGCGCGACGCTGGGTACTCGGCCGACGAGATTGCGAAGCTGAAGGCGCTCGGCGTGCTGTAGCGCGTCGCTTCAGCGAAGGGTCAGCCCCTCGAAGCGGCCGGACCGGCGCCATTCGTCGATGTACTTGAAATAGGCCGCGGCGCCGGCCGGGTAGCCGACAGCCAGGCGCGCGGCGAGGCCGGCATCCTGTCCCTCGTTGTTGTAGTAGCCGGGCGTGCAGTCGGCGCCGCCGATCATGCGGCCCATGCCCGTCAACAACAGGGTCACCCATTCGTCCTCGGCCTGCTTCGTCACCTCGATCTCGCGGAAGCCATGATCGAGGGCATGCCTGACCTCGATCGCGATGGTGCGGCCCGCCTCGGTCAGGTTGTGCGGGACATTGGAGATCAGGTTGGCACCCTGCGTCGGCTGCACGAAGAAGGCGTTGGGAAAGCCATGGACGTGCATGCCGTGCTTGGTGCGCATCCCGTCTTTCCAATGCTGGGAGAGTTTTAGGCCGCCGCGGCCGGTCAGGTCGAAGCCGGCGCGGCGGCGATACTCGGTGCCGACCTCGAAGCCCGATGCGTAGATCAGGCAGTCCAGCGGATACTCCACGCCGGCCGCGACCACGCCGGCCGCGGTGATGCGCTCCACACCCTTGCCGATGGTGTCGATCAGGTGAACGCCCGGCAGATTGAATGCCTGCAGATAGGAATCGTGGAAGCAGGGCCGCTTGCAAAGCTGGCGGTACCAGGCCTTCAGGTTTTGCGCCGTCGCCGGATCGCGGACGATCGCGCCGACGCGGGCGCGGATCTCCTCCATCTTCTCGTGATCGGCGTCCTCGAAGGCGGCCAGCATGTTCTCGCGCGTCCGCTGCTCCTTGGGCAGCATCAGGATGCGCTGGCGGATGCGGCGCGACAGATCGGTCCATCCGTCCTGCACCAGGTCCTCGGTCGCGGTCTCGCCCGCCTGGTTCGCCGTGAAATTATCAAGCCAGCGGCCCTGCCAGCCCGGTGTGGCAATGGAGGAGAACCAGCCGGGATCAATCGGCGCGTTGGCGCGGACATCGACCGAAGAGGGTGTGCGCTGGAAGACGAAGAGCTCCTTTGCCGACTGCGCGAGGTAGGGCACGCACTGCACGGCCGTGGCGCCGGTGCCGATGATGCCGACACGCTTGTCGGCGAGCTTCGTCATCGGTGCGCCGAACGGATCGCCGCCGGTATAGGCGTAGTCCCAGCGGCTGGTGTGGAAGGAGTGCCCGGCGAACGACTCGATGCCCGCTATTCCGGGCAGCTTGGGAACATGCAGCGGACCGGTGCCGAGGCCGATGAACTGCGCGGTGAAGACCTCGCCGCGGTTGGTGCGGACGACCCAGCACGACCGGTCACCATCCCAGGACAGGTCCTCGACCTCGGTGTGGAACAGGGCGTTCTCGTAGAGGCCGAAATGCCGGCCGATGCGGCGGCAGTGCGCCAGGATCTCCGGCGCATGCGCGTATTTCTCGGTCGGCCGGTGACCGGTCTCCTCAAGCAGCGGCATGTAGACCATCGACGCCGTGTCGCACTGTGCGCCGGGGTAGCGGTTCCAGTACCAGGTGCCGCCGAAATCGCCGCCTTTCTCGACGATGCGCACGTCCTTCACGCCGGCCTCGACCAGGCGCGCAGCCGTCACCAGGCCGGCGAATCCCCCGCCGACGAAGGCGAAGGTGACGTGATCGGTCATCGCGGCGCGCGGCTCGGTCGGCGTGTAGGGATCGTCGAGGTAGCGCGCGAACACGCCGGACGCCTGCACGTATTGGGCATTGCCGTCGGGACGCAGGCGCTTGTCCCGCTCCTCGCGGTACTTGCGCCGCAGCGCGTCGCGGTCGATCGATCGGGCCGCGGCGGCGGCGCTGTCCGTCGGGGGCATGGGACCGGCCTATACCGTGCCGGCCCCGACGCGGCCAGTTCCGCGGCACGGTGAGCTCGACCCGTTGGCAGCCGGCTGGCTGAGAAGCCACCGGGCGATGCATGCACTGCCGACAGCTGCCCGCATTTTTGCTGTCTCACCCACGGGGTGCGGTCCAAAACGAGTTCCCGCAATTATCGCAATTTCCGCAACCGGTTTTGGACT
The DNA here is from genome assembly GCA_009377525.1 of Rhodospirillales bacterium. Lineage (GTDB taxonomy): Bacteria > Pseudomonadota > Alphaproteobacteria > Reyranellales > Reyranellaceae > Reyranella. Next base: position 21,137 of record WHTW01000125.1, read on the forward strand.
GCCGGCGAGCTCGGACAGTTACGCCAGTTTCGCTACCGGAATCGCCGCGTCGGAGAGCCGGAGCCCGTCCAGGCCGCATGCAAGCGGCCGGACGGGCCGCACGGTGCCTGCCGTAGCCTTTTGGTCTCGGATCAACGATGCATAGAGCGGCAACGCGGGGAAGCAACGCAACAAGCCGATACTATAACTCGAGTGCATATCGTGTCAAGAACTACGGTCAGCGGCAGCCAGTTTCGTTTTTGCGACTTTTTGGGCTCCGTAGAGGGCCCTATCTGGCGGGTCGTC
>WHTW01000126.1:0-337 GCA_009377525.1 Rhodospirillales bacterium
GGTCGGCACGATACGCACCTCGACCGGCAGCATCAGCGTCACGAAGATCGCCCAGAAGAAGAACATGCGCAGCGGAAAGCGGAAGTAGACGATGGCGAAGGCGGCGATGATGGAGATCAGGATCTTTCCGATCGCCACGCCCAGCGCCATGATCATGCTGTTGGTGAGCGTGATGTAGAGCGGCACGGTGCCGGGCCGATTGCGATAGCCTTCGGTCAGCACCGTCCAGTAGTTGTCGAGCAGGTAGGGTCCCGGCCAGATCGGCACCGGCGGCCGCAGCATGGTCTCCTGGTCGTGGGTCGAGGCGACGAAGGTCATCCACACCGGAAAGGCGATG
>WHTW01000126.1:347-2102 GCA_009377525.1 Rhodospirillales bacterium
TCCAGCCCTGACAGGCGGCGTACCCCATCGGTGGGGTTGTCCGGGTGGATTAGAGGACACGTGCGACGGTGAGCAGGTACTCCCACTCCATGGCGCCGCCGCCGAGGTCCTGGCCGCGGAAGCCGTCATTGTAGACCTTCCAAATCAGGATGTTGGTGGACTGGCCCGGGCCGCCCTGCGTCAGCGAACCGATGATGCCGAACGTGCCGAAGAAGGCATAGATGATGTTGATCACCAGCAGGAAGAAGCCGGTGGGCGAGAGCAGCGGGAAGACGATGTCCCAGAAGCGCCTGCCTGGACCGGCGCCATCGATGGCGGCCGCCTCGATCAGCGACTTGGGAATCGACTGCAGGCCGGCAAGGAAGAACAGGAAGTTGTAGCTGACCTGGTTCCACACCGCGGCGTACACGATCAGCAACAGCGCCTGATTGCCGTTGATCACGTAGTTGAACTCGATGCCGATCGCCGCCAGTGCCCAGGCGACGACGCCGACCGATGGATTGAACAGAAAGCCGAACAGCACGCCCACCACGGCCGGCGCCACGGCATAGGGCCACACGAGGATGTTCTTGTAGACCGAGGCGCCACGGATGATGCGATCGGCCATCACCGCCAGCAGCAGCGAAACGGCGAGGCCAAGCGAGGCGACCAGGAAGCTGAACACCAATGTCAGGCGCGCCGCCGAGTAGTAGCTCGGATCGCTGAGCAGGTGGACGAAATTGTCGAACCAGACGAATTTCGTGTTGCCGCCGAATGCGTCCTCCACCAACACCGACTGCCAGATCGCCTGTCCCGACGGCCAGAAGAAGAAGACCAGTGTGATGACGATCTGCGGCGCCACCAGGAGGTAGGGCAGCCATCGCTCGTTGAAGGTGACGCGCTTTTCCATGTGTCAGGGAATGCGCCGATTCAAGCTCCTCTCCCCCGATAGGGGGAGAGGTTGGGTGAGGGGGTTATGCACGTCGATTCCCCCTCACCTGGCCTCTCCCCCTATCGGGGGAGAGGAACATGAGGTGGATTGACTGAGTTTGCGGAATGACAAGCAGAAGCCCTACTTGTTCGCCGCCTCGAAGCGCTTGAGCAGCTCGTTGCCGCGCTTCACCGCCTCGTCGAGAGCGGCCTTGGCGTCCTTCTTGCCGGACCACACCGATTCCAGCTCTTCGTCGACGACGTCGCGGATCTGCACGAAGTTGCCGATGCGCAGGCCCTTGGAGTTCTCCGTCGGCGGGTTGAGCGTCAGCTCCTTCACCGCGATGTCGCGGCCCGGGAACTTCTTGTAGAAGCCGGCCTTCTCGGTGACCTCGGCGGCCGCCAGCGTGACCGGCACGTAGCCCGTCTCCTGGTGCCACTTCGCCTGCACCGGCGCGCTCGACAGATAGCTCAAGAATTTGGCGACGCCCTTGTACTCGGCGGCGGGCTTGCCCTGCAGCACCCACAGCGTGGCGCCGCCGATGATCGAGTTCTGCGGCTTCGGCACGACGTCGGGCGAATAGGGCATCATGGCGATGCCGGCCTTGCCGGCGCCAAGCGCCTTGTCGATCTGCGCGGCGGAGGCCGACGAGGCGATGTGGAACACGCAGTCGCCGGCGTTGAACAGCGCCGTCGACTTGCCCTCGCGGCCGCCGTAGACGAAGGTCTTGTCCTTGCTCCAGTCGGCCAGCATCTGGATGAACTTCACGCGCGGCGCATCATTGAACTTTAGCTCGATGTCGATGCCGCCGAAGCCGTTGGCCTTGGTCGCATACGGCAGGTTGT
>WHTW01000126.1:2111-21419 GCA_009377525.1 Rhodospirillales bacterium
TAGCTCGATGTCGATGCCGCCGAAGCCGTTGGCCTTGGTCGCATACGGCAGGTTGTGCCAGGCGCCGTAGTTCTCGATCATGGTCCAGGTCTGCCATTGCGGCGTGAATCCGCACTTGGCGCCGGCCGCGACCGCCTTCTTGGCCATCTCGCCCAGCTCCGGCCAGGTCGTCGGCGACTTGTTGGGATCGAGGCCCGCCTTCTGCATCAGCTCCTTGTTGCGGTAGAGCACCGGCGTCGAGGAGTTGAACGGCATGGAGAGCAGCTTGCCGTCGGTCGTCGAGTAGTAGCCGTAGACCGGGCCGATATAGGCCTTGGGGTCGAACGGCTCCTTGGCGTCGGCCATGAGCTGGAACACCGGATAGACCGCACCCTTGGCGGCCATCATGTTGGCGGTGCCGACCTCGAAGACCTGAACGATGTGCGGCGCCTGCTTGGCGCGGAAGGCGGCGATCGCGGCCGTCAGGGTCTCGGTATAGGAACCCTTGTAGACCGGCGTGACCTTGTACTCGGTCTGCGACTTGTTGAAGCCAGCGGCGATCTCGTTGACCGTCTCGCCGAGGTTGCCGCCCATGGCGTGCCACCATTGGATTTCCGTCTGCGCCCAGGCGGGCGCGCTCGCCAGAACGGCCGCCGCCGCAACGGAAGACAATAGAATCCGTGTCATAACCTAAACCTCCCTTAAGACCCCGCCGATGTATCGGTGGGTGCCAAGACTGCTATGTGTCTGTTTTATTGCAGTCCGATGACAGTCCACCAAGGCTGTGTAAAGAACGCAACCCCCAAATCAAGCCCTGCCGGCAAGGGCCGCCAGGATGACGTCAGGCGCGTCGGTGATGACGACATCCACCCCCATGCCGACCAGCACGCGCGCCACCTTGGGATCGTCGATGGTGTAGACACCCAGCATCAGGCCGGCGTCCTTGATGGCGCAGGTCCACGGCGCCGTCAGTCTCTCGCCATTGGTGTTGACGCCCAACGCCCCCACCGCCTCGATCCGCGCCCGCCAATCCTCGACGAACCTGCCGAGCAGCAGGGAGCGCGCGAATTCCGGTGCCGCGGCGCGGGCCGCCGCCAGGGACTCGTCCTTGAAGCTCGACAACAGGGGAGCCGGCAGATGGGCCGGCCAGCAGCGCCGCAGCGTCTCGACCACGACGCGGCCCGTCTCGGCCTCGCGGCCCGGGCAGGGCTTGATCTCGACATTGCAGCCCAGGCCCTCCTCGTCGAAGCAGGCGATCGCCTCCTCGAAGGTCGGTACGCCCGGCGGCAGCTCGGCGCGCGGCGTCTTGGCGACCAGGCGATCGACGCCCATGGTGCGTTTCAGCGAATCGTCGTGCATCACGATCGGCACGCCGTCGGCGGTGAGCTTGATGTCGGTCTCGACCCAGGCGGCGCCGCGTCGGCGGGCCTCGCGGAACGATTCCAGCGTGTTTTCCGCGGAATAGGCCGCCGCGCCGCGATGGCCGATGACTTTGGGCAGTTGCAGCATTCGCCAATACAAAGCTAAGTCGGAGCACCGCAATAGACGAATGCCCCGCCCCGTGTCGATCTTTCCCGATCAGTTCCGCCTCGACGGCCGCACCGCCCTCATCACCGGCTCCGGCCGCGGCCTGGGCTGGGAGATCGCCCAGGCGCTCGCCCAGGCCGGCGCCCGGGTCCTGCTGCACGGCCGCTCGGCCGAACGGCTGGCGCCGCGGCTCGCCAATCTGCACAACGCGGGCTTGGAAGCCGGCACCCTCGCCTTCGACATGGCAGACCGGCCAGCCATGCGTCAGGCGGTAGGGAGCGCCGGTCCGATCGATATCCTGGTCCACAACGTCGGCGAACGCGACCGGCGGCCCTTCGCCGAGATCGAGCCTGAGGATTTCGCCCGCCTGGTCGACGTCGATCTGGTCGCCGCTCATGCCCTGGTCAAGCTGGTAGTGCCGGGCATGATCGAGCGCGGCTGGGGCCGCCTGATCCTGGTGACCTCGATCGTGGCCGACCTCGCGACACCCGGCGCCTCGTCCTACACCACCGCCAAGGGCGGCCTGTCGGCGCTGGCCCGCGCCCTTGCCGCGGAGCTCGGCGCCGCCGGCATCACCTCCAACGCCCTGTCGCCCGGCTTCTTCGCCACCGAGACCAACGCGCAGATCAATGCCTCGCCGGCCGGCGAACGCCTGCGCCAGCGCTGCCCGGCCAAGCGCTGGGCCGAGCCGCATGAGATCGCGGGTGCCGCGCTGTTCCTCGCCTCGCCTGCAGCGTCCTACGTCAACGGCCATACGCTCACCGTCGATGGCGGTGTCTCTGCCACCTACATCGCGTGACCTCATGAACAATCGATTGCTGAACGGCGGCATCGCCCTTCTCGTGCTGCTTCTCGCCGCCACTCCTGCTCTGGCCGCCTCACCGGATGCACCGGCGGTCGATGGACGAAAACTCGGTCTGATCTGGATGCTGCCGTTCATCGGCATCCTGCTGTCGATCGCCGTCATGCCGCTTGCCGTGCCGTCGTTCTGGCACCATCACTTCGGCAAGGTGTCGGCCGCCTGGGCGTTGCTGGTCGTCGTTCCGTTCGCCTTGGTCCACGGCGTGCCGACGGCGACCTACGAGGTGATCCACCTGCTGCTGCTCGACTACATCCCGTTCATCGTCCTGCTGCTTTCTCTGTTCGCCGTGACCGGAGGCATTCACATCAAAGGCAACCTGCATGGCTCGCCGTCGATGAACACGGCCCTGCTGACGCTCGGCACCATGCTTGCGGGATGGATGGGGACCACCGGCGCGTCGATGCTGCTGATCCGCACCATCATCCGCGCCAACGACGACCGCAGGCACAAGATCCACGTTTTCGTGTTCTTCATCTTCCTCGTGTCCAACGTCGGCGGCGCGCTCACTCCCCTGGGCGACCCGCCGCTGTTCTTGGGATTTCTAAAGGGTGTCGACTTCTTCTGGACAACGACTCATCTGTTCACCGAGATGCTAGTTTGCGCCCTGGTCCTGCTCGGCCTGTTCTGGGCGATCGACAGCTATTGGTACAGCAAGGAAGGCCATCTCAAGCGGGACCCGACGCCTGAGACGCCGATCCGCATCCAGGGCGGCATCAACATCATCCTGCTTGTCGCCATCGTGGGCATCGTCCTGCTGAGCGGGACCTGGAAGCCCGGGGTCGAGTTCACGATCTTTCACGTCCCGCTCGAGCTTCAGAACGTTCTGCGCGACCTGTCCCTGATCGCGGTCACGCTTCTGTCGCTGGTGCTCACCCGACGTGGATTGCGGGTCGAGAACGGCTTCAGCTGGGGGCCGATGGCGGAGGTGGCCAAGCTGTTCGCCGGCATCTTCATCACCATTGCGCCCGCAATCGCCATCCTCAAGGTCGGCAGCGAGGGCGCCCTGGCGCCGCTGGTCGCCCTGGTCACCGGCTCGGACGGACAGCCCAACAACATCTGGTACTTCTGGCTGACCGGAATCCTGTCGAGCTTCCTCGACAACGCGCCGACCTACCTGGTGTTCTTCAACCTCGCCGGCGGCGACGCTGCCAACCTGATGGGACCGCTGGCCATGACGCTGGCCGCGATCTCGGCCGGAGCGGTGTTCATGGGCGCCAACACCTACATCGGCAACGCCCCCAATTTCATGGTCAAGGCGGTGGTAGAGGAAGCCGGAATCAGGATGCCGAGCTTCTTCGGCTACATGGCCTGGTCATCCGCCATCCTGCTGCCGCTGTTCGTCCTGATCACGCTGGTGTTCTTCCGCTGAACAGCGGCAACGCGGCCTCCCTTCCGCAACCGGCCGAAATGGAATTGGACTGGCATCGGCGGTGGCGCCGTTTGAGCACAAAAGGCAGTGGCCACCGGACCGACCGCCTCTTCGTTGACAGGTCATTCGCAGATGGATGTGTCGCGCGGGCGCGAGATAATCAGTCAGACTGTCTCACGCGCGCTCGCCATGCCCAAGGGGCGAGGCATTTGTGCCGGTGCACTCCTCGATTTGCACTGGCCGCCGCGCCTTCCTGGGTTATGTACCGAACCGAATGGGGAACGAAGGCATAGGCCATGCCGCCAGTCACCATCGCGGCGCCGATATCGACGCCGTCCGCCCGGCAGATCGCATCCGTTTCATTCCTTTGCGGCAGGCCAATCGGCACGCAAGTGACCGTCCTTCCTCCGATCAACTGGCCGAGGTAGGCTTCGGCCTCATATGCTGCCGGCCATCCGTCCGGGCAGGTTTGTCCGTCGTCTGGCGCGTCTATGCCGTAGAGCCGGTACGTCTTGCCATTCAATTCAATGGAATCGCCGTTGACGACTGTTTGGGCGGCGACGGGCAGCGCCAGACAATGCGCCACTATGGCGAGGGCAAGCCGGCTCATGGGCCGGTAGTGCATTGGCTTTGTGCTCCTCGACCGGGATGGCATCGGCAGATCTCGATCCTCGTTGCGACGCGCGTGCTTTTCAGGCTTCCGCGTCGGCGGCACCGTCTGGGTGTTCCACGCGACGCCGTGCCGTGTCTGCCCAATCGGCGAGGCGACGAAGGACGTCGTTTGCCCGCCCTGATCGTGCGGCCTCCTTCCGCCCGTCACCATTTGAGGCACCCGGCGAGTCGACGTCGGGCCGGATGTCAGGACCGCGCTTCCCGTCCTGCTTTCGATCAGTGATGCGCGCGAAACCCCAGAGAACAAGCGCAGGCGCGATCACAAATCCACCGAATGCGATGGACAACAGAAAGAAATCATCTGCGGTCATATTCAAATTCCCCGATGGCTTCCGTGACGAGTCACTCAATGCCGCGCGGCGCAACAGGATTACACGCGGCGCACCTCCTTCCCACAATGAAAAATGCCTGAATGCAAGATGGTCAAGCAAGCCTCTATCGAACAGAGTTTCACGTGGGGACGTCGGTCGCCGATGGGCATATTCGCCATGCACGATCGCGGAATGGCCGGGTTTCCGTCCAGCAACCTCTGCCTGGATTTGCTCGAAGGCTTTTATCGTGAGTCTCCCGATGGTCTCCGCAGCCCGCCAAGCAGATCGATCGGCAGCGGAAAGATGATGGTGGAGCTCTTTTCCCCGGCAATATTGGCCAGCGTGCCGAGATAGCGAAGCTGCATCGATTCCGGCCGGCGCGCCATGATGGCACCCGCCTCGACGAGCTTCTCGGCGGCCTGCAGCTCCCCCTCGGCGTCGATGATCTTGGCGCGGCGCAGGCGCTCGGCCTCGGCTTGGCGGGCGATGGCACGGACCATCTTCTCGTCGAGGTCGATGTGCTTCAGCTCGACGTTCGACACCTTTATGCCCCAGGCGTCGGTCTGCTCGTCGAGGATGCGCTGGACATCGGCGTTCAGCCGGTCGCGCTCGGCCAGCATCTGGTCGAGCTCGTGCTGGCCGACGACGGATCGCAGCGTGGTCTGCGCGAGCTGGCTGGTCGCCTGCTCGAAGGCCTCGACCTGGATGATGGCCTTCTCGGGCTCGATGACCCTGTAGTAGACCACGGCGTTGACGCGAACCGATACGTTGTCGCGCGAGATCACATCCTGAGGCGGCACGTCGAGCACGCGGGTGCGCAGGTCGACCCGCACCATCTGCTGCACCAGCGGGATGACGAAGATCAGACCCGGCCCCTTGGCGCCCTGCAGGCGGCCCAGCGTGAACACTACGCCGCGCTCATACTCGCGCAGGATGCGCACCGCATAGCCGACCAGGACGACCAGTACGACCACCGGCAGGACGTAGGCGAGAAAATCGAGATTCGGCATTGTCACGTTCCTTCCCTGGGTTCGACGTACAAGGTCAGCCCGTCGCGCCGCTCGACCCGCACCGGCGTGCCCGGTGCCAGGGGAGCGGTAGCGCGCGCCGACCAGACCTCGCCGTGGACGCGGATGCGGCCCCGGCCGTTTTCCCAATCGACCACACTGCCCTCCAGGCCGATCATCTGTTCGGTGCCGGTCACCACCTTGCGGCGGCGCACGCGCAGGATCATGCCGAGCAGGCCAACGAACAGCAGCGCGTTGGTCACGGCCGCACCGACGACCACCGGCCAGGCGACGGCGAAATCGATGTCGGCGCCCGCCGGATCGAAGAGGAACAATCCGCCCAGGATGAAGGAGACCACGCCGCCCAGGCCCAGCACGCCGATTCCCGGCGTGAAGGCCTCGGCCGCCATCATGCCGATGCCCAGCGCCAGCAGGCCGAGGCCGGCGAGGTTGATCGGCAGCACCGACAGCGCCATCAAACCGACGAGCAGGGAGATGGCGCCGACGATGCCGGGCCCGCCGAGGCCCGGGTGCCAGAACTCGAAGATAATGCCGTAGACGCCGATCATCAGCAGGATGAAGGCGACGTTGGGATCGGTGACGACGGCGAGCAGGCGGCTCGTCCAGCTGGGCTCCACCTCGAGCACCCGCGCGTGGCGCGTGGCGAGCACGTGCTCGCCGTCGGCAGTGCGCACCGTGCGGCCATCCAGGCGATCGAGCAGATCGCCGAGGTTGCCGGCGAGCAGGTCGACGACGTTCTCGCGTGCCGCCTCCTCGGCCGTCAGCGTCGCCCCCTCGCGAACCGCCTTCTCGGCCCACTCGGCATTGCGCCCGCGGAGCTGCGCCAGGCTGCGCAGGTAGGCGATGGCATCGTTCAGGATCTTGCGTTCCATCGCGCCGCCGCCCGACTCGCTCTCCGGCTTGTCGCCGTCGCGGCGCGGCTGCGGAGTCGGGCCGGCCGGCGCGCCCATCTGGACCGGCGTGGCCGCCCCGAGATGCGTACCCGGCGCCATCGCCGCCACGTGGGCGGCATAGGCGATATAGGTACCGGCGCTGGCTGCCCGCGCACCGCTCGGCGCCACGAAAACGGCGACGGGCACGGGCGATGCCAGGATGGCGCTGATCACGTCGCGCGTGGCGGACACCAGGCCGCCCGGGGTGTCGAGGCGCAGAACGACCAGCCCCGCCCGCTCGCTCCGCGCGCGCGACAGGGCCTCCTCGATCAGGTGCCCGGTCCCCACGCCGATCGCGCCCTTGACGTCGACCACGATGACGGGCGGCGGCGCCGCGCGCATGGGCGGTTCCTTGTTCGAGTCCGTTTGGGCATGACCGGCCCACGGCAGAAGCACCGGCCCAAGCAACGCCAATACCAAAGCGACGCGTCGGAGGAACATCGAGGCCTCCTGTTCGAGCGCACCCACCGGCGACAGAGTGAAAACCGTAGTCTCACCGCAGTCAGTGCGACAAGCTGCTGATCGTATGCGCTCCTGCTGTCGCTCTTCATTGTGCCCACAGTCGTCTTCTTGTGACACCTGGAAAGTTGGGTTGGTAAAGGGCGACTGCGGACCTATGTCATAGGGGCATGCGCCCGGCTCGGCACCGTTCCCCAGCATCTACTCTCCGTTCCTTTTTGAAGAGCGAGGCAACGGGTGGCATCATCCTGATGACCGTCTCGGCCATCGGACTGCTGGTGGCGAATGCCGCGTCGGCGCCTGTCTATTTCGGCATTCTCAAGACCTATGTTGGCGGCCTCAGCGTCCTGCACTGGGTCAACGACGCCCTGATGGCTGTGTTCTTCCTGCTGGTCGGGCTCGAGATCAAGCGCGAGCTGATCGATGGGCAACTTGCGTCGTGGCCCCGCCGCATCCTGCCGGGCATTGCCGCGGCCGCCGGCATGGCCGCGCCAGCTGCCATCTATATCGCGCTGAATGCCGGTTCTGCCGAGACGCTGCGCGGCTGGGCCATCCCGGCCGCAACCGATATTGCCTTTGCTCTGGGCGTTCTCGCCCTCCTGGGCTCCCGTGTGCCGGTATCGCTGAAGATCTTTCTGACGGCACTCGCCATCCTCGACGACCTTGGGGCGGTCCTCATTATCGCGCTGTTCTATACCGCCGATCTCTCCCTGCAGTGGCTCGGGCTGGCCGGAGTCGTTCTCGTCGTCCTGGCCGGGTTCAATCGGGCGGGCGTGACGAGCTTGGTGATCTATCTCCTCCTTGGGTCGGTACTGTGGTTCTTCGTGCTGAAATCAGGTGTCCATGCCACGCTCGCCGGTGTCGCCCTCGCCCTCACCGTGCCGCTCCGGCCCTCGCCGGGGCTTCCCGACAACCCGGCCTCCCCTCTTCACAGGCTGGAGCACGCCATACACCCGTGGGTGGCGTTCCTCATCGTGCCCCTCTTCGGCTTCGCCAATGCCGGGGTTTCCCTTTCGGGCATGAGCGCAGCCGCCCTGCTCCACCCGGTGACCCTGGGTGTCGCCTCCGGCCTGTTCTTCGGCAAGCAAGTCGGCATATTTCTAAGCATATGGGCAACCGTGAAACTTGGTTTGGCGCACGGGCCCGACGGATCATCCTGGCCCCAGGTCTACGGAATTTCAGTTCTTGCCGGCGTTGGCTTCACGATGAGCCTGTTCGTCGGGATGCTCGCGTTCCCGGCCTCGCCGGAACTTCAGGACGCCGTCAAGGTAGGGGTGCTGGCCGGCTCGCTGATCTCGGCAATCGTGGGGATGCTGGTCCTGCGCCTTGCTCCCTCCAAGAGAGGTCGCCGCGCTTTGTGATCGGGTGACCGAATGGCCCGGCGGCAACGACATGCGGATACCGCGATGGTACATGCTTCCGCGATGCCCCGAGGAGCCGCATACCCCACCCGAGTTCCTTGATCTGACGCAAGGACAGTCGTCGCAATCCATCTACGACAATCCAACCGCCGACGAGTGCCCAGGGGGCAGGTCGGGCGTGTCATGATCCGGCGGATCTGGCACTCGACCCTGGTCATGGGAGGTGGCGGCTTCGCGGTCTTCTATTGGCTGCTGGAACACGGCTACGGCGAAGACCAGGCGCGCAACCTGCTGCTTTTGCTGTTCGTGCTGTTCGAGAATTTCCAGGCTTTCAACAGCCGGTCCGAGCATCACTCGGTGATCAGGCAGAGGTTCTTCGCGAATCCCCTGCTGGTGCTGAGTGTAATCGGCGCACAGGCGTTGCATATCGCCGCAATGCACCTCCCGTTGCTGGCCGAGGCATTGAGAACCACTCCCGTCGATCCGGCGGAATGGAGCCTTCTCATGCTCGTGGCGTCGACGCTTCTTGTGGTCATGGAGCTGGAAAAGTGGTGGGATCGACGGAGGGCGGCGCTCGCCCCCACGGCCCGCGCGCACTCTTGAGTGGACCCAATGTCGGTCGTTGGCCTGTCAGTTCGATGCCTCGAGCCTGCCGGATGATCGACATCAAGGCACGGGCTGCCGCGACATGTCTATCTGCTCAAAGATACCCGAGGAAGCGACATGCATTCGATCCTGGTCACCGTCGACGACACGCCGTCCTGTGCTGCGGCGAAGAGGCTTGCCCTTTCTCTGGCCCGCCAGAGCGGCGCCGCCATCAGGGGCGTCACCGGCATCGATCTAAGCGATATTGATCGGGTCGAACTCGCTCCGATCGGCGGTGTGGGTTACGCCTATGCCCGCCTGCAGCACCGCGAGGAGCAGGCGAAACAGCGGCGTGCGCGTATTGCCGAACTGCCTGAGGCATTCCGGCGGTCACTCGCCGCCGAGGGAGTGGAGGCACCCTGCCATACCATGGAGTCCGACGTCCGCGGCGAGCTTCTGCGCATGGTCGAGACCTGCGATGTGGTCGTCACCGGACGCGACGCCGAGTTCCACCTCGAGCCGCTCGAGGGCATGACGCCTCTCGTCGAGTTCATCGTTGCTCGAGGCTGCCGTCCGGTCATCGTGACCGGTCCCGACAGCATTGGAAATGGGCCGGTCCTGGTCGCGTATGACGGCAGCGCGCCGGCGGCCAAGGCGCTCCAGGCCGCGGCGCTGCTGGGGATCTTCCGTTCATCAGGGGCTCATGTCGTGTCGGTCTGTCGAGATCGTGCGCAAGCGTCGGGCATTGCCGACCGGGCGAGGGAGTTCCTCAAGCCGTACGGCGTCGATGTCGATGTCGATGCCGTCGGTTCATCCGACCATCCAGCCGACGTCCTGTTGAAGCGCGCCGCCGAAATCGGCGCACGCATGCTCGTGATGGGCGCGTTCGGCCATCGCGGCTTCCGCGAGATCCTATTCGGCTCGAGCACGCGACGTCTGTTCGACGTCGTGCCGCTGCCTCTGTTCATCTATCATTGACCGGGCCGTAGGCGTATAGGCCGCGCCGTTCGATCCCGCCGGATAACGTCACTATGCGGCATTTCCAACTCATTGCACTGGCAGCCGCCGCTTGACGTTCATGTGACAGCGCCGAAGTGGCCGGACAGGAAAGGTTGCCCGCATCACTCGGTCTTTCTGGGCTCGGGTCGGCGGCCGCCCTGCGGACGACGATTCTTGAGCGCGATCGCTGCAATGATCAAACTGAAGGTGACCAGACGCGCGAGATACACGAGCGGCTCGGTGTCTTCGGGCAACCGCCACAGCGCGAGGATGGCGCGCGCCACCGCGTCGACGCCAAAGGCCGCGGCAAAGAGGAGGAAGAAGCCATCGCTGGTCTGCCGCCAGTAGTGCAGGAAGAACAGCATGGCGACGAACGACGCCATGGCCACGGCGCCCATCAGGGCGGAAGGGGCGTATGCGCTCATTCCGCCTCCCAGATCAGGCCGTAAAGCAGCACTGCCATGGCCAGCAGCGCCGCCGAGGTGCGCCAAAGCGACAGGTCGTACTCGGGAAGCAAGACCTTGTCGGCGACCAGCAGCATGTTGTTGATGGTGAGCCCGGCGAAGCACAGGCCACTCCACAGCAACAGGCGATAGCCATTGCGCCGCCAGGCCTGCAGGAGAAGCCAGGCGCAGACCAACGCCGTCAACATGCAGAGCGTGTAGATGGCGGTTGCCATGACTAGCGATCCTTCCTGAAGCGAAAGGCGTCCGCGAACCCGCGGATGCGGCGGGATTTCGCGTGTATGAGATTGGTGATCGGGATCAGCTGACGCGCATAGAGTTGCGCGAGATCGTCGACCATGCGCCGCAACTCCTCAGTCCTGCATTCATAACGGTAGGCCTCGCCGCAGCGTACCAGAAGGCCGCCGCTGCAGAGACCGTCGAGCATTTCCACCGTCTCCGCCTCGCCTACATACAGACGCCCGGCCACTTGCGCAGCGGGCCATGATTGCCCGTCCGAGCGCAGCAGCAAAAGAGCTTCGAGCTGGCCCACGGAATCAATGTGGCCGGCGATGAAGCGCTGAATTTGCTTTGGAATACCCGTCTCGGCCATCCCCCTGGCCCCTTCTCATTCCCCCGGTACGGCCGCCGCCGCACTTGAAAGCACTTAACGCCAATGGCGCGGAAACGTTGCACGACGAACGTCGTTCGGCACCTCTAACGCCTGTTCCTCGAAATCTGAGCAGAACCGCGCGTCGTGCCCACGGCCATCGTCAGCGCGACACCACGGGCAGGCTTGCGATCGCCCGCAGACCCGGCCGTTCCCGCCATCGAATCTGCGAATCCGCTGCCCCCAACTCCAGGTTCGGCCAGCGCCGGAACAATGCCTGCAACGCGCACTTGCCTTCCATGCGCGCGAGCTGGTGACCAAGACAAAAGTGGATGCCTGTTCCGAAGGCAAGGTGTCGATTGGGCTGCCTTGCGAGGTCCAGCCGTTGGGGATGCCCGTTCGCGTCTGGGTCCATGTTGGCGGCTGCCAGCATGGCCATGATCCTCTCACCTTTACTCACCTTGACGCCCCCGAGATCCACATCCCTGCGCACAAAGCGCGGCTTGGAGAACTGCACCGGCGAGATGAACCGCAGGAACTTCTCGATTGCAAGATCGGCCCGGCTCCAGTCTTCTGCGAGCCAGTCGCGGAGCTTCGGGCTTCTCGTCAGCTCGTAGACCGACCCGCTGATCAGGTGCGTGGTCGTCTCCGTGCCGGCTCCCAGGAGCAGGAAAACCATTGCAACCATCTCGCGGCCACTGATGTACCCGCCTTCCTTCTCGACGCGGACGAGCTCCGCGATCAGCCCGTCGCCGCCTTGCAAGCGCACAGCCTCAAGGCGCTTCTCCAGATAACGCTTCATCGCCGCAATGGCGGGTATCAGGCCCATGAACCCGAGGGCACCGGTGAGACGTGTGAAGCTGTTCGTCCAAGCCATGAACTTCGGCCTGTCCGCCTGCGGCAGACCGAGGAGTTCACAGATGACGGAAAGCGGCAGCCTGCGCGCATACCGGTCGACGACATCGGCGGGACTGCCTTCGGCAAACAGCGAATCGGCGAGCGCGTCGGCAATGGCAACGACGCGCGGCTCCATGTCGAGGACGGCGCGCCGCCGAAAGGCTTCATCGACGATGCCCCGCAACCGCGTATGATCCGGCTCGTCCATCGTCAGCATGTTGTCGGCAACGGCGCGTATCAGCCCTGGCATCCACCAGCGAAGCCCGGCAATCGCGCCGCTGTCTTTACGGAGGGTGAACGTGTCGCTGTCTTTCAGCACGCGGCCGGCCAGCTCATGTGTCGTCGTGACCCAGACCTTCCCGACAATCGGAAACCGGACTTCAATGACTGGCCCAGCGGCTCTCAGCCTCTCGATACCCGCGGCCGGATTGCGAAAGTATTCCTGGCTGGTGAAATCAGGCCGTAGCGTCATGGCTTACCCTTGCTCCAGCTTCTCCAGACATGGTGCTCACGGCTTCGGCGCGCAACGTCCTTCGTCTGAGTCAGGCGCCAGCGCAGGTGCGCTCGGCACCAGGCGCCCTGCTATCCGGCGCGAGCCGACGGCACGACCACTATCGTGCTCGCCGCCCATCTGCTGTCCTACCTGTGACTCGTCGTGACTAGACTCTGCGCCATCACGAGCACCAAGCCCAGCGTCGCCGCATTCCAGCCGAGAGTCCTGAGCCACGGAACGCCCATCGCGTAGAGCAGCAAGAACAGGAGGCGGCCGGCGACATAGATGGCTGCTCCCCATTGGCTCAGCGCGCCCGTCGCGCCGAGATGCTCGACGATCAGGACGGCGGCGGCGAAGACAGGAAAAGTCTCCATGAAGTTTCGCTGCGCCCTTTCAAGGCGTGCGGCAACGCCGACCGGTCGCAGGTCTTCATCGCGCGGACCAACCGTGTAGCGATTGCCGACCTGTGCATTGAAGGTGAATGACGCCGCCGAAAGATGCGTGAGCGCCAACACCATGGCGGCGAAAAGGCACCACAGCTCGATGGACAAGATCGGCCTCCCTGGCTCTTCTGCCGGAGAGTCTGACACGACCAGTCCATCGGCAGAATGCTCGTCAGGAGCTCGTCGGTGAAAACAGCTCGGCCAGCGTCCGCACCGCCTGCTCGGCCTCGGCCCGGTCGGGCGCCTCGTTGGTGTCGCCGTAACCCTGCCGCTCGCCACCGGCGAAGGACTGCACGACCAGCCCGTCGCGACGCGGCACGGTCAGCACCTGGCGGTAGACCAGGCCATAGCGCACCTCGGGCTGCGGGATCAGCCGCGCGATCTGCCCACGCACCGGCACCAGCGTCTCGTCCCGCCATAGCGCCCGCGCGCCGTAGCCCGTGCAATTGATGACCACCTTCTTGCCCAGGGCAGCGATCTGCGAAGGCGCACGGAAGTCGGAGCGCCGGAACTGGCCGCCGGCGATGAAGAAGTCATTCATCAACGTGTGGCCATAGTCGGCGATGTTGAACACCATGATCTCGCTGCGGGCGACGGAGGACGCCTTGAACGGCGTCGCATCAGCCGGGACGGGGCTCCATCGCGGCGTCAGGTCACGGATCGAACGGGCATAGCTTGCGAATACCGGGGCGGGGCTGGCAGCGGCGGTGCTCGCTTCGCGGCTATGGCTGGCGCCCGACGAACCGTCGGAGACGGCATACTGGTCGATCCATTCCACCGGCGTGCCCGACAGGCCGAGATAGTCGCGATGCCTCTTGAAGGAGGCGCGCGCCATCTCTTCCCACACCGCGGCGAAGCCGGGGGCTGCAGCATTGACCAAGGCCACGCGCGAATCGGGCGTCCATTCGCCGGTCGCCCGGGCCGACGTCGTCTCCGGGAGCTGATCGCGAGCATAGATCGTAACGCGCGCCCCGGCGCGCTGCGCCAGGATCGCCGAGGTGAGCCCGAGCGCGCCGCAGCCGATCACCGCCACCTCGGACGGACTGGCCTGCATGGCGAGCTGCACGGCCCGGGCGCTGGAACCCCAGGACAGCGACCAGCCGCTGCCGCCATGGCCGTAATTGTGCACCACCAGCACATCGCTCAGCCGTTCGGTCTCCACGCGCGGGCCGGCGGGACGGAACGGGCGCAGGCAGACGGCGATGTCGAAGATGCGGTCGGTGCGCGCACGGATGCGCGCCAATGGCGGAGCAGGCTCGAAGGACGACCCTGACGTCGTCGAGCAGCCCGCCAGCGCGCCGGCCAACGAGGCCTGCAGCAGTCCGCGGCGGCCCATGCGCCCTGTCTGCTCCAACTTCACCCTCCTGATCCAGGCGCGTCACAGCCGCCTTGATAGCAACTGGCATCGAAGCCTGCAGCTGCGTAGTCTACCCGAATGACAAGAGCGGGCCTTGCCGCGCGCTTTTCAACGTCCGTAACGCACGGAGGGGCGCCATGAATGCCAAAATTGTGCGCCGGCTGACGTTTCGGTGGCTTGCTGCCATAGCCCTCTGTTGGCTGGCACTGTCACCTGCAGCGGCAGAAGTGCTTATTGACGGCGTACCTCTTCCAACTGATGCGGCCGTTTCCGAGAACGTCAGACTGTCCCCAAACGTTGACAGGCGTTTCTCCGGTGCGTGGGTAGGCTCATGGGGCGATACGCTGAAGCATATTCTTGTCGTGGAGCGGATTTCCGATGAGGGAGAAGCCGGTGTCATCTACGCGGTCGGCGATCTCGCCTCGGCCGGCATCGTGCGCTCTTGGAACAGATATAAAGCCACCCTGTCCGGCGACACATTGACCATATCATCGGGATTCACTGCTACGTACAGGGCTGTCGGGAACACGTTGCGGGCAGGGTTCGAGCGCGGCAACATCCGTAGCCGCGCGATCATGTCGAGAGTCGAGATTGCGACTTTGTTGGCTGCGGAAGAGCACATCACCTGGTCGAGACGTCAGGTCGAATTCCTGAACACCAACCTGGTCGAGAACGGTAAACCGGTACGGCTCGAAACCGTCCTATTCAAACCGGCGGGCGATGGTCCCTTTCCCCTGGTCGTTTTCAATCACGGTTCAACCGGTTCAGGTAAGCTGCCGGAACGCTTCACGAGGACATCTTGGAATTTTGGATTGGCGGAATTCTTTCTCGATAGAGGATGGATGATCGCCTTTCCGCAGCGTCGCGGCCGGGGTCGCTCGGATGGTCTTTATGACGAGGGGTTCGCACCGCTGCGAGCAAATGGGTACTCCTGCGACCCGGCAAGATCTCTGCTAGGGGCCGACAGGGCGCTGGAGGATATCGAGGCCGCCGTGAGGGCACTCTTGCGTCGCCCTGACGTGTCGCGTCACGCCATTCTCATAGGCGGCAACTCGCGCGGAGGCATTCTCTCCGTCGCTTATGCCGGCAAGCATCCAGAGCAGATCCTTGGCGTTATCAACTTTGTCGGTGGATGGGTGGGCGAAGGATGCGGCAATGCGGATCAGATAAACCAGACGCTCTTCCAGCGGGGGGCGAGTTATGGCCTGCCGACATTGTGGCTCTACGGAAAGGACGACAAGTACTATTCGATTGCACACAGCCGCTCCAACTTCGAAGCCTATCGGAGGGCCGGCGGCAAGGGCACGCTTCTCGAATTCAACGTCGGCGTTATCGACGGTCACGACCTGATAGCGGATCCCTCGCTTTGGAAGCCGACGATCGGTGAATACCTGGATTCAATTCGAAGGTAAGCGATCCAGTTTTGCTGTGATCGCGGACATCAGCCTGGCATCGGAGCCTGCAGCTGCGTAGTCTGCCCGAATGAGAAGAGCGGGTCTTGTATTGCTGACGGTGGTCCTCGCGGGGCAGGCGCACGGCCAGACCACGAGCAGCCCGGCCACGACCGCGCTGGCCTGCGGTACCTTGAAGGCCGAGTCCTCGCGCACCTCCTCGACCACGCAGTGGACGATCGGCGGACCTTCGGGGAAGACCACGGAAACCGGCGTCCTGCGCAGCGGCCCGCGCTTCGAATGCCTCGACGGCGCCATCCTGGTCTTGGAGTTCACCTCCTCGGCAGGACACTCCGTCTTCGAGGCCTATTTCCCCGACGGCACCAACATCGCCTACGGCCGTCAGCAGGTCGACCGTCGCGGCGGTCGCGTCGTTCTGCCGATCCAGGCGAAAATGCGCATCGCAGCGCCGTATCGCGCCGCGTTCGACTATCACTGCAAGCTCAACATGCCGGCAGACCCGATTCAGCCCGCTGCCCGGGCAGACTGCATCTTCTAGGCGCTTGACGAAAGGTTGGCCTGCTCGAGAAGCCATTTGTGCGCCTTCACCATTGCCGGCGGGGCGCCCTTGCGAAGAGGCAGCAGCCAATACGACGTCGATGGCGGCCTCGCCTCCCGGAGCGGCGCCACGAGCCTGCCCGCTCGAACATGCTCCTCGGTGAGGAGGCTGCTTTCGAGGATGACACCGACGCCCTTAACCGCCGTCTCGATGGCCACGTAGGACGGGTCGAGCTGAAGCGGATGCGCCTCGGACCTGTCGAAGCGGATTCCCCGTTGGCCAAACCACGTCTCCCAGGACACGGAATTCTCCCGGCTTTGGATCAACGGTTGGGACAGCAGCTGGATGGCGCTGAGAGAGCGCCTGCCTCGGATCCGCTTCGGAGCGCAGTAGGGCTGGATGACCTCCTTCAGCAGGGGCTTTGCGCCCCTCTTCCGTCGCGTCGCCGCGCCATAGCCGCCTACGAGGCCAGCCGGATGCCGCACTATGTGGACACCGCGCGATCCGCCGCCGGCTGCTACGTCGCCCATGCGCCTCGGGGCTGGGTGCCGCGCTATGACTCCAACGATCCGGATTGCGATCTTCGTCCTGATGCACCTGGCGCGCTGGCTGCCGGATCGGCAGCGCTATCGGGACGTCGCGCAGGAAACCCTGAAGGTTCTCCTGGCCGACTTTCTGACGTCGGGCGGCGCGCGACTTGGCCGGTTCCCGCAGGAGGGCGTGATGCCGCACGGCAACTACTGGATCGCCGAGTGCCTCAATCGCGAACTGTCGACGGACTGGTCGGTTCTCTCGCTCGACGGGAAGGCCTGACACTGGTCTTCCCGCGGTCTCGAATATCTGCAGACTGCGTGGGACTCACTTCCCAGGGGAATTCGCGCGATGCGTCGTCCTGACAAGAGCCTCGGGCTAACAGCGTCCAGACTATTGCAAAGCTGGGCAACCGGGGATCGACACAAGCTGCCGATGCGACCGAAGCGCAAGCTGCTTCAGGCTGCCCAACCCCAAGGCGATGAAGCGGTCGAAGCTATTTGCGCCGTAATCCGCCGCATCCCTTTCGGCTGGGTTGCGACCTATGGCCAGGTCGCCGCGATGGCCGGCCTGCCGCGGCGCGCCCGCCTTGTTGGCCGCGTACTTCAGCGCCTTGACCCAGTAACGAAAATCCCGTGGCACCGGGTCGTCAACGCCAAGGGCGAGGTGTCCTTTAGCCTGTCCCGCAATGGCGGCGACGCCCTCCAGCGGCGCTTGCTGGAAAAGGAAGGCATCAGATTTGACGACAAAAACCGCCTGGACCTGGAACGATGCCGCTGGCTCGACTAAAAAATAATCATCAGGTCACCCGGAAATTCCTGAACTGCCAGGGATCGGTCTTGTCGATGTCCTCGGGGAACAGCCCGTCGCGGTCTTTGAGCGGCGTCCAGTCGCTGTACTTGCCGACGACGGGTCCGAGATAGGGCATGCAGATCTCGAGGTTGCGGTCGAAATCCATCTCGTCGGCCTCGACGATGCCGCGGTCGGGATTCTCCAGGGCCCAGATGATGCCCGACAGCACGGGCGCGCAGACCTGGATGGAGGTCGCGTTGTTGTAGGGCGTGAGCTCGCGCGTCTCGTGGATGTCGAGCTGCGAGCCGTACCAGTAGGCGCCCTTGGCGTGGCCCATCAGCAGGACGCCGAGCTCGTCGCGGCCGTCGGCGATCTCGTCGACGATCAGGCGCTGCTTCTTCTGCTGGTGCAGGTTCTTGCCCGCGCACTCGTGCATGGACATGATCGCCTGGTCGCACGGATGGTAGGCGTAGTGCACGGTCGGCCGGTAGACGACGTGCTGGCCTTGGCGCAACGAGAAATAGTCGGCGATCGAGATCGATTCGTTGTGGGTGACGATGAAGCCGTGGAACGGGCCCTCGATCGGAGTCCAGGTTCGCACGCGCGTGATCAGCCCCGGGCGGTTCAGGTAGATCGCCGCGTCGCAGCCGAACTCGTGGCGCGCGCCGTCGAACGGCAGGCCCTTCTCGTGGGTGCCCCAGCCCATCTCGGCGGGCTGGCTGCCCTCCGACACGAAGCCGTCGATCGACCAGGTGTTGACGAACTCGCCGACCTTCTTGGGCTTCCTGGAGACCTGGGTATCGCGCTCGGCGATGTGGATCACCCGCACACCGAGATCGCGCGCCAGCTCGCCCCAGCCCTCGCGGGTGGCGGGCTTGACCGCGCCCATGCCGGTGTCCTTGGCGAGGTTGACCAGGGCCTTCTTCACGAAATGCGAGACCAGGCCGGGATTGGCGCCGTGGGCGATCACCGCTGTCGGGCCGCCGCGGTACTTCGGCATCAGCTTCAGCATGTTCTCGCGCAGCGCGTAGTTGGAGCGCAGCGAGACCGACAGGCTGGCGTCGGTATAGCCGCCCGGCCAGGGCTCGATGCAGGTGTCGATGTAGAGCGCGCCCTTCTCCTGGCAGAGCTCGACCAGGGCTGTCGAGGCAACCTCGACCGACAGGTTGACCACGAAGTCGCCCTTGGCCAGGCGCCGCTCAAGGGTCTGGCGGAAGTTCTCGCGGGTCAGCCGCTTCCTGATGAAGGTGATGCCGAACTTCTTCAGCTCCTTGAGCCCGCCGCGGTCCTCGGCCGAGATGACCGTGATCTGCTCCGGCTTGATGTCGACATGCCGGAAGATCAGCGGCAGCACGCCTTGGCCGATCGAGCCGAAGCCGATCATGACCATGCGGCCGGAGAACGAGGCGTACTTCCTGGAGAGCTTCTTCTTGCCCTTGCGCGCGACTTTCTTCGCCATTTCAGCGTCCCTGTCTGGCCTTCTGGCCTTGTCCAAGAGTGGTCGATAAACGGCGACGGGGCCTTTCTCAAGGCCCCGTCTCAAGTCTTCCTCCCCTTGCGTCAGCAAGGGGAGGTGTCGGCGTCTTCGCCGACGGAGGGGTCATGAATCAGTGCGGAAGCTCCCGACCCCTCCGTCGGCCTATGCGGCCGACACCTCCCCAACTGCGTTGCTACGGAGTGGACACATCTTAAGGGTGTGACAGGTTGA
>WHTW01000127.1 GCA_009377525.1 Rhodospirillales bacterium
ATCAAACCCAGCCCTCTCCATCAGCCGTAGCGATTAATTTTGGAAGTGTCCTAAGACGGCGCTGCTCTTTCATCGTGGCCGCTGGGGAGTCCCTTCCGGCCGGATCCCGACGACGCACATCCTCAAGCCGGAAAGTGCGGAGTTCGACGGCCACGCCGAGAATGAGCATTTCTGCCTGACGCTCGCGCGTGCCGTAGGCCTTCCCGCGGCGCAGAGCAACGTCCATCGTTTTGGTCACGAGGTTGCTATCGTCGTGGAACGCTACGATCGGGTAACGCTGGACGACGGTGATATCACGCGCATCCATCAGGAGGACATGTGCCAGGCGCTTGGAGTGATGCCGACGTCGAAATACCAGAGCGAAGGCGGACCAAGGCCGGCCGATATCGCCGAATTGCTACGGCGACATTCGAGCCGGCCACAAGAGGACGTTGGTACGTTCGTCGATGCGCTGGTATTCAATTGGCTCATCGGCGGTACCGACGCCCATGCCAAGAACTATTCCTTGCTTCACGGGTCAGGTGGGGCACTGCGACTGGCGCCGCTTTACGATCTAGCAAGCGCCTTGCCCTACGACCAACTCGACGAACGCAAGCTGAAGCTGGCGATGAGGATGGGGCGGGAGTATCTGCTGCAGAACGTAGGACTGCGGCAATGGCAGCAGGTCGAGGGCGACCTTCGCCTACAGGCCGGCTCGTTGGTGCGACGGGCCCGTAAGCTCACACGGGCGGTGATGCGTGAATTACCTGCCGTGATCGACAGCATGTACCGGGAAGGATTGCACCATCGCGTCGTTGGTAGGCTTTTCTACACCCTGGAGAAGCGCATAATGAAGGGCGCCGAGGCCCTGACCGGTTGATCCGCTCAACCGGCGGCGACGGTGCCTTGCGCCAGCAGCGCGCCGATCTCGGCCGCGGCGTAGCCGTGCTCTGCCAGGACTTCCGTCGTGTGCTGGCCGGTGACGGGCGCCGTGCCGCGCGGCGTGCCCTCGGCCTGGGGCAGCATGCCGGGCAGGGCGGGGACCGGTACCGCCTGGTTGAGGCCGGCCTGGTTGAGGCCGGCCTGGGTGAGCCACTGGATCAGGCCGGTCTCGCGCACATGCGGCTGGTCCAGGAACTCGGCGTAGCTGTTCAGGCGCTCGTGCATCAGGCCGGCTTCGGTCAGTCGCCTGGTCCACACCGCCCACGGCTCGGCGGCGATGGCGGGCCGCGCGATGGCGTACAGCGCCACGTCGTTGGCGAGCCGCAGCTTCGGCGTTGCGAAGCGCGGATCGTCGGCCAGCGCCGGCATCTGCATGGCCTTGCACAGGATGCGCCAGTCGCGGTCGTTGAAGGCGAGCAGCGACATCCAGCCATCGGCGATCCTGAACACGCCGCCCGGCGCGCCGCCCGGTTTCATCACTCCGCCTTCGAGATGGCAGGCCATCAGTCGGATCGACTGCAGCGCCGTTGCCGCCTGCATCAGGCTGACATCGATATAGCGGCCACGCGTCTCGTCGCGGCGGGCGTAGAGCGCGGCCGACAGCGCCTGGAAGGCATAGAGCGCCGTCGACATGTCGACCACGATCACCGGCACGCGATGGGGGATGCCGTCCTCACCGCGGTTCTCGTTCATCAGGCCGGTATAGGCCTGCAGCACCGGGTCCATCGCCGGCCGGCTGGACAGCGGGCCGGTCTGGCCGAAGCCCGAGATCGAGAGATAAAGCAGTCGCGGTTCGCGCTGGGCGACGGCGTCGTAGTCGAAGCCGAGGCGCTTGATGACACGCGGCCGAAAACCCTCGAGGAAGACATCGGCACCCTTCAGCAGGCGCCACACCACCTGCTTGCCGGCCTCGGACTTGAGGTCGACGGCAATGCTCTTCTTGCCGAGATTGCCGATGATGGAGAAGGTCGAATGGTTGCCGTAGCGCGTGCCCAAGGTGCGCGCCCAGTCGCCGTCGCCGATGCCCTCGACCTTGATGACGTCAGCGCCGTACTGCGCCAGCAGCATGGCGCAGTAGGGGCCGGCGATGCCCTGGCTGAGATCGACGACCTTCAGGCCGGCAAAGGGCACGTCATAGCTCATCTGCTCGGGTCGGGCGTTGGCTTGGCTGTTGGTTCCTTCAGTCGGTACCATGCCACGTAAAGCGCCGGCAGGAAGAGCAATGTGAGGAGGGTGGCGACGGCAATTCCGCCAATCATGGCGAAGGCCATCGCGGCCGAGGCAGACCATCCAGGCACACGACCGCAGGGCGTGCCGCTGGCGAGAACTCGAAGAACGGAAAATCGACGGCCCCCTTTGGGGCGATACATTGAAGCCGGGCGGGCTCGTCTTCAAGATGCGGCCATGCACACCATCCGACGCCTCACCTTCATCGGCCTGGAATATGCCTTCGCTCCGGAGAAGACCTACGGCATGTCGCGCGGCGGCGGCTTTCGCCGCCAGGGCGGGCTGGTCGAGGTCGAGACCGATGCCGGGGTGACGGGCGTCGGCGAGGCGTTCGGCAATCCGTTGGTCACCGCTGAATACTTCCGCATGGTCGAGCCGATGTTCGTCGGCAAGAGCATCTTCGACTTCGACCATGTCGAGGCGCGCGTGCGCAACGCCATGTATCACCTGGGCGTCGGCAACCAGCTCACCGCCTGCCTCGCCGCCATCAACGTCGCGCTATGGGACGCCATCGCCCGCGGCTTCGGCGTGCGGGTCTGCGACCTGATCGGCGGCTGCGCCAGGACGCGCATTCCGGCTTATGCCTCGACCGGCTTCTTCTCCAGCGATCCCGACCGCCAGCTCGACCATATGCTGGCCGAGGCCGCCGGCCATCCCTATGCCGGCGCCAAGATCAAGATCGGCCGCGGCATCAAGGACGATGTTTTACGCGTGCGCCGCGCTCGTGAGGTGCTGGGTCCGGACAAGCTTCTGATGGTCGACATCAACGGCGCCTACACCGCCGACGTGGCGCTGGAGTGCGCGCGAGCGATCGAGCCCTTTGCGGTGCACTGGATCGAGGAGCCGCTGCCGCCAAGCGACCTGCGCGGCTATGCCGAGCTGCGCCTGCGCTCGCCGATCCCGATCGCCGCCGGCGAGGCGCATCACACGGTGCGCGACTTCCGTGCCCTGATCGACGGCCGCTGCATCGACATCGTGCAGCCGTCGGTGCCGGGCACCGGCGGCCTCACCGAGGCCAGGCGCATCGCCACGCTCGCCCAGGCACAGAACCTCCGCGTGGCGCCGCATGTCTGGGGCGGCGCCATTGGGCTCGCCGCCGCCTGCCACTTCATCGCTTCCCTGCCCAACACGCCGCACACCGATCATCCGCCGCATCCGCTGATGCTCGAGTACGACATGAGCGACAACGAATTGCGCACGAAGCTGCTCAAGATGCCGCTCGAACTGGAAGCCGGGCACGTGCTGCTACCCGAGGGCCCGGGCCTCGGCGTCGAACTCGATCGTGATGCCGTGGAGCGCTATCGCGTCTGCTGAAGGGCTCATGTTCTTCCGGACCGCCGGCTTCCAGCCGGCATCATGATCATGAGCCGGCTGGAAGCCGGCGGTCCGGAAGAGATCAGCGCAGTGTCGGATCGAGCTTGTCGCGCAGCCAGTCGCCTAAAAGGCTGATCGAGAAGGTCGTGAGCACGATCACCGTCGCCGGCGCCAGCATGATCCAGGGTGCGCGGGTGACGTATTCGCGGCCATAGCCCACCATGTTGCCGAGCGAGGTGAGCGGCGGCTGCACGCCCAGTCCGAGGTAGGAAAGCCCGCTCTCCAGCAGGATGATCTCGGGGAAGGTGAGCGTCATCGATACGATCAGGGTCGAGGCGATGTTGGGCAGGATGTGCAGGCCGTAGATGCGGCCCGGCCCGGCGCCGAGCTGGCGCACCGCCGAGGCGTAGCCCTGCTCGTTGGCGGCGAGGGTCAGCCCGCGGGTGATGCGGGCATAGCGCTCCCACGAGTGGAAGCCCATCAGGCCGATGAACAAGGGCAGGCTGTTGCCGAAGAAGGCCAGCACCGAGAGCGCGATGATCATGAACGGCATGCTGGCCTGGAAGTCGATGGCCATCAGGATCATCGTCTCGACATACCGGCGGAAATGGGCGGCGAGGATGCCCAGCGCCGTGCCCAGGGTCGTTGCGATCAAGGTGCCGAACAGGGCGATCAGCAGGCTCATGCGGATCGACATGATCAATCGTGAGAAGACGTCGCGGCCAAGCTCGTCGGTGCCCAGCGGATGGGCGATGGTGCCGCCGAACAGGATCGGCGGCGCCAATCGCGCCTTGAGATCGAAGGCGGTGATGGAATAGGGCAAAAGCAAGTCGGCGCCCAGCGCGACCACCACCATCAGCGCCAGCCAGAGCGTGGCCAGGCTGACGGCGAACGGCAGGCGCGCGACCCGGCGCGCGATCGTGCCCAGGGTCGAGGTGGGTAGCGGAGAGGGCAGGGCGTCGCGCACGGTCATGACGGCTCTCAGTGTCCGGCCGCCGTGCCGCGCATGCGCGGATCGAGCCAGCCATAGGCGATGTCGACGGTGAAGTTTGCCGCGACCATCCAGCTCGCGATCACCATCAGGATCGCCTGAACCACGGCGAGGTCACGGTTGGCAACGGCCGAGACCAGCAGCCGGCCGACGCCGGGCCAGGCGAACACGCTCTCGACCACGACGGCGCCCGCCACCAGGCTGCCGATCATGAAGCCGATGATGGTGACGGTCGGAATGGCGGCGTTGGGCAACGCGTGATGGGAGATGACGCGCCGCCATTCCACGCCCTTGGCGGAGGCGGCGCGGATATAGGGCTGGCCCAGCACTTCCAGCATGGCCGAGCGGGTGAAGCGCGCCATGATGGCCGCTCCCGCCGCGCCCAGGGTGATGATGGGCAGGATGGCGTGGGCCAGCGAATCGGCGCCGCTCGCCGGCAGCCAGCCCAGGTTGACGGCGAACACCAGTACCAGCAGCAGCGCCAGCACGAAGCTCGGCATGGTGAAGCCCGCCACCGACACCGCCATGGTCAGCCGGTCGGCGAAGGAGTTGCGGTGAAGGGCGGCATAGATGCCGGCCGGGATGCCGAGGCCGATCTTGAGCGCCAGCGCCGGCAGAGTGATGGCGAGCGTCGCCGGCACGCGCTCCATCACCAGGTCCATGGCGGGACGGCCGTCGCGCATCGACTTGCCGAAATCACCGGTGAAGGCATGGGCGATATAGGACAGGTACTGGTCCCAGATCGGCCGGTCGAGGCCCCAGGCCGCGCGGAAGGCCTTGATCGCTTCGGGCGGCGCGTCGACCGACATGATCAGCAGCGCCGGATCGCCCGACAGCCGCAGCACCACGAAGGCGAAGGTCATGACGAACAGGATGGTGAGCGCGGCGCGTAGCAGCCGGGAGGCGGCGAACGGCAGCATCAGGCGGCAACCTGAAGCGCCGGCTCGTCGACGCGATGGCAGGCGACTTGCCGGCCGTCGGCCAGCGGCCGCAAGACCGGCGTCTGGGCGCGGCATTGCGCCACCGCGAACGGGCAGCGCGTGTGGAAGGCGCAGCCGGAGGGCACGTCGACGGGATTGGGCGGATCGCCCTGCAACAGCAGGCGCTTGCGGCGCGGCCCCAGCACCGGAATCGCCGAGATCAGGGCGCGCGTATAGGGATGCGCCGGCTGCGCGAACAGGCTCTCGGCCTCGCCCTGCTCGACGATGCGGCCGAGATACATCACCGCCACCTCATGGCTGACCTGGCGCACGACCCTGAGGTCATGGCTGATGAAGAGGTAGGCGATGCCCATGCGCTCCTGCAGGTCGAGCAGCAGGTTCACGACCTGCGCCTGGATCGACACGTCGAGGGCGGAGATCGGCTCGTCGCACACCAGCAGGTCAGGCTCGGTCATCAACGCGCGCGCCAGCACCACCCGCTGGCGCTGGCCGCCCGACAGTTCGTGCGGATAGCGGTCGAACTGGTGCCTCTGCAGGCCGACCGCCGTCATGACCTCGGCCGCCCGCTCGCGGCGTTCGGCCAGGCTCGCCTGGCCGTGGATGGCGAGCGGCTCCATGATCTGCACGCCGACGGGAAGGCGGCGGTCGAGGGCGCCCAGCGGATCCTGATAGACCATCTGCATGCGCGGCCTGAGCGCCCGCCAGGCCGTGCTGCCGGCCGGCGGCATGTCGTTGCCGGCATAGCGCACCGTGCCGGCGGTGGTCGGGATCAGGCCGAGCACGAGCTTGCCGGTGGTCGACTTGCCGCAACCCGATTCACCCACCAGCCCCAGTGTGCGGCCAGCTTCGATCTTGAGCGAAACGCCGTCGACGGCGCGCAGGGTCGCCTTGGCGCTGAACGGACCGCGGCCGGCGCGGACCTTGTAGTGGCGTCGGAGGTCGGCCGCTTCGAGCAAGGCGTGTGTCATGTCATGCTCTTCCGGACCGCGCGCTGGGTCGCGTCTGACGCGACCTTCCCGCGCGCCTCATGATCATGAGCGCGCGGGACGCGCGCGGTCCGGAAGAGTCTGAGCGTGTTCATTCGGCAGCCTTCGGCAGATTCCAGGCCGAGAAGCCGGGCTCGATCTGCAGGTGGCAGGCCGCGCGATGCAGCAGGCCGACGCGCCGGCTGGCCGGCGGCTCGCTCATGCAACGCGGCTCGGCGAGCGGACAGCGCGGCGCGAAGGAGCAGCCAGCCGGCGCCTTGCCGGGTTCCGGCACCGCGCCGGGAATGGCGGCGAGGTGGCGGCGCGGGCCGGTCAAGGTCGGCAAGGCCGCCAGCAGGCCTTGCGTGTAGGGATGGCGTGCCGCGCCGAAGAGGTCCTGGCCCAGGCCTTCCTCGACCAGGCGGCCGGCGTACATGACGGCGACGCGATTGACGTTCTCGGCGACCACGCCGAGATCGTGGCTGATCAAGACCAGCGCCATGCCGGTGTCGCGGCGGATGCCGGCAAGCAGGGCCAGGATCTGGGCCTGGATGGTGGCGTCGAGCGCCGTCGTCGGCTCATCGGCCACCAGCAGGTCGGGCTGCCCGGCCAGTGCCATGGCGATCATGATGCGCTGGTTCAGCCCGCCCGACAGCTGGTGCGGATAGTCGCCCAGCCGCCGCTTGGCATCGGCGATGCCGACCTGGTCGAGAAGACGCAACGCCTCGGTTTCGGCTGTGGCGCCGCCGAGGCCGCGATGCAGCTTCAGCGCCTCGCCGAGCTGCCGGCCGATGCGATGCACCGGGTTGAGACAGCTCGACGGGTCCTGGAAGATCATGGCAATGCGCTTGCCGCGTACGCTCTCGAGCAGGCGCACCGGCGCGCCGACCAGTTGCCGGCCTTCCAGGCGCACCGAGCCGCCGACACGAGCGCGCGCCGGCAGGAGGCCGAGGGCCGCCAGCCAGGTCACGCTCTTGCCCGAGCCCGATTCGCCCACGATGCCCAGCGCTTCGCCCGGCGCGATCGAAAGATCGACGCCGTCGACGGCGCGCGAACGCCCGTCGTTCCCGAAATCGACGGTGAGCCCCGCGATCTCGACCAGGGGAACGGTCATTGCCGGCCTCAGTTGGTGGCGAAGTTGACCGTGCGGAACTCCATCGCGAAGGACGGCGAGGCCTTCCAGCGGATGTCCTTGCGCTTGGCGGTGAAGGTCGCGTTCTGGTGCAGCACGGTGTAGGCGGGGTCCTCGCGCTCGCAGATCTCGAGCATGCGCTTGAACATCGCCTTGCGCTTCTGCATGTCGGTCTCGACCTCCAGGGCGGCGGAGAGCTTGTTCATCTCCTCGTTGGTCCATTCGCCGACCTGCTGCTGCTGGCCTTGCGGGCCGTGCTGGGCGACGATCGAGGAGATCGGGTCGTTGAAGCCCGCGCTGTTTGACCAGTCGCGCACCGCGCGCGGGCTGTTGGTCTCGAAGATCTGCTGCCAGTTCTCCTTCATCTCGATCGGCACGTTCAGCCCGACCTGGCGCCACATCTCGACCAGCACCTGCGCCGTCGCCACCTGGTTGGTGTAGTAGTTGCTGAGCAGGCGATAGGGGATCGGCTCACCCTTGTAGTTGGCGTCCTTGAGGAGCTGCCTGGCCTTCGCCGGGTCGTAGGCCGGGACCGTCCAGTTGTCGACGAACATCGGACCGTAGAATTCCCATTGCAGACCGGCCGGCACGCGGGTGCGGCCCGACCACAGCGCCTCGACGATCGCCTGGCGGTCGATGGCATGGGTGAAGGCCTGGCGGATGCGCGGATCGGCGAGCCGCGGATGGTTCTTGTCGAACACCGTGAGGCGGTGGTTGACGATGGTGCTGCCCAAGACCTCGAACTTGGCGTTCTTCTCGATGCCCGGGATCTGATCGGGCGGCACGTCGCAGATGAAGTCGAACTGGCCGGCCAGCAGGCCGTTGATGCGGGTCGCGACCTCGGGCACCACGACCATGCGCACGCTCTTGAGCGGCGGACGGCCGCCCCAGTAGTCGTCATGCGCATCCATCATCAGCGACTGGTCGGGCATGAATTCGCGCACCTTGTAGGGGCCGGTGGCGACCGGCGCCCGCGACCATTCCATCCAGCTCTTGGCCTCGCTGAAGGCGCGGCGCGAGATGATATCGCTGCCCATGCGGCCGAGCCGGCCTTCCAGGGTGACGTCGGGCGTGCGGTTGGTGAAGCGCACCGTGTACTTGTCGATCGCCTCGACCTTTTCCAGCGCGGGGAGCAGGCGCTTGGCGACGGCCGGCACCTCGGGCGGCAGCTTCTTGCCCTCGACCGAATCGCGGATCAGTACCGAGGTGAACAACGTCTTGTTCGAGCTGATGTCGTAATCGGGACCGAACATGCGCTCGCGGCTGAAGGTGAAGACCACGTCGTCGGCCGTGAGCTCGTCGCCGTTGTGGAACTTCACGCCCTTGCGCAGGGTGAACTCGACGGTGCGTTCGTCGATGCGCTTCCAGCTTTCGGCGACGCCCGGCACCGATTCGAGCTTGCCGAGCAGGTTCTGCATGATCAGCGGCTCGTACAGGAAGGAGAAGACGCGCTGCCCGACATTGGACTGCTCGCGCAGCGGCTCCAGCGAGGCCGAGTTGGCGATCTGCTGGACGGCGATGGTGATGCTGGGCCGCTGGTCGGCCTGGCCGATGGCGATGCGCGGCAGGCCGAGGCTTGCCGCGGCAAGTCCGGTGGTGGCGATGAGGCGGCGGCGACGCAGGAACATGGCGTGAACTCCTCGAATGAGGCGGCTACGCTATGCCGGGCCGATGAACGATCTATTTCGGTCCTGTGACGCTTCTCTTGTGCAGTGCGGGAGATATCCCCCTTTGCCTTGCGGTCGTCGTGCCCAGCCTCGTCCCTCATGTTCCTCTCCCCCTAGCGGGGCCCCCAAGGGGGAGAGGAGTCTGAAAAGTCGAGGAGTCTGAGAAGAGGGGTTTAAAGAGCAAGACGTGCAGAAACGGGCGTCTGTCGTGGCCCGACATGCGCTAGAATTGCGTACGCAATCGGCAACCGGGGGAAACCATCATGCCAATGACCAACCGACTCTATGCAGAGTTCCTCGGCACGGCGTGGCTCGTCCTGGGAGGCTGCGGCAGCGCCGTGCTGGCCGCGGCCTTTCCTCAACTCGGCATCGGCTTTGCCGGCGTGGCGCTGGCCTTCGGCCTCACGGTGGTGACCATGGCTTACGCCGTGGCGCCGGTGTCGGGTGCGCATTTCAATCCGGCGATCACCGTTGGCCTCGCCGTCGGCGGCCGCTTCCCGTGGCGCGAGGTCGGGCAATATGTGGTCGCCCAGGTGCTGGGCGGCATTGCCGGTGCCGCGATCCTCTATGTCATCGCGACCGGCCGGGCGGACGCCGGGATCGGCAGCTTCGCCACCAACGGCTTTGGCGAACATTCGCCCGGCGGCTACGGCCTGCTTGCCGCCGCGGTGATCGAGGTGGTGATGACGTTTGGCTTCGTCACGGTGATCCTGGGCGTGACCGACAAGCGTGCCGCGGCCTTCGCACCCGCGGTACCGCTGGCGATCGGCTTGACGCTCACCCTCATCCATCTGATCAGCATTCCCGTCACCAACACCTCGGTGAATCCGGCGCGCAGCACGGCGCCGGCGCTGTTCGTGGGCGGCGCGGCACTGGCACAGCTCTGGCTGTTCTGGGTGGCCCCGCTGGTCGGCGGTGCGATTGCTGGCCTGGCCTACGGTTTGCTCGGTCGCAAGGACTGACGGCGCACCCCGCCGGCGCTAGAGCGATTTCCGGTCTGATTGAACCGCCAGCGGTTCAATCAGACCGGAAATGCGCGCCCGGATGCTCGTTGTTTCAACGGGCACAATCCGCTCGGCTGATTCCAGCCGAGCGGATTGTGCTCTAGGATGGCCGGTCATTGGGAGGAAGCAGCCATGAACGTCGCCAATCGCCTTGTCTGCGTCGCCGTGGCAGTCTTGCTGCCGTCGGTCGCATCGGCCCAATCGGTCAATTTCTGGCTGGCTGCCGTGCCCGGCAACATCCAGGGATGCATTGCGGCCGACCCTCAATTCACCCGCGAGCACACCTTCACCCTGAAAGACGGCCAGGCCGAGATCACCTCGCCAGGCGGTATCAACACCAAGCTGAAGATGGAGAAGCCCAACATCTACGAGACGGACTACCAGCTCGGCCGCCTGCATCTGCATGTCGTGGCCGATCTCTCCGTGACGCCGCGCACGCTGAACGTCAGCGAGAAGAATCTCGGCTGCAAGTGGACGGCCAAGAAGGAATAGGCCCACCATCTCTTTGTCTGCACGCGGTGAGATGAACGGGTCGCGGCGCTCCATTCCCTTCCACGTCACGCTCCTGACGTTGATGGTGCTGATCGTGCTGCCGCTGGCGGCGGCCTTGCTGTGGCTGGGCTGGCGCGCCGTCGACCAGCTCGAGGAGCGCAGCATCCGCCACCGCATGGCCGCCCTCGACAGCGCCGTCGAGGGCTTCCTGATGTCGGGCCTGCGCGTCGTCGTGGCGGTCGGCAGCACCCTCGCCGAGACGCAGGCCTTCGCCCCCGGCAGCACCGTCGCCGACGAGGAGCGGCTGCGCCAGTTCGCCGTCGTCATCGGCCGCTATCCGACGATGGCGGCGATCTATGTCGGCTACGACGACGGGCGCTTCCTCTATGTCGGCCAGACCGACACGCTGTCGATCAGCCAGCGCCTGGAGTTCGATGCGCCGGACGCACCCTCGCTCCTGATGCGCTCGGTCGCGGCCGGCGAGGGCATGCGCCGTGAGGCCTGGTGGTTCCGGCTGGCCGACGGCAGCGACACACCGGTCCAGACGCGCATGGTGGATTTCGACCCGCGCACGCGGCCCTGGTACGTCGACGCGATACGCGCCAAGGGCGCCGTGCTGACCGAGCCCTACAGCTTCGCCCAGGCCAAGGTCGTCGGCGTGTCTACCGGCATGCCCCTGCGGCAGGGCGGCGTGATCGGCTTCGACTTCACCCTGGACACGCTGTCGCGCCTGATCGGCGATTACCGCTTCACGGCCAACTCCATCATCATGGTGGCGAGCGACACCGGTGCCGTCTTCATGGAATCGGAAGCCTGCCGCATCGAGGGCGGGACATGCCTGCCGGGCGAGGACGACGTGCGCTCGGCGATGCGTGCCGCCATCACGAGCGCCGTCGGCAGCGGCGAGCGCATCGAGCGCGACGTCACCCTGGGCGGACGCGACTATCGATTGATGGTGCACCAGATGCCGCCGGCGCTCGACCGCCGCTACCTGGTCGCCGCCGCCGTGCCGATCGCCGAGCTGGCGGTCGATTCGCGGACTCTGCTGGAGAGGGCCGGACTTGCCGCGGCAGTTGCCGTGGCGCTGGCCATCCTCGGTGTGCTGCTCGCCTCGTTCCTGCTGTCGCGGTCGATCTCGCGCATCGCCGCCAAGACCGAACGCATCCGCGATCTCGATTTCTCCGACCGCACGCGGGTCGAGAGCCGCATCACCGAGATCGTGCGGCTGTCCGATTCGGTCGAGCGCATGCGCGAAGGGCTGGAAGTGTTCGGCCGCTACGTGTCGAAAAACCTCGTGCACCAGATCATGCGCTCGCCCGAGACCGCCGGCGTCGGCGGCCGGCGGCGCGAGATCACGGTGATGTTCACCGACATCGAAGGCTTCTCGCGGCTCAGCGAGACCATGGAGCCGGAGCTGCTGACCAGCCGCCTGTCGCGCTATTTCGATGCGCTGGGCTCTGCGATCCTCGCCAACCGCGGCACCATCGACAAGTACATCGGCGACGGCATCATGGCCTTCTGGAACGCACCGGAGCCCGACCCCGACCACGTCGCCAACGCCTGCCGTTCGGCCCTGCAGGCTGCTGCCGCCGGCCGGCAGCTTTCCGAGAAATGGCGGCAGCTCGGCCGACCGGGCTTTCGCACGCGTTTTGGCCTGCATAGCGGCCCGGCGGTGGTCGGCAATGTCGGCGCGCGCGAGCACATCAACTACACGCTGGTCGGCGCGGTGGCGAACCAGGCGTCGCGGCTGGAAGGTTTGAACAAGATGTATCACACCGAGATCCTGGCCAGTGGCGAGGTCGCCGGCGCCGCGGCCGACCGCTTCGTGTGGCGCCAGATCGACCGCATCGTGGCAGCTGGCACGACCGAGGAACACGAGATCCACGAGCCGATGGGCGAGCTCGACGTGGCCGCCCGGCATGCCGAGTTCCTCGATCAGTGGCGGGCCGGTCGCGAGGCCTACACCGCCGGCCGCTTCGAGGAGGCGTTGGCTGCGTTTCGCACTGCCGCCGCGCTCAGGCCTGACGACGGGCCGTGCCGCGTGTTCATCGGACGTTGCACGGATTTCCTGCGCGACGGCCCGCCCGCCGGCTGGAACGGCACCTGGCATTTCGACCGCAAGTGACGCGCATCACCAGATGAATGGACCGTGTTGCGTGAAGTCGTTAGGATCGATGTCGCAGCCATTCAGTCCGGCCCGCTGAAGCTGAAGGGGGAATCGTTGTCCGTGGCCGGTGCGCGCGTGTTCATCGTCGAGGACGAGGCGCTGATCCTGTTCAATCTCCAGGACATGCTGGAGGAGCTGGGTTGTGTCGTGGTGGCGAGCGCCGCACGCATCCAGGATGCGCTGGCCAAGGCCGGCTCACTGTCCTTCGACGCGGCGATCCTCGACGTCAATGTCGCCGGCGAACGCATTGACCCGGTCGCCGACCTTCTGGCGAATCGCGGCATCCCGTTCTTCTTCGTCACCGGCTATGGCAGGCAATCGATGCCCGCCGCCCATCGCCAGCGCATTGCCGTTTCCAAGCCTTACCAGGCAGCCGACCTGCGGGCGGCACTGGGCGCTGCTCTGGCGAGATGATGGCGATGGCGGCACGCGACATCGGCAGCGGAAGAAAGGCCCATTCGGCTGCCGTCCATCTCATCGTCTTCGCTCTGATCGTCGCGACGCCATTGCTGTTGCTGGTCGGTGTCCTGCTCTACCGCTCGGTGACCTTGGAGAGCGAGCGGGTCAGCCAGCGCATCGAGCAGGTCCTGGAGGCCCTGATCTCCGACATCGACCGCGACACCGACCGCCGGATCGCCGTCCTGGAGACTCTGTCGACCTCCACCTTTCTGGCGACGGAGGACTGGCCGGCTTTTTATGCCCAGGTGAAGGGCAGCCTGCGCGGCCGGGCCTATCTGGTGCTGGTCGATGCGGAGGGTCGCCAGCTCATCAACACCTTCGTGCCCTATGGCGAGGCACCGGCCCTGACGGGTGATCCCGAGACGGTGCAGAGGATGCGGCGCACCGCCCGCCCTGTGGTTTCCGACCTCTTCACCAGCCTGGTCGTGAAGCAGCCTGTCTACAACATCTCGATACCGGTGCTGCGCGGCAACGAGGTCCGCTTCGTCATGAGCCTCGGCCTCGTGCCCGAGGATCTGCGCACCCTGCTGCAGAGCCAGAGCCTGCCGGCCGGCTGGACGGCTGCCATCTGGGACAGCAAGGGGATCATCATGGCGCGCCTGCGCGACCAGGCGCGGCTGGTGGGCACCGCGGTCCCGCCGCGGCTTGGCGAGCTGCCGCCCGGCCGGGCCGTGCGCACCCTGAATATCGACGGGGAGAAGGTTCTGGCCGCGGTCGGCCGCGGCCAGTGGTCCGACTGGACCATCGAGGTCGCCTTCCCGGCAGCGTTGGTCGACAAGCAGCTGAAAGACTCTCTTCTGTTCTGGGGGGCCACTCTCCTGTTGGTGGGCGGGCTGGTCATCGGCCTGGCCTTCCTGTTCGGCCGCGGCCTTACCCGGCCGCTGGCTGCTGCGACGGCCGCGGCCGGCGCGTTGGGGCGTGGCGAGCCATTTGTCATCGGCAAATCGCGCGTCGGCGAGGTCAACGCCGTCAACGACGCGCTGCGGCGGGCCCGGCGCGACATCGAGGAGGGGTCGGCGGCATTGCGTCGGAGCGAGGCGCAGCTGCGCACTGCGGCCGAGGCAGCGCAGTTCGGCGTGCATGAATACGACGTCGCGCATGACCGCACGCTGCGCTCGCCGCAATTCCTGAAGATCCTCGGGGCAGGCGAGGCCGATGCCGCGGCGACCTTCGAGGCGGGTCTCGACTTCGTCCATCCCGACGACCGCGAGGCGACGCGGCGGCGCAAGCAGGAGATCCTGGGCGGCGCGGAAGGCCAGTACCAGCTCGAATACCGCATCCGCCGCCGCGACGGACAGGTGCGATGGGTGATGGATCGCGGCCAGGTGATCCACGACACCGAAGGCAAGGCCATGCGCGTCGTCGGCGTGGTGCTCGACATCACCGACATCAAGGAGGCCGAGCAGCGCCAGCACCTGCTGTTCGACGAGCTGAACCATCGCGTGAAGAACACGCTGTCGATCGTGCAGGCGCTCGCCCAGCAGACCCTGCGCACCCGGCCTGATCCAGCCGATTTCGCTCGTGCCTTCGCCGACCGGCTGGGCTCGCTGGCGCGCGCCCACAGCCTTCTCACCCACGAATCCTGGCGCGGCGCTGCGCTGCGCGACATCGTGGCGACCGCGCTCGCCGCCTTCCTCGACGAAGGCCGGCCGATCGAGATTGGCGGCGATGCGGTGATGGTGCCGGCGAGCACGACCATCACGCTCGGCCTCATGCTGCACGAGCTTGCCACCAATGCGGCGAAGTACGGCGCCCTGTCGGTGGCCGACGGACGGCTCTCGATCCAATGGACGACCACCGAGGTGGGCGCGGGCACCGCCGTCGACCTGCATTGGCGGGAGGACAGCGGCCCGCCGGTATCACCGCCGAAAAGCCGCGGCTTCGGCTCGCGCCTGCTCGCCGGCGGCGCCCAGCAGCTCGGCGCCGAGCTCGAGCTCGACTATGCCGCGGCGGGCCTGCGCTGCCGGCTCCGCTTCCAGGTACCGCAGCTGTAGTTCATGTCTTGCCGGAGCGCGGACCTCCAGGTCCGCTCTTGTCATGGTCTTCCGGACCGCGCGCGTCTCGCGCGCTCATGATCATGAGGCGCGCGAGACGCGCGCGGTCCGGAAGACCATGAGAGGCTAATCCTGCATCAACGTCTGCACGTGCGTGGAGACCGATTCCGCCAACGCATCGAGGTCGTAGCCGCCTTCGAGGACGGAGACGACACGGCCCTTGGCGTGGCGGTCGGCGGTCGCCAGGAATTCCTCGGTCAGCCAGACGAAGTCCTCGGTCTCGACCTCGAGCTGGGCCAGCGGATCGGCGGCATGGGCGTCGAAGCCCGCCGAGATGATGACGAGCTCCGGTGCGAAGCGGTTGAGCGCGGGCAGGATGCGCTCGACCCAGGCGGCGCGGAACTCCTTGCTGCCGGCGCCGGCCGGCAGGGGCGCGTTGATCACGTTGTTGGCAATGCCGTGCTCGCGCGGCGAGCCGGTCCCGGGATAAAGCGGATACTGGTGCGTCGAGGCATAGAAGAGGTTGCGGTCGGGCTCGACCACGGCCTGCGTGCCCTGGCCGTGGTGGACGTCGAAATCGAGGATGGCGACGCGCTCGATGCCGTAGCGCGCCTGGGCGTGCCGGGCCGCCACCGCGACGTTGTTGAACAGGCAGAAGCCGCCGGGGATGGCGGGCGAGGCGTGATGGCCGGGCGGACGGACCGCGGCGAAGGCCGTGCGCGCCTGGCCCTGCATCACGGCGTCGACGCAGGTCACGGCCGCACCGGCCGCGCGCTGCACGGCCTCGGCGCTGCCCTGACTCATCACCGTGTCGCCGTCGATATGGACGTGCTCGCCCGGGCCGGGGCGGACGCCGAGGATGGCCTCGACATAATCCTGCGGATGCACCCGCGTCAGCTCTTCCAGCGAGGCGACGGGGGCCGGCACGCGCGCCAGCTCGGCGAAGGCCGGATCGTCGAGTGCCGCCAGCACGGCGCGCAGCCGGTCGGGGCGCTCGGGATGGTAGGGACCGGTGTCGTGCTCGAGGAAAGACGGATGGCTGACCAGGAGAGTCGTCATGACGGGCGCCTCTAGAGCGTTTTCCGATATGGTGGAACCGCTCGCGGTTCCACCATATCGGAAAAGCGCGCACCGGTGATAGTTGTTGCAGCAGGCACATTCCGTTCGGCTGATTCCAGCCGAACGAAATGTGCTTTAGAATTTGGCCATCAGCCGGCCGCTGAAAAAATGCGCCGGGCCGCGCACCGCATTGTAGGCGGGGTTGCCAAGGTACTGGTAGTCGGCCGTGACGAAAACGCCCCTGGTGAGCCGCAGCGAGTAATAGGCCTCGGCGACGTACTCCGGGGCGTAGGTGAGCGCGCCGTCGCCCACGGTCAGACCCAGCCCGCCGGCCGCCAGGTAGGCGGCATGGCTGGGCGAGACCGAGTTGATGGCACCGCCGATGCCGATCGTGTCGCCGGGCCGGTTCCACGAATCTCCCTTGATGGTCACGCCGCCCGAGATGCTTCCGTCGATGTCGGTGAAGGCCAGGATCTCGCTGCGCCCGTCGTTCCAGCTGAAGCGGGCGAAGGCGCCGATCGAATCGGTGATCTCCTGGTCGATGCTGAAATAGAAGCCGTACTTGGTGCGGGTCTGCCGCGTCCACGCGATGGTGTCGTCGGCGGTGAGGCTGGTGTTGGCGTTGGCCAGCGCCACCGCATCGGCGTAACCGCCGGTGAAGGCGCTGGTCGCCCAGACGCCGAGCCGGGTCGTGCCGGCGCGGTCGAACGGGCGGTAGCGCATCTCCAGCTCGCCGACCACGCCGTTGCGGGACAGCACCGCGAGATCATAGACGTCGGTGCCGGGCTGGTTGGCGACCAGGAACAGCCCGCCGCGCACCGCCCAGTCGGGCTGGTTCAGCTCGGCGGTGATGCCCCAGCTGAAGCCGACGCTGTCGGCCGGGTAGTCGAACGCGGCGGCCGACCACAGCGACCAGTTGAGGAAATCGACGCGCGGATCGTTGGCGTACCTGTTGTTGTCGAAGACGTCCTGCACGGCGAACTTGCCCGCCTGGACGGTGATGCGCGAGATGTCGCGTTCGCCGGCGAGCTGGCCCAGGTCGCTTTCGACCTTCTCGCGCTCGCCACCCAGCCCGAAGGTCTGGCGCACGAACAGCCGCGAGGTGTTGTAGCGCGGATAGGGGAAGGCGCGCTGCGCCTCGCCGTTGGGGAAGCCGCCGGCGCCGGTGGTCAGCGCGACGCCGTAGCCCTGCAGCAGCTCGGGGTTGTAGTAGAACTCGCCGCCTGCCCACAGGCGCACGCCGAGGAAACCCGACGTTCCCCAGGTCTCGCGGCTCTGGCCGACGCCCGGCAGGCTGTTGGTTCCGTCGTAGGGGGCGTTGATCGGCGGATAGCCCTGGAAGACGAACACGGTCTGGCCGCGAAACTCGAAACTGCCCGGGCCGCGATCGTCCTGCTTGGTCTTCTTCTCCTCGACCTCGCCGAAGCGGTAATTGAGTCCGATGCGCACGCGATGCAGGTCGTATTGCGTGTCGTAGCGCGACGGGAAGGAACCGAAGACGAAGCCGGAGAGATTGAAGTTGGTGTAGAAGTACTCGGCGCGCGCCGACCAGCGCGAATCGAGCCGATAGTCCAGGCCGGCGCCCGCCGTGTAGCCGACGCGAACATTGGCCGGATTGCCGTCCTCGTTGCCGGTCGTGAGGTCGATGCGCGAGTAGCGCGTGCTCATCCAGGCGATGCCGCCCGTGAGGTAGGACGTCCAGGCGCCGATGTCGTAGCCGACGCGCCCGCGCAGCGATGCCGCCCATTCGTATTCCTCGCTCGCATAGCCGGTCGGCGTGGCGCGGTAGGACAGGACTTTCGAGGCGTCCTCGTAGTTGGGGAACGAGAAGTCGGCCTCGATGCCCAGCATCAGGCGCGAGGGGAAGACGTACTCCCAGCCGGCCTGCACGCCGCCGAACAGCGCGCCGTAGGGGTTGGTGGCGCTCTGCGAGCTGATGCCGATGGGGTCGCTCAGCGTCGCTGTGGCGTTGCCGAACATGAGGCCGACATGGGCGCCGGCGTAGAAGGAGCCGCCGCTGCGGCGGGTGTCGTCGGTCTGCGCCACGGCCGGCAGCACTGGTTGCACCGCCGCGACAAGGGTGGCGATCGCAAGGCCAAGCGCTGTCCTTGCAAAGCTCGTCATCGACCCCACCTCTAGCTTGAGCGGCCGTGCAAAGCGACGATAAGATGCGATACAGCCGCGGGAGAAGCCTTATTCATGTTGCGTAGATTGTTGGCCGCCGTCCTTTTACTCGCTGCGGGCGAGGTGGCGGCGCAGGAGACCAGTTTCCTGCTGATCAACGGGACGGCCTATCCGATCAGCCAGCTGGCGGTGTCCGAAACCGACTTCAATTTCTGGACGCCCAACGTGCTGCGCCCGCCGCCGATCAAGGCGGGCGAGCGCCGCCAGGTCACGTTCAATGCGCCGACGACCTATTGCCAGGCCGACCTGCAGGTCGGATTCGCCGACGGCGGGTCGCCGGCGGTGTGGCGAAACCTCAATCTCTGCACGCTGAGCAAGATCAAGCTGGTCTACGACCGCACCAGCGGCATCACGACGGCGAGCTACGACGAATAGAGTCAACTTCCTCCCCAGCGAAGCTGGGGAGGTGCCCGCGAAGCGGGCGGAGGGGTCATGGGCAACAGTGTTGTCGCGGCCCATGACCCCTCCGTCGCCGTATGACGGCGACACCTCCCCTTCGCGGACTCCGCGAAGGGGAGGAACGACTAATAGAGGTGACGAGCATGGCGAGCGACACCGGTCTGGCCTTCCTGCGCGACGCGCCGCCATCGGCTGGCGGGCCGGTCTTTGCCTTCGACAACAGCTATGCGCGGCTGCCCGAACGCTTCTATGCCCGGCTCGATCCTACGCCGGTTTCGGCACCACGCCTGATCAAGATCAACGAGGCGCTGACCCGCGAGCTCGGCCTCGATCGCGACATGCTGGCGACGCCCCAGGCCGTCGAGATTCTGGTCGGCAACCGCCAGGCGCCGGGCTCGCAGCCGATCGCGCTCGCCTATGCCGGCCACCAGTTCGGCAACTTCGTGCCCCAGCTCGGCGATGGCCGCGCCATCCTTTTGGGCGAGGTGGTCGATCGCGCGGGCGTGCGCCGCGACATCCAGCTCAAGGGTTCGGGTCCGACGCCGTTCTCGCGCCGTGGCGACGGCCGCGCGGCGCTGGGCCCGGTGCTGCGCGAATACATCGTCAGCGAGGGGATGGCGGCGCTAGGCATTCCGACCACGCGCTCGCTCGCAGCGGTCGCCACCGGCGAGCCGGTGGTGCGCGAGACCGTCCTGCCCGGCGCGGTGCTGACACGCGTTGCGACCAGCCATGTCCGTGTCGGCACCTTCCAGTTCTTCGCCGCCCGCGGCGACGGCGAAGCTTTGCGTCTGTTGGCCGACCACGTGATCGCTCGGCACTATCCCGATGCACGCGATGAGGAGAACCCGTATCGCGCGCTGTTCGATCGGGTCATCGCGCGTCAAGCCGACTTGGTGGCGCGATGGATGCTGGTGGGCTTCGTCCACGGCGTCATGAACACCGACAACTGCTCGATCGCCGGCGAGACCATCGACTACGGCCCCTGCGCCTTCATGGACACTTACAAGCCCGACACGGTGTTCAGCTCGATCGACCACGGCGGCCGCTACGCCTACGTCAACCAGCCGCGCATCTGCCACTGGAACCTGGCGC
Source organism: Rhodospirillales bacterium (assembly GCA_009377525.1). GTDB lineage: Bacteria > Pseudomonadota > Alphaproteobacteria > Reyranellales > Reyranellaceae > Reyranella. The sequence goes on from WHTW01000127.1 coordinate 20,009, forward strand.
GCTTCGGTGAGACCCTGCTGCCGCTGCTCGACGACGATTCCGACAAGGCGCTGGCGCTCGCCAACGAAACGCTCGCCACGTTCCAGGGCCGCTATGGCCGGGCGCTGATGGCCGGCATGCGGCGCAAGCTCGGCCTCGCCACCGAGGAGGAAGGCGACGCCGCGCTGGCGCAGGATCTCCTGAACGTGATGGCCGAGGCAGAGGCCGACTTCACCAAGACGTTCCGGGCGCTCGATCCGGAAAGCGACGACAAGGTGCGGCCGCTGTTCTCCGATCCCGCCAAGTACGACACCTGGGCCGATCGCTGGCGCGAACGCCTGGGGCGCGAACCGCAGGACGCCGCTGCTCGCCGCGCGGCGATGCAGTCGGTCAATCCCGTCTACATCCCGCGCAACCATCTCGTCGAGGCGGTGCTGGCCGCGGCGATCGAGCGCGACGACTATGGCCCGTTCGAGGAATTCCTGACGGTGCTCGCCCGGCCCTTCGAGGAGCGCGTCGAATTCGCCGACTATGCCGAGCCGGCGCCGGCCGGCCAATGCGTCTACCGCACCTTCTGCGGCACCTGAAGCGCCGCTGACAGGCGGCGGAATTCTTCGTCGCCGTGCGGCAGGCCGAAACGCAGCCATGTCGGCTGATGGCCGAAGGCACGGACATGGATTCCCTGCCGTGCAAGGTCTTCGACTTTCTCATGCGCCTTCGGATGGCTCGCCAGCCTGAACAACGGCGTGCCGCCCAGGACGGTGAATCCGCCCGAGACCAGCAGTGCATCGAGCTTGCGTGCGTCGACGACAAGGCGCGCCGCCGCCGCTCGTAGCCAGGCATCGTCGGCCAACGCAGCAGCACCGATCGCGAGCGCGGGGCCGGACACCGCCCACGGCCCCAGCTCCTCGCGCAGGCGCTGGGCGAGCGGCGCCGACGCGATGGCGAAGCCCAGTCGCAAGCCAGCCAGGCCATAGACCTTGCCGAAGGAGCGCAGCACGATGCCGTTGCTCGGCAGCTTGCCGGCAAGGCTTGCCTCGTCGGGCAGCAGGTCGACGAAGGCTTCGTCGACGATCAGCAGCCGGGCAGCGACGCCACGCAATGCTTCTGTCGGCAACAGCCGGCCGGTCGGATTGTCCGGATTGACCACGACCACGACATCGGCGTCTGCCGCATCGAGACTTGGCACGATGGCGACGTCGTGATCGTGCCGGTGCCAGTTGAGCTCATGCTCGGCGTAGGTCGGCCCGACGATGGCGACCCGCGAGCGCGGCACCAGGTGCGGCAGGATCTGGATCAGCGCCTGCGTGCCGGGGGCGGCGACGAGCTGGTGGGGCTCGCAGCGATAACGCACCGCGGCAGCCGCGATCAGCGCCTGCTCGGCCT
>WHTW01000128.1:0-3267 GCA_009377525.1 Rhodospirillales bacterium
CGGCGTGCTGACCTTTACACCGTACGACGTATGGCGCCACGCACATGCCACGCACCACGCCACCACCGGCAATCTCGACCGCCGCGGCCTGGGCGACGTCGAGACGCTCACCGTCGAAGAGTACCGTGCCCGCTCCTTCTGGGGCCGGCTGCGCTATCGCCTGTATCGCCATCCGCTGGTAATGTTCGGCCTCGGGCCGGCCTATCTCTTCATCCTGCAGCATCGCCTGCCGGTCGGCCTGATGCGCGGCTGGCGGCCATGGGCGAGCAGCATGACCACCAATCTGGTGATCGCCTCGCTCGTCGCCCTGATGATCTGGCTCATCGGCCTCAAGGCGTTCCTGCTGGTGCATCTGCCCAGCCTGCTGCTGGCCGCCTCGGTCGGGGTCTGGATGTTCTACGTGCAGCATCAGTTCGAGCAGACGAGCTGGGCGAGCGACCGCGAATGGAACCTGCATGACGCGGCGCTGCATGGAAGCTCGCACTACGACCTGCCGGCGTTCCTGCACTGGTTCACCGGTAACATCGGCGTTCACCACGTGCATCATCTCAACAGCCGCATCCCCTACTACCGGCTGCCGCGTGTGCTCCGCGACCATCCGGAGCTACGCCATGTCGGCCGGCTGACGCTGCTCGACAGCTTTCGCTGCGCGCGTCTCGTGCTGTGGGACGAGACGCAGCGCCGCCTGGTATCGTTCCGCGAGGCCCGGTTGGCGGCCTGAGGCACGTCGGGGTAAGAGTTGCCCATGCATATCGGATTGATCGGCGGCATCGGCCCGGCCGCCACGGACTTCTATCACCGCGGCCTGGTCAAACGGCATGCCGCCTCGGGCATCCCGCTCGACCTCACCATCGCCTATGCCAATGCTCCGACGATGAGCCACAACATGGCCGACAAGCGGCCGGACCGACAGGCTGAGATCTTCGCCGGCCTGGTGCATCGCCTGAAGGCGGCAGGCGCGGCCGCCGCCGCCGTCACGTCGATGGGCGGGCACTTCTGCATCAAGGAGCTGGAGGCGATCTCGCCGCTGCCGCTGATCAACGGCCTCGACCCGGTCGACGCTCATCTCAGAAGCCGGAAGCTCAAAAAGGTCGCCATCATCGGCACGCGCACCGTCATGGAGAGCCGGCTTTACGGCAAGATCGCCTCGGCCGAGGTGCTGGCGCCGGAGGGCGACGAGGTCGGCCAGGTCCACCGGTGCTACGTCACCATGGCGCAGAGCGGCCACGTCGCCGAAGAGCAGCGCAAGACCTTCTTTGCGGCCGGCCGCAAGCTCTGCGGCGAGCGCGGCGCCGAGGCGGTCATGCTGGGCGGCACCGACCTCTTCCTGGCCTTCGTCGGTCACGACGCCGGCTTCCCGGTCATCGACTGTGCCGACCTCCACGTCGAGGCGATCTACAAGAAGTCGTCGGCGTAGCTTTTCTCACGCGCACTTCTTCAAAAGATTGCTGGCCGCCATGTCGCCGGGCAGTTTCTGCAGGGACTCCTCGAAGAACCGGCGGGCGCGGACCAGGTCACGGCGCGCCAGGGCCTCGACGCCTGACTGCAGCAGATCGCGCGTGCCGGCCTTGGCGACACGCTGCGCGTCCGGATCGCGCTGGAACACCTCGCAGACCGTGACCGGGTGGGTCTTGCCCTTGACCACGACGACGTCGATCGGACGGATGTCGTAGGCCTTGGGATCGGCCAGGCTCTCGACGGTATATTGCGAGACCAGCAACTTGACGTCATAGATCTTGGTCAGCCCCTCGATGCGCGAGGCGAGGTTGACGGCGTCGGAGATGACGGTGCCGTCCATGCGGTGCTTCTCGCCGATCGTGCCCATCATCAGGGTGCCGCTGTTGATGCCCACGCCGATGCCGATCGGCGCCTGGCCGGTGGCGCGGCGCTCGACGTTGAAAGCCTCCAGCGTCTCGAGCATCGCGAGCCCGGCGCGGAGCGCATCGTCGGCCGATTCGAACAGCGCCATGATGGCGTCGCCGATGTACTTGTCGATGAAGCCGTTGTGGTCGCGGATCACCGGGCCCATGCGCTCGAGATAGGCATTGATGAAGGCGAAGTTCTCGTCCGGCGTCATGGCTTCCGACAGGGTCGTGAAGTTCCTGATGTCGGAGAACAGGATCGTCATGTTCTTGCGCTTGTTGTCGCCCAGCTCGACCTCGACGATCGACGGCTTGCCAACGATCGCAAGGAAGGCCTGCGGCACGAAGCGCTCGATCGACAGATTGGTGTCCTTGAGGTCGGTGATGGTCTTGCGCACCGCGTCGCGCATGGCGGTGAAGCTCAGGGCGAGCTGGCCGATCTCGTCGCGCCGGTCGGTGTTGGCGATCGCCTGGTTGAGGTCGCCCTGGGCGATGGCGCCGGCCTCGCCGCGCAGGTTGAACAGCGGGTCCAGCAGCTGCCTCTGCAGCAGACGCGAGGCGATCCAGAACACCACCGGCATCAGGAGCGCCAGCACGATCATCGAGCTCAGGAAGACCTGGATGACCGCCTCGCGCGCCAGACCGACGTCGTAGGTGATCTTGCGGATCACGTGCTTGGCGGTCACCGGATGGTCGGGCTGGGTCGCCGACGACGTCTGCTCGCCGCTGTAGACGGTGAGATAGCGGCCATCGTCGCTGCTGATTTCCTCGCGCCGGTTCTTGATGATGCGCTCGGCCAGCGCCTGATCGAGCTTCTGGCCGGGATGGATCAGCGACCAAGCACCGGCCTGGTTGATCAGGTAGATGTCGAGATCCTTTATCGAGGGATTCGAGCGCACCGGGTCGGTCAGCAGTTCGTCGAAGAAGTACTTCGCCATCCAGCCGTAACCCGTGTCGTCCAGGCTCGCGCGGACGTCGGTCGAGGCCTCGATGATGTAATCTTTGACCTTGGGGCCGAAGTAGCTGTAGGTCTTGAGCGTACCCGTGACCTGCGAAAGGTCGATGCCGTCGTTCATCACCCGGTTGGCACCGAACACCGAATCGAGGAACTCGGTGAACGGACCCTTAGGGAAGGCGAGGTTCATGTCACCGGGCAGGTTGGTCTGGAAGACGATGTGCGAGCGATTGATGAAGTAGATGTGCTGCACGCCGTGACGGCGCGCCAGCGCCGTCAGTTCGTCGCTCGAGAGATCGCCGGGCGCCCGGCCCGTTGCCGCCAGCTCCTGCGCGATCGCCGGCAGCACCTTGTCCATCTGCGACGTGATGCGCTCGTGCTGGTCGGCCAGCATCGCCACGAAGACGGCGAAACGGTCGCTGAGGCTCGCCTCGATCTTGCGGATCTCCT
>WHTW01000128.1:3367-21344 GCA_009377525.1 Rhodospirillales bacterium
GCCACGAAGACGGCGAAACGGTCGCTGAGGCTCGCCTCGATCTTGCGGATCTCCTCGGCATAGCGCTGCGAGGCCAGGCGATACATGGCGAGCGACGTGACGATGATGGCGCCGAGGCTGACCGCCACCATCACGGCCAGCAGGAACAGCCCGACCTTGCGCTTCATGGGACGCCCCATTTCTGCGCCAGCCGGGCGTAGCTGCCGTCGCGCTGCAGGTCGGCCAGGATTCGATTGACCGCAGCCAGCAGCTCGGGCTGGTCGTGCCGGAAGCCAATGCCGAGCGGCTGCGGATCGTCGGGCACTTGGACCGCAATCACCAGGCCGGGCGTCTGCCGCGCCAGCCAGGCCGCCACGGGATAGACCTTCATCACCGCGGTGATGCGGCCGGCGGCGAGATCGACCATGGCGTCCTGGATGCGTGCGAAGGGATAGACCTTGACGCTGCCGATCTCGCCCTGCGCTGCATCCTGATCGCGATGTCATAGTCGGTTGTCGCCGCCTGCACGCCGACCGAGGCGTTCCTGAAGTCGGCCATGCTGCGCAGGTTGGGCGAACGCCGGCCGTCGACCACCAGGCTGAGCGTCGTCGTCATGTAGGGCGTCGACCAGGCGAGCAGGCGCTGGCGCGCAGGCGTGATGGTGATGCCGCCCACGATGCAGTCGTATCGGCCCGCCTGCATCTCCTGCAGGATCGTCTCCCATTCGGTGTCGACGAACACCGGCGCCAGCGACAGGCGCGCCGCGATCTCGTTCATCAGATCGACCTCGAAGCCGATCCTCTGCCTGCCGGACACATATTCGAAGGGCGGGTTCACGAAATAGGTGCCGATGCGGAGCGTGCCCGGCGTCATGGTGCGCACGGCGGTTGGCGCCGGCGCCGTCGAACAGGCGCCGGTCGAGAGGGCCAGTCCTGCAAAGCCGCGCCCAAGGGAGCGTCTCGTCAAACGCGTCATCGTGGAATCCCTAGGCCGTGCCCCAGACAGTCCGGGCAGTGTCGACGATCAGGCCGAGCTTGGCCCATTGCGTGTCCTCGTCGATCGAGTTGCCGCCGGCGACGCTGGCGAAGCCGCATTGCGAGGACAGCGACAGGCGCTCGAGGTCGACGAAGCGCGCCGCCTCGTCGATGCGCCGACGCAGGTCGTCCGGGCTTTCCAGGACCGGAGTCTTGGACGACACCAGGCCCAGCACGACGCGGCGATCCTTCGGGACATGGCGCAAGGGCGAGAAATCGCCGGCGCGCTGGCTGTCGTACTCCAGGAAGTAGACGTCGACCGGAAAGTCGTTGAACAGCCGCGCGGCCACCGGCTCGTAGCCGCCCGAAGCCATCCAGCGGCTGCGGAAGTTGCCGCGACAGAGATGCATGCCGACCGTCAGGCCGGACGGACAGCCCTCGAGGATGCGCCGCATCACGCCGACATAGAGCTCCAAAAGCCTGTCGGGATCGCCGCCCTGAGCCTTGGCCTGCTCGCGCACCAGCGGATCGCACAGCATCGCCACCGGCACCTCGTCCATCTGCACATAGGTGCAGCCCGCCTGGGCAAGCTCGGCGAGCTCCGTGCGGTAGACCGCGACAAGGTCGTCGAAGTAGCGCTGCTGGTCATAGACCGAGGGATCGAACGGCTGGGTGAAGCGGAAGAAGTGGAAGGCACTGGGCGTCGGCAAGGTCGCCTTGGGCAGCGCCGTCCTGGTGAACCGCTTCACGCGTTGGTATTCGGCGAGCGTGATCGGGACGCGGCGACGGATCGGGGCGGCGGCGACACAGGTCGGCCATTCGAAGCTGCCGCCTTCGCTGTCGCGGAAGCGGAACAGCGACGGTTCCAGGCGAAAGCCGTCAAGGCCTTCGAAGAAGAAGCCGAACCACGAGGTGCGGCCGAACTCGCCGTCGGTGGCGACCCTGAGGCCAAGCTCTTCCTGCCGGGCAACGGCGCGGCCGATCTCGCGCTCCAGCACCGACTGGTAGTCGGCCGCCGCAGCCTTGCCGTTGGCGATTGCGGTCGCGGTATCCTTGAGGATGCGCGGCCGCAGCAGGCTGCCAATGACTTCGGCACGAAACGGCGGATCGCCCATATCGTCAGCTGTTGGTCCAGAGCCTCGTAGTGTAGGCGCCTTCGACACCGGCGTCGATCTGCGCGGCGACGCTGGCGGCCGCCCCGATGCGCGGCGCGATGATCTTGCCGAAGGAGATGCGGCCGGGTGCCGGCCACGCCTTGGGATCCCACAGCTTGGCGCGCACGATCGAGCGGGCGCAGTGGAAGTAGCAGTGCTGGATGTGCACGCGCGTGGCCAGCAAGGCGGGCTTGCCCAGCGAGCTCAGCGAACCGACCAGATCGGCATCGTCGAAGATCTCGGCGGTGCCCGACACGCGTAGCGTCTCGCCGGTCGCCGGCACCAGGGCGATCAGGCCGATCTTGCCCGTCGTGAGGATGTTGCTGAGGCCGAACGCCAGATTGTTGCCGACGCGCTCGGGGATCAGCAGGGTCTTGGGATCCTCGACCCGGATGAAGCCCGGCTCGTCGCCCTTGGGCGAGACTTCGATGGCGCCGTCGGCGGCGGTCGTGCCGACCAGCGCGAAAGGACAGCGCTTCAGGAAGTCGATCGACTGCTCGTCGAGGGTGTCGAGGATCTTGCTGCGCGTCGCGGGGCGCGGCTCGGCGATGATGCGGCGGAGGTCGTCTGTCGAGGTCAGGCGGGCCATGTGTCTGTTCCTTGCGAATCGTTTGCAATGAGCATCGGCGATCCGACAGCGCGTTTCAACTCATGTTCGGACCGCGGGCCGGGTCATGAGCCCTTGAGCCCATCCATATTGGCGTAGAGGCGGCGCAGAGCAGCCTTCAGGGTCTCCGCCTCGCTGGCATTGAAGCCGGCAAGAGCCACCGCCTCGTAGCGCTCGGCGATCGGCAGGATTCGCTGGGCGAGGCGCCGGCCAGCCGACGTGATGTGCAGCAGCACGGCGCGCGCGTCCTCGGCGTCGCGGCGGCGGGCGACCAGGCCCTTCTGCTCCATGTTGTCGACCAGGCGGGTCAGCGTCGAGACCTCGATCGAGGTGGTGTTGGACAGGTCGCCCATCCGCCGGCCGTCCTGCTCGCGCAGCGCCGCCAGCACGCGCCAGATCTGCAAAGTGGCGCCGAGCGGCCGCACTTCCTCGCTGAAGGCGGTGGCGATGCGCGCGCCGGCGCGGTTCAGGAGATAGGGGAGATATGTATCGAGCGGGCCCATTACTCGGCCGCCAAGGATACTCCCTTGTCGAAGTGCGGCGCCACCTCGCGCATGAAGCGGTCCATCTGCGCCTTCACCTCGGCGTGGGGCATCTGGCCGTAGTTGAAGTAGAGGATCACCTCGGCGATGCCGGCCTTCTCGACTTGCTTCAGGGTGTCGACGATGTGCTGCGGGCTGCCACACAGGATCGACTTGTCGGTCAACTTTTCAGGCCGCATGTCGCGCAGGATGTTCACGATATCGACGAAGTACTTGTAGGTCGGCGGCACCTTCTCGCCCGACGACGAGGGGAAGGCGGCAATCAGCGCGTCCTGGAAGTAGCGCACCAGCGCTTCCTTGCCGTACTGCTCCTCCGCCGGCGTCGAGGCGATGTGCACGAAGTAGGAGCACATGGCCCGCCGCATCGGCCGCTTATGGGTGGTCTCGCAGGTGTCCTTGTAGACGCGCACCGCGTCGGCCAGCGAGCCGTAGACCATGGCCGCGGCGAAGGGTGCGTAGATCACGTTCCAGTCGTTCTTGGCGGCAAGCTCCATCGACGGGCGCGAGAAGCAGGCGACGTAGGGGCGCAACGGCTTCTGCGCCGGCCGCGGCCGGATCTCGACGTCCTTGAATTCGTAGAACTTACCCTTGTGCGACCACTTGCCGGTCTCGGTCCAGGCACGCCAGACGATCTCCAGACCTTCGGCGAACAGCTCGGCCGAGTCGTCGAACGAAGCCTGGAAGGGCTCGTATTCCTTGCGGTCATAGCCGCGGCCGGCAGCGAAGTCGACGCGGCCGCCCGACAGCAGATCGAGCGTCGCCCATTCCTCGGCGACATGCAGCGGATGATGCACCGGCAGCAGCGTCACGGCGGGTGCCAGCCGAAGCTTGGTCGTCGCACCGGCAAGCTGCGCCAGGATCGCCAGCGGCGAGGCGTTGACGCCCAAGAGATTGAAATGATGTTCGCCGATCCAGGCCGAATTCAGGCCGATCTTCTCGGCGTAGAGGGCCTCGGCATAGATGTCCTTGAGGAAGTCCTCGGCCTGCCGCGGATTATTGGGATAGCGGTTGTCGCTCAGGGTGAAGTAGCCGAATTCCATGGCGTTTCCTCCGTCGTTGGCCGGAGGATGGCCGATCCGCATTTATTTGTAAATACAAATATAGGTTCGAGGTATGGCCCATCGTGGCCGGACGTACGTAACTGACTGAAACGACGAGCAAACCCGGGACGGAGGTCGCCATGAAGCGACAAAGCCGAGAAGCGCGACGTCGTCGCGTTCCTGCGGATGCTTTGCCTCTTCGGAGCGCGGACCTCCAGGGCCGCGCTCCAAAGATCAGGCCACGCGTGGCGGTTGCTGCTGGACTTCGGCGAGGGAGAGGATCCAGTCGCGGAAGGCCTTGATCTTGCGCCGCCGGATGGCCTCGGGCGGATAGATCAGGTAGTAGGCGGCCTCGGCTGACATCTTGAACTCGAAGGGCACGACCAGACGGCCGGCCTTGAGATCGGGCGCCACCAGGGCATTGCGGCCGAGCGCGACGCCTAGCCCATCCATCGCCGCCTGGTAGGCCGCGAGCGCGAAGTCGAACCAGACTCCGCGCGAGTAATCGATGCCTTTCGCGCCGGCCGCCGTCAGCCAGATCTGCCAATCGTCGGGAAACGGGCCGATGTGCAGCAGCGTGAAGCGCTTGAGATCGGCCGGCTTCTTCAAGCCGTTCGGTCCCTTGACCAGCGAAGGCGCGCAGACCGGCATGACGTCCTCGTTCACCAGGCGCTCGGCGGTAAGCGACGGCCACTGGCCGCGGCCGTAGCGGATGCCGATATCGACATCCTCGCGGGAGAAATCGACCAACCCGGTGCCGGTGCTGACACGCACATCAATCTCGGGATTGGCGCGCTGGAAGCCGCCCAGCCGCGGCACCAGCCACTTCACGGCGAACGACGACGTCGTCGTCACAGTGAGATGCCCGCCGCGATCCTTCTGCAAGAGCTTCTCGGTCGCCTCGTTGAGCTGATCGAACGCGGCGCGCACCGCCGGCAAATAGGCCTGGCCCGCTTCCGACAGCAGCAGCGAGCGATTGCGGCGCACGAACAATTTTAATCCGAGGCGCTGCTCCAGGCCGCGCACCTGATGGCTGATCGCGGCCTGGGTAACGCTGAGCTCGTCGGCGGCATCGGTAAAGCTCATATGGCGTGCGGCGGCTTCGAAAGCGCGCAATCCATTGAGCGGCGGCAGGGTTCGCTTCATCGCTGTCCCTTCACATGAGGTATTCTTATCAAAACAGGACAAACGGTTGTTTGTAAAGCAGGCTCGCGAAGCCCAGATCCCCGATCATCAAGGCATTCACTTTGTTCGGGGAGTAATCCCATGGCTGACCTCTCGCTTCATTACAGCTCCAAGGCGCCGCTCGCCGGCACCTTCACCGCCTTCAGCCACGTCCTGGCCACCTGGCGCCGCCGCGCCAAGGAGCGCAAGGAGCTTGCTACCCTCGACTCCCGCACCCTGCGCGACCTCGGTTTGAGCGCCAGCGACGTCAACTTCGAGGTCAACAAGCCCTTCTGGCGTAGCTAGTCCCGAATCCGGAGCCGGCCCGTTTTCTTACCCTGCGCGGGCCTTACCCTCTCCGGACACTGGCCGGCGGTCGATCCTCAGCCTCCCTGTCGACCGCCGGCTTTTTCTTTGTCTTCGAATTGCCGACAGGCACCGGATAGAGCGATTCAGGCGGCGCTGCTCTTATGGCGCCATGACCCTTCAGATTATTCGACAATTCCTGAGTGAATGGTGCTGTCGCGTGCGCAGCCGCCGCGAGATCGCGATACTCGACTGCGGCACCCAGCACGACCTCGGCCTCAGCGCCGGCCAAATGCGATTCGAGACACAAAAACCGTTCTGGAGAGCCTGACCATCTGCTTGAAGCGCTTTCCGTCCGGCTGGCATCAGCCGGACAGCGCCCGATCATGGTGTTGCAACAACGCATTTCCGACGGGATGGAACCGTAAACGGTTCCATCCCGTCGGAAGCTGCGCTAGAGCCGGCAGATGGCTCTCTCCGACCTCCAGATCCAGACACTGGCACGCGACGCCGTGCAGCGCGCGGCCGCCGGCGACTTCGCCGGCGCCGAGCCGTTGCTGGCGCAGGTCGCCGAAGCGCGCCCCAACTCCGGGCAGGCGCTGCATCTGCTGGGCCAGGCCCGACTGAAGCTCGGCCGCTTCGCCGAGGCGCGCGAGCCGCTGGAGCGCGCCGCCAAGTTCCTGCCCAAGGAGGCCGCGGCCCAGGTCAACCTGGCCGGCTGCCTGTCGGTGCTGGGCGATCATGCAGCTGCACTGGCAGCCCTCGACCGCGCCCAGCGCCTGAAGCCCGGCGATGCCGCCATTGCCCACAACAAAGGTCGCGCGCTCGAGGCCTTGGACCGTCTCGACGAGGCCGAGCACGCCTACAACGAGGCGTTGTCGATCGACCATCGCCTGATGCCGTCGCTGTCGGCGCGCGCCTACCTGCTGGCGGCGCGCGGCGACTGGATGGGCGCACTGGCCGATCTCGACATGGCGCTGACCAATCGCCCGAACGATCCGCATCTGCGCCTGCGGCGCGGCGAATTGCTGTTACGCCAGGGCGACTGGTTGCGCGGCCTCAGTGACTACGAAGCGCGGCTGGAACTGCCGGGCGAACGCTACACCCCCGATCTGCCGCGCTGGCAGGGCGAGGCTTTGACTGGGCGCCTGCTGATCTATCCCGAGCAGGCCGACGTCGAGAGCGACGCGGCAATACGCGACACGCTGATGCTGGCACGCGGCGTCGACGCAGCGGTCGATGCGGTCGTGCAGTGCGCACCGCGCCTCGCCGACTGGCTCGACATGCCGGCGGTCCAGCGCGGTACGGCGCTCGATGGATTTGCCGCGGCGGCCCCTTTGCGCAGCCTGCCGCATCTCCTGGGCTGGACGCTCGACTCGCTGCCCTCCTCTGCGGCTTTGCGATTGAAAGCCGAACCATCATCCCGCGTCGGCTGGTTCGCCGAGGGCGCACCACCGCCCGGCATCGATATCGAACGCAATCCCGAGCGGCTGGCGACGTGTCGCCGGGTGGTCGGTGACGATAATTGGCCCACGCATCTTGCAGCACGGCTCGGCATCCCGACGATCATCCTGCTGCCCACTACCGGCGACTGGATGTGGGGCCCGCAGCGCGGTGCTTCTCCCTGGTATCCGTCCATCGAGGTCTTGGCGGCTGACGACGCCGAGTTGGCGTCGCGGCTTGGCTCATGAGCGCGCGGGTAGGTCGCGGTCTACCGCGACCCGCGACGCGCGGTCCGGAAGAGTCTGGCGCGCCGTCCACTCGCGCATCCGCTGGAAGACCACGTACAGCATCGGGATGACGAAGATGCCGAACACGGCGGCCGCGATCATGCCGCCGAACACGGGGCTGCCGACGGCGCGGCGGCTGGCGGCGCCGGCGCCTTCGGCGATCACCAGGGGCAGCAGGCCCAGGATGAAGGCGAAGCTGGTCATCACAACCGGCCGGAAGCGCAGGCGCGCGCCTTCGACCGCCGAGTCGAGCAGTTCGCTGCCGTGGCGTCGCTGCTCGACGGCGAACTCGACGATCAGAATGCCGTTCTTGGCGGCGAGCGCCACCAGCACCACCAGGCCGATCTGGGCATAGACGTCGAAGGCAAGCCCCAGCCACCACACGAAGGCGATGGCGCCCAGCACGCCGACGCTGACCGACAGCAGCACGGGCAACGGGATGTTCCAGCTTTCGTAGAGCGCCACCAGGAAGAGATAGGCGAACAGGATGGCCAGCCCCAGCACGATGCCGGTCTGGCCGGCCGCCGTCTTCTCCTGCAGCGCCGTCGCCGTCCATTCGAAGCCGTAACCGGGCGGCAGCGTGGTCGCCGACAAGCGTTCCATGGCGGCGAGCGCCTGACCCGAGCTGAATCCGGGCTTGGGTGCGCCGTTGATGACGGCGGCGCGGAAGCCGTTGTAGCGGATGACGACCTGTGGCCCGAGCACCAGCTTGGCCCGGGCGAGCGAGCGGACCGGCACCATGGCGCCGGCGGCGTTGCGGACATAGACGCGATAGATGTCGTCGATGGCGTCGCGGAAGCGATCCTCCGATTCGATGTTCACCTGCCAGGTCCGGCCGAACAGATTGAAGTCGTTGACGTAGTAACCGCCCAGGCTCGCCTGCAGGGCGATGAACACGTCGCTCACCTTGACACCCAGCACCTGCGCCTTGTCGCGGTCGATGTCGAGATAGACCTGCGGGGTGTCGGCGGCGAAGGTGGTGAAGACGCCGGCAAGCTCGGGCTGCTGGTTGGCCGCCACGATCATGCCGCGCGTGACGGCGGCGAGATCGGTCGGCGACTGGCCCTGCAGGGCCTGCAGCACGTACTGGAAGCCGCCCGTGCTGCCCAGCCCCAGGATCGGCGGCAGGTTGAAGGGAAAGGCGATGGCGCCCTGGATGGCGGCGAGCTTGGGACGCAGATCGGCGATGATGGCGTCGACCTGGTGGCTGTGCTCGGTGCGCTGCTCGTAGGGTTTCAGGCGCACGACGAAGAAAGCGCTGTTGGACGACACGACATAGTCGATGAAGTTCAATCCGACGACCGACACGACGCCCTGCACGCCGGGGATCGGCCGGATCATGTCCTCGACCTGCTTGACCAGGCCGGCGGTGCGATTGAGCGAGGCACCCTCGGGCAGGCGCATGGCGACGAAGAACGCACCCTGGTCCTCGGCCGGCAGGAAGCCCTGCGGCGTGATCCTGAACACGCCAAAGGCCGCCGCCCCGCACACGGCGACCGCGACGACGCCGAAGACCGCCAGGCTCACCAGGCGGCGCACGATGGCGACATAGCCGTCGCGCACCCAGTCGATGGCACCCAGGACGCGCTGCATCACCCTTTGCAGCGGTCCGCGCCGCTGATGGTCGCCGCGCTTCAGCAGCACGGCGCACAGGGCCGGACTCAAGGTGAGCGCATTGACCGCCGAGATCAGCATGGCGGTCGACACCGCGACGGCGAACTGGCGAAAGAGCTGGCCGCTGATGCCGGGGATGAAGGCGACCGGCACGAACACCGACAGCAGCACCAGGGTGATGGCGATGATGGGCGCGGTGATCTCGCCCATCGCCTTCTTGGTCGCCTCGGGAATCGAGAGGTCCGGGTTCTCCTCGATCACGCGCTCGACGTTCTCGATGACCACGATGGCGTCGTCGACCACGATGCCGATGGCCAGCACCAGGGCGAGCAGCGAGACGGTGTTGGCCGAATAGCCGATCAGCAGCATGACCGCGAAGGTGCCGATGATCGACACCGGCACGGCCACCAGCGGAATGAGGGTCGTCCGCAGTTTTCCCAGGAACAGGAAGACGACGATCGCCACCAGCACGAAGGCGATGACCAGCGTATGGATGACCTCGTCGATGGTCGAGGTCACGAACACGGTGGAATCCCAGAACACCTCGTAGGCCAGATCGTCGGGGAAGCGCTGCTTCAGCTCGTCCATGACTTGGCGGACGTGCGCGGCCACGTCGACGGCGTTGGCGCCGGGCGCCTGGAAGATGCCGATCGCCGCCGCCGGTGCTCCGTTGAAGCGGCTATAACGCTCCTGGCTCTTGGCGCCGAGATCGGCGCGGGCGACGTCCTTGACGCGCACGACCGAGCCGTCGGGATTGGCGCGGATCACGATGTTGTCGAACTGGTCCGGCCTGCTGAGCCGGCCCTGGGTCTTGATGGTGAGCTGGTACTGCTGGGCCTCCGGCGCCGGCGCGGCGCCGATGCGGCCGAGCGCGGCCTGCACGTTCTGGCTCTGGATCGCGGTCACGACGTCGGTCGGCGTGAGGTTGAAGGCGGTCAGGCGGTCGGTGTCGAGCCACAGCCTGAGCGAATAGTCGAGCGCGCCGAACAGGCTCGCCTGGCCCACGCCGCGGATGCGCGAGAGCTGGTCGAGCACGTTGATGGTGGCGTAGTTGTTGAGATAGAGCGCGTCGTAGGTGTTCCTGGGCGAATAGAGCGTGATGACCTGCAGCAGCGCCGCCGAGCGCTTGCGGATGGTCAGGCCCTGGCGCTGCACCTCCGGCGGCAGCAGCGGCGTGGCAAGCTGGGCGCGGTTCTGGACGTTCACCGTGTTGATGTCGGGGTCGGTGCCCAGCGCGAAGGTCACGGTCAGCGAATAGCTGCCGTCGGCGGCGCTGGCCGACTGGTAGTAGAGCGCGTTGTCGACGCCGGTGATCTGCTGCTCGATGGGCTGCGCCACTGTGGTCTCGACCACTTCGGCATCGGCGCCGGGATAGACGGCGGTGAGCGTGACCTGCGGCGGCACGATCTCGGGGAACTGCGCCACCGGGATCTGGAAGATCGCGATCAGGCCCGCGAGCGTGATGACGATCGAGACGACGAAGGCGAGGCGTGGGCGGTCGATGAAGATGCCGGAGATCATGGCCGTCTCCTCGGCTCATGCTCTTCCGGACCGCGAGCCTCCGGCTCGCTCATGATCATGAGCGCGCAGGATGCGCGCGGTCCGGAAGACGACATCGCCCTAACCATCCGACGCCGCCTGCAGGATCGTCTCCTGCACCACCTGCCCCGGCCGCACCTTCTGAATGCCGTCGACCATCACCTTGTCGCCGTCCTTCACGCCCGACGTGACGACGACGTCGGTGCCGCGTTGCGGGCCGGTCTGCACGCGCCGCTGCTCGACCTTGTGCTGGTCGTTGACGACCAGTACGTAGTAGCCGGACTGGTCGACCTGCAGCGCCACCTGCGGCACCACCAGCCGCGGCTCTTCCTGGCGTTCGCGGATGATCGCCGTCACGAACTGGCCGTCGGACAGCGTGCGATCGGGATTGGGCATGGTTGCCCGCATGATCAGCGAATCGGTCTGCGGATCGACTTGCGGATCGGTGAGGTTCCAGATGCCGCGATGCGAGTATTCGGTGCCGTTGGGCAGGCGGACACGGATGTCGATCTTGGCCATGCCGCCCTCCTCCTTGCGTCGTGCCTCGCGGATCGCCTCAAGATCGCGCACGCTCACCGGGAACAGCACGTAGACCGGGTCCTGGCTGACGATGGTCGCGAGCACGCCGCTCGCCGGATTGACGAGATTGCCGACCGTGTAAGCGGTCCGCCCGATGCGCCCGTCGATCGGCGCGCGGACGTCGGTGTAGTCGAGGTTGACCTGGGCCTGCGTCAGCGCGGCCTTGACCTGCATCACCCGGCCCGTCGCGGTATCGAGTGCGGCCTTGTTCTGGTCGACCTGGCTTTGCGGCGTGAAGTTGCGCTTCACCAGCTCGAGGCTGCGCTCGTACTCGACCTTGGCGTTGGTCAAGGCCGCCTCGGCAACGGCGAGGTTGGCCTTGGCCTGGTCGAGGGCCGCCTGGAACTGCACCTTCTCGATCTGATAGAGCAGGTCACCGGCCTTGACGTCCTGGCCCTCGCGGAACTGCACCTTCTCGAGGAAGCCTTCGACGCGGGCACGCAAGTCGACCTTCTCGATGGCCTTGACGCGGCCGACGAACTCGAAGGACTGACTGACACCCTTCATGGTCGCCAGCCGCACGCCGACTGCGGGGGCCGGCGGCGGCGGCGCGGCGGCCGGCGGCGGCTTGGCGGCATTGCCGAACAGCAGCCAACCCGCGCCTGCCGCGATCAGCAGCACGACCAGCGCCGCAGCGGCGATCCATCGCGATTTCGAGACGGAGCGGGGCGTCGCCATGACAGGCCTCATGACCGTTCGGCCGCAGCGCCGGCGGCGCTCGACTGGTACCCCGCTACGACCAGGATCATGCAACCGGACGGCGCGCAAAAGCGAGATATTTTCGGCCGACCGATACCAAGGTAGCAATGGCCTGCCTTGCGCAAACCGCCTTCCTTCCGGCGGTGGCGGATGCTGTTATCCGTCCCGGAGGAACCCCATGGCCAGGACCCTGTTCGACAAGATCTGGGACAGCCACGTCATCACCGATCTCGGCAACGGCTTCGTGCTGCTGCACATCGACCGCCTGCTGCTGCACGACCTGTCGGGTGCACGTGCGCTGCGCGATGTGACGGAGAAGGGCTACACGCCTGCCCAGCCGCGCCTGATCTACGCCACGCCCGACCATGCGATCTCGACCATGCCGGGCCGCACCGAGGAGACCTTTCCGCCCGGTGCGCCGCTGCTGCGCGGCCTGCGCGAGAACACCAAGAAGTTCGGCATCCACCTGTTCGACATCGGCAAGGACGGCAACGGCATCGTCCATATCGTCGGGCCCGAACAGGGTCTGACCCTGCCCGGCACGACCCTGGTGTGCGGCGACAGCCATACCTGCACCCATGGCGGCATGGGCTCGCTCGCCTTCGGCATCGGCTCGTCGGAGCTCGAGCACGTGCTGGCGACGCAGACCATGGTGCAGCGCAAGCCCAAGCGCTTCCGCGTGCAGTTCGAGGGCAAGGTGCCCGAGGGCGTGACGGCCAAGGACATGATCCTGCACCTGATCGGCGACCTCGGCACGGCGGCCGGCACGGGCCATGCGGTCGAATATGCCGGCTCGGCGGTCCGCGGCCTCGCGGTCGAAGGCCGGCTCACGCTCTGCAACCTGTCGATCGAGATGGGCGCGCGCACCGGCATGGTGGCGCCCGACGACACGACCTTCGAGTACCTCGCCGGCCGCGACTTCTCGCCCAAGGGCGCGATGTGGGACCGCGCCGTCGCGCACTGGCGCACGCTGCCGTCCGATCCCGACGCCGATTTCGACCGCGAGCACACGATCGACATGGCCAGGGTGGCGCCGCAGATCACCTGGGGCACCAGCCCCGAGCATGTGATCGCCGTCGACCGGGCGATCCCCGATCCCGACAGGGGACCGGAGGACAAGCGCGCCGCCTGGACGGCGGCGCTGCAGTACCAGGGGCTGGAGCCCGGCAAGCCGATCGAGGGCACCAAGGTCGACTGGGTGTTCATCGGCTCGTGCACCAACAGCCGCATTTCCGACCTGCGCGCCGCCGCGGCGATCGCCAAGGGCCGGCAGAAGGCGCCGCATGTGAATGCCTGGATCGTGCCAGGCTCGGAGCGCGTGAAGCGCGAGGCCGAGGCCGAGGGACTCGACCGCATCTTCAAGGACGCGGGCTTCGAATGGCGCGAGCCCGGCTGCTCGATGTGCATCGCGTCGAACGGCGAGCGCGTGCCGCCGGGGCAGAGGAGCGTCTCGACCTCCAACCGCAACTTCGTCGGCCGGCAAGGGCCCGGCGCGCGCACCCATCTCGCCAGTCCGGCGATGGCCGCCGCGGCGGCGATCAAGGGCGCGATCGCGGATGTGAGGAAGCTTTAGGTGTCTTCCGGACCGCGCGCATCCTGCGCGCTCATGATGATGAGCGCGCAGGATGCGCGCGGTCCGGAAGAACATGACGAGAGGAAAGTAGAGATGGAAAAATTCACGAGAGTCACCGGCGTCGCCGCACCCCTGATGCGCCAGAACGTCGACACCGATCTCGTCATCCGGATCGAGCGGCTGGTCAACAATACCGGCCGGCAGGGGCTGGGGCCCTACTGCTTCGAGCAGATCCGCTTCAAGCCCGACGGCAGTGAAAACCCCGACTGCGTGCTGAACCAGGAGCCCTATCGCGGCGCGCCCATCATCCTGTCGGCCGAGAATTTCGGCTGCGGCTCCTCCCGCGAGGGCGCGGTATGGGCGCTGGCCGGCATGGGCGTGAAGGTGGTGATCGCCCCCTCCTACGGCGACATCTTCTACAACAACTGCTTCCAGAACGGCCTCCTGCCGGTGGCGCTGCCGATCGAGGAGGTCGAGCAGCTCGCCGACGAGATGCGCGCCTCGCCGGGCAATGCCCGCGTCACGGTCGATCTCGAGAACTGCCAGGTCGTGTCGCCGACCGGCCGTGTCATCCCCTTCAAGATCGACGCCCGCCGCCAGCACGCCTTGCTGAACGGCCTCGATGACATCGCCCAGACCATGACGCACAAAGACAAGGTCGAGGCTTGGCAAACGACTGACAAGAACGCCCGGCCGTGGGTCTGGCTGTGATCGCTTGACGCCGCTTCACACGCTCGCCGCGACGCTGATCGTGGCGATGTGGGGCCTGAACTTCACCGTCATCCGCTTCGGCCTCGACGAGTTCCCGCCGTTCACTTTCGCCACCTGGCGATTTGCGCTGGCGGCACTGCCGGTGCTGTTCGTGCCCCGGCCCGCCGTCTCCTGGGCCACGCTGGCGGGTATCGGCACCTTGATGTTCGGCGGCCAGTTCGTGTTCCTGTTCTTTGCCATGCAGGCCGGCCTGCCGCCCGGCCTGACCTCGGTGCTGGTGCAGTTGCAGGGGCCGCTGACGGTCGTGCTGGCGGCGCTCTTCCTGCGCGAGCATGCGACGATGGGTCAATGGCTGGGCCTGGTCGTCGCCGGCATCGGCGTCATGCTGATCGCCCGTTCGGTGACGGGCCACGCCAGCATCGTCGCCATCGTGCTTGCGCTGCTGTCGGCGCTGAGCTGGGCGGCCGGCAACCTGGTCTTCCGCTCGGCGCGCGGCGTGTCGATGTTCGCGGTCACCGCCTGGGCGAGCCTGCTGCCGACCTTGCCCTTGGCCCTGACCGGACTCCTGGTCGAGGGGCCGGAGCATCTGTTGGCGCCGATCCTGATGCCGACCTGGAAGGGCTGGCTGGTGCTCTTCTACACGGTCGTGCCGGTGATGTGGCTGGGCTACCTGATCTGGGGCACGCTGCTGCGCACCTATCCTGCCGCCAAGGTCGGGCCGATCTCGCTGCTGGTGCCCTGCGTGGCCCTGGTCTTCGCAGCCGCCCTGGTCGACGAACCGGTCGGCGGGCTGCGCCTTGTCGGGATCAGCGTCGTGCTGGGCGGCGTGGCGTTGGGCCTGTTCGCGTCGGTGCGTCGGCTGCGCTGAACAAAAAACGGGCGCCGATGGCCCCTGTTCTATTGAACACACATGAAACTCTTCATCTTCCGGACCGCGCGCGTCCCGCGCGCCTCATGAGCGCGCGGGACGCGCGCGGTCCGGAAGAGCATGATCCTAAACCGCCTGCAGCCCGCACCATTCGGCGACGAACAGCGCCGTCGCCTGGGTGATCTTGCGGATCGAGTCCAGGTTCACGCGCTCGTCGAAGCCGTGGATGTCGTCGGACTGCGGCCCGTAGACCAGCGCGGGGATGCCGGCATAGAGGCCGAAGAAACGGTTGTCGGCCGTGCCGGTCGAGGTCTTGTCCTCGAGCTCCTTGCCCCACACCGTCTTGTGCGCCTCGGCGAGCACCACCCGCACCTGCTCGTGGTTCTGGAGCACGAACGGCTCGGCCTGAAAGCCCTCCCACGTCACGGTCGGCGGGTTGTTGCCCAGGAACGGATCGTTGGCCGCCGCGGTGCGGATGACGTGCTCGATCTCCTGGCGGCATTCCTTGAGGGTCTGCGACGGCAACACGCCCACGCGCATGTCGAAGATGCACCAGGCCGGCACCGAGCTTGCCCAGTCGCCGCCAGCGATCTTGCCGACATTGAAGTTCACCGGGTGATGGTGGTCGCAGAAGTGCTTGTCGTGCGCCTTCTTCTCGTTCCATTTCTTCTCCAGCTCGCGCAGCTGCTGGATCAGGCGGAACGCCGATTCGATGGCGTTCGAGCCGGCGTCGGCCTTATAGACGTGAACCGGATGGCCGGTGACCTTGACCTGGAACCACATGACGCCGACCTGTGCCACGGTCAGCACGCCCGACGACGGCTCGGGGATCAGGGCGGCATCGGCGCGATAGCCGCGCTGCAGGCAGGCCAGCGCACCGTTGCCCGTGCATTCCTCTTCGACCACCGACTGCTGGTAGATGTCAGCCGCGGGCTGGTGGCCCAGCGCGCGAAGCGCGCGCAGCGCGAACAGGTTCAGGATGATGCCGGCCTTCATGTCGCCCGCGCCGCGGCCGTACATCCAGCCGTCCTTGACGGCGGGCTCGAAGGGTGGACGGCTCCACATGTCATGCGGCCCCTCGGGCACGACGTCGATATGGCCGTTCAGGATCAGCGAGCGGCCCTTGGGACTGTTGGGCCGCCAGGCGCCGACCACGTTCCAGGCGTCGTCATAGTCCTGGCTGTGCGGCGAATAGCCCGGCAGGTGCTTCAGGTCGTCGATCTTGATCTGCCAGCGATCGACCGACAGCCCGTCCTCCTTGAACAGGCGGGCCATCATGTCTTGCGCCGGCGCCTCGCGGAAACGTGTCGAGGGGATCTTCACCAGGTCGGCCAGCACCTTGGTCTGGTCGTCGAACTGGCGATCGACCTCGTTCATGATCCTGGTCTTGAGCGATGTTTCGAGCATGGGCGGGACTTTGGCGCAGGGCTGGTGTCATGGTCAAATGTCTTCCGGACCGCGCGCTTCCAGCGCGCTCATGATCATGAGCGCGCTGGAAGCGCGCGGTCCGGAAGACATTTGACCATGACACCAGCCCTGCGCCAAAGTCCCGCCCATGCTCGAAACATCGCTCAAGACCAGGATCATGAACGAGGTCGATCGCCAGTTCGACGACCAGACCAAGGTGCTGGCCGACCTGGTGAAGATCCCCTCGACACGTTTCCGCGAGGCGCCGGCGCAAGACATGATGGCCCGCCTGTTCAAGGAGGACGGGCTGTCGGTCGATCGCTGGCAGATCAAGATCGACGACCTGAAGCACCTGCCGGGCTATTCGCCGCACAGCCAGGACTATGACGACGCCTGGAACGTGGTCGGCGCCTGGCGGCCCAACAGTCCCAAGGGCCGCTCGCTGATCCTGAACGGCCATATCGACGTCGTGCCCGAGGGGCCGCATGACATGTGGAGCCGTCCACCCTTCGAGCCCGCCGTCAAGGACGGCTGGATGTACGGCCGCGGCGCGGGCGACATGAAGGCCGGCATCATCCTGAACCTGTTCGCGCTGCGCGCGCTTCGCGCGCTGGGCCACCAGCCCGCGGCTGACATCTACCAGCAGTCGGTGGTCGAAGAGGAATGCACGGGCAACGGTGCGCTGGCCTGCCTGCAGCGCGGCTATCGCGCCGATGCCGCCCTGATCCCCGAGCCGTCGTCGGGCGTGCTGACCGTGGCACAGGTCGGCGTCATGTGGTTCCAGGTCAAGGTCACCGGCCATCCGGTTCACGTCTATAAGGCCGACGCCGGCTCGAACGCCATCGAATCGGCGTTCCGCCTGATCCAGCAGCTGCGCGAGCTGGAGAAGAAATGGAACGAGAAGAAGGCGCACGACAAGCACTTCTGCGACCACCATCACCCGGTGAACTTCAATGTCGGCAAGATCGCTGGCGGCGACTGGGCAAGCTCGGTGCCGGCCTGGTGCATCTTCGACATGCGCGTGGGCGTGTTGCCGTCGCAGACCCTCAAGGAATGCCGCCAGGAGATCGAGCACGTCATCCGCACCGCGGCGGCCAACGATCCGTTCCTGGGCAACAACCCGCCGACCGTGACGTGGGAGGGCTTTCAGGCCGAGCCGTTCGTGCTCCAGAACCACGAGCAGGTGCGGGTGGTGCTCGCCGAGGCGCACAAGACGGTGTGGGGCAAGGAGCTCGAGGACAAGACCTCGACCGGCACGGCCGACAACCGTTTCTTCGGCCTCTATGCCGGCATCCCCGCGCTGGTCTACGGGCCGCAGTCCGACGACATCCACGGCTTCGACGAGCGCGTGAACCTGGACTCGATCCGCAAGATCACCCAGGCGACGGCGCTGTTCGTCGCCGAATGGTGCGGGCTGCAGGCGGTTTAGGATCATGCTCTTCCGGACCGCGCGCGTCCCGCGCGCTCATGAGGCGCGCGGGACGCGCGCGG
>WHTW01000129.1 GCA_009377525.1 Rhodospirillales bacterium
GCTCGCTCATGATCATGAGCGCGCAGGATGCGCGCGGTCCGGAAGACCATGACGCCCAGTTTCAGCCTGCCACCGGCACGACCACCCGGGTCTGCGAGCGGACGTGCGGAGCAAAGCGGGCCCAGCCGCGCATGGCGTTGAACTCCTTGGTCTCGACGGCCGCCGGCGACTCGAGCTCGTAGACCGTCGTGTAGAGCCTGGTCTTGGTCCGCCTGCCCTGGCCGCGGTCACTTTCGGAGACCTCGCCCGACGTCATGTAGCGCCGTCCCGCCAGCACGCCGGGACAGGCGAGTGCGTCGGGCAGGTGCACGTCGTCGTACCAGCGGTTCCAGTCGGCTTCGACCGAGGCGTCGACCTCGGCCGTCACGATGAGCAGGCAATTCGGCAGGGCTGTCATTTCGGCATTCCTCTTGCACGAGAGGCTCTGGCGCGATGGAATGCGCGCCAACGAGAATTATTCATGAAGGGATGGACAATGCGCAAGCTTGTCTGGCTGGCCGCCACGACAGCGATCGCCAGCGCCAGAGGATCGGCATCGCCCGTGCGCTGATCCTGCGGCCCAAGCTGGTGATCTGCGACGAACCGGTGTCGGCGCTCGACGTGTCGATCGGCGCCCAGATCATCAACCTGCTGCTCGAGCTCAAGGACGAGATGGGACTGGCCTACATCCTGATCGGCCACGATCTCGGCGTCGTCGAGCATGTCAGCGACCGCGTCGCCGTCATGTATCTCGACCGCATCGTCGAACAAGGCGGCTGGCAGGAGATCTTCGAGGATCCGCGCCATCCCTATACCCGCGCCCTGATCGCGGCCATCCCCGATCCCTTCCACCGCGCCGATGCCAGGGTGGCGCGCGCCAAGGCGCATGGCGAGATCGCGAGCGCGCTCAGCCCGCCGCCCGGCTGCCACTTCAATCCGCGCTGTCCGATGAAGGCTGATCGATGCGTCAGCGAGGTGCCGACACTGGACGCCGTCGCCGATGGCCATCGCGCCGCCTGTCATTTCCGAAATACGGTCGCGTGATCTCGCATGTCCTCGTTCGCGAGGGCGCCGTCGTCGCCAGCGACGGTGATGCAGCAGACGTGCCGTGGTGGAGCTTCACCAAGACCGTGCTTGCCGCGGCCGCGTTGGCGCTGGCGCGCGACAGCCGCCTCGCCCTCGACGAGCCGTTACCCAGGCGGCCCTATACACTTCGCCAGCTCCTGCAGCATCGCGCCGGCCTGACTGAATACGGACGCCTGCCTGCCTATCACGAGGCCGTCGAGCGAAACGAGGACGCCTGGCCCGCCGACGAGATGCTGGCACGGGCCGCCGCCGACAGGCTGGTCTATGAGCCGGGCAAAGGCTGGGGCTACTCGAATATCGGCTACTACTTCGTCCGGCGGCTGATCGAGCAGACGACGAACCGCACCCTGGGCGATGCGCTCGACCATCTGGTGCTGAGGCCGCTCGGCGTCGCCGGTGTTCACTTCGCCGCCGATCGTACGCACTATTCGCCGGATTATGATCCGCGCTGGGTCTACCATGGATTGCTCGTCGGCCCGATTGTGCAGGCGGCCTTGACGCTGCAGCGCCTGTTGGCTGGTGATCTTTTGCCGCCGCCCTTGCTATCGGCAATGTGCGACCGATATCGCGTGGGCGGGCCGATCGCGGGCCGTCCCTGGAAGGCACCCTGTTACGGACTTGGCCTCATGATCGGTGAAACGACGGGCGGCGAATTGATCGCCGGCCATACGGGCGGCGGTCCCGGCAGCGCCGTTGCAGTCTATCATCGCCTCGACCGACCCAACGGCACGGCCGCCGCGTTCGAGGCCGGCGGTGACGATGCAGCCGTCGAAGGTGCCTGCATGACCCTGCTGAGGACCCGTCCGTGAAATCCGCCGACGTCGATCGCATCACCGACTGGATCGTCCGCCGCGGCCTGGAAGGCGCGGAAGAGACCGACCTCCTGATCGAGTTCTGCGAGAAGTGCAATGCCGCAGGTCTTCCGCTGGCGCGTGCCCTCGTGGTCATCGACACCCTGCATCCCGTGCACGAAGGCACCGTTTTCCGCTGGAGCAACGACAACGTCGAGGAGAATGCGGCCACCCAATACGGCCGGACCACCGAGGGCGAGGCTGCCGCCTCGTGGCAGCGCAGCCCCTTCTATCACCTGCTGCGGACCGGCGGCGAGGAGCTGCGGCGACGCATCGCCCTTGGCGACCCGATCGACTTCCCCAGCATCCAGGAAATGAAGGATCTCGGTTACACCGACAATATCATCTTCGTCCGCCGCTTCGCCGAGGGCGCCACAATCGGCGAGATGGACTGCGTCTACTCGAGCTGGTCGACGCGCAGTGCGGAGGGTTTCAGCGATGCCGATATCGCGGCCCTGCGCCGCCTGGCGCCGACACTTGGGCTTGCAATCAAGAGCGCAGCGCTGGCCAAGGTCGCCGACACCCTGGTCGAAGTCTATCTCGGCCGCGACGCCGGCCAGCGGGTGCTCCAAGGGCGCATCCAGCGCGGCGTGGCCGACCGCATCGAGGCGGCGCTGTGGTTCTCCGACCTGCGCAGCTTCACCACCATCACCGACACCGCCAAGCCGACGGAGATCATTCCGCTCCTGAACGACTATGCCGAGGCCGTCATCACCTCGATCCACGAGGCGGGCGGAGACGTGCTGAAACTGATCGGCGATGGCACGCTGGCATTGTTCCGCTCCGACAACCTCGGCGAAGCCTGCCATCGCGCACTCAGGGCCGAGGAGATTGCGCGCCACCGCGTCAAGGAGCTGAACGAGAAGCGGCGCGCCGAGGAGCAGCCGGTCACCTCGGTCTATGTCGGCCTGCATGTCGGCGAGGTCTTCTACGGCAACATCGGCAGCGTCGACCGGCTCGACTTCACGGTCGTGGGACCCGCGGTCAACGAGACCAGCCGCATCGCCTCGATGTGCCGCTCGGTCGACCGGCCGCAGCTGATCTCGTCGACCTTCGCCGATGCGCTGCCGACCACCGAGCGTTCACAGCTTGTGTCGGTCGGTCGCTTCGCCCTGCGCGGCGTCGGACAGGCGAAAGAGCTCTTCACAATCGATCCAGCCCTGCTCTGACAGGCGGAAATCGACTTGCGCCGGCTCGTGGGCAACGCCTACGATGATTCCCACAAGCAGCCGTTCCCGATGAGGCGGCAGGTCCTGGGAGGGACACCCTATGGCAATGACCAAGCGTCGTAGCGTACTCAAGCTCGCCGGCGGCACTGCGCTGGGCGGGATGGCCGGCATCCTGGCGACCGGCCGCACGCCGGCCTACGCTCAGCAGAAGACCGTCCATTGGTTGAAGTGGGTCGACTTCGTTCCCGCCACCGATCAGATGTTCCGCCGCGAACTGCTGCCGCAGGCCGAGAAAGATCTCGGCATGAAGATCAACCTCGAGACCGTCAACGGCAACGACCTCCAGCCGCGCCTCACCGCCGGCATCCAGTCGGGCTCCGGTCCCGACGTGATCATGTCGTTCAACAGCTACACCCATCTCTACGCCAACAGCGTCGTCGACGTCGCGGCACTCGCCGAGGAAGTCGGCAAGCGCGAGGGCGGCATCTACAAGTACGCCCAGGCCATCTGCTCCAACGGCAAGGGCGTGTACATGGGCATGCCGTGGACCGTGATCGGCGGCATGATCGCCTATCGCAAGTCGTGGCTCGACGAGGTCGGCGCGACCAAGTTCCCCGACACCTGGGAGAGCTATCGCGAGGTGGCCAAGAAGCTGAAGGCCAAGGGCCGTCCGTTCGGCCAAACGCTCGGTCACACCTTTGGTGACGCGCCGGGCTTTACCTATCCGTACATGTGGTCGTGGGGCGGCAAGGAGGTCGAGGCCGACGGCAAGACTGTCGTCATCAACTCCAAGGCGACGGTCGACTCGGTCAAGTTCATGACCGCCCTGTGGAAGGAGGGCATGGACGAGGGCGGTCTCGCCTGGGACGACACCAACAACAACCGTGCCTTCCTGTCGCAGACCATCTCGGCGACCCTGAACGGTGCGTCGATCTACATCGAATCGCTACGCAAGCCCGATCAGTACAAGACCGAGAAGGGCATGCCGCTGAACAAGGACATCCTGCACGCGCCCCTGCCCAAGGGCCCGGCCGGGCAGTTCGGCTTCCATCTGCTGCAGTCCAACATGGTCATGAAGTATTCGAAGAACCAGGACGCGGCCAAGCAGTTCCTGTCGTGGCTCCACCACGAGGCCAACTACCGCAAGTTCTTCGAATCGCAGAAGGGCTTCGCCACGCCGTGCACGGCCAAGTGGGAGAACGACAAGCTGTGGGACGCCGATCCGGTCATGACGCCCTACAAGGTCGCGGCCAAGCTCGGCCAGGCGCCGGGCTTCGCCGGACCGCCGGACGCCAAGGCGCAGGAAGGCCTGTCGAAGTACATCATCACCGACATGTACGCCAAGGCCGTGCAGGGCATGCCGGCCGAGGAATCGGTCAAGTGGGCCGAGAGCGAGCTGAAGAAGATCTACTCGGCTTAGACCAGGCTTCAACCGCGTCGCCCAACGAGTGAGTGGACCATGGCAGTGACCGCAGTCTCGGGCGTGGTGAACCGTCCAATCCCGCGACTGCGGCGCCTGGAGGACGAGCGCTGGCTGGCGCTCTCCCTTCTCACGCCGACGGCGATCCTGCTCGGCCTGTTCATCGCCTATCCGTTCTTCGAGGGCGTGATGCTGTCGATGACCAGCACGCGCGTCGGCATCGACGGCCAGTTCGTCGGGCTGAAGAACTTCCACAAGATCTGGAACGACAGCATCTTCCGGACGTCGGTGTGGAACACCTTCTGGTACACGGGCGTCACGACGGTGTTCAAGCTGGCGCTCGGCCTGTGGCTCGCCATGCTGCTCAACCGGCATTTCAGGGGCAAGGCGCTGGTGCGCGCCTTCATCCTGCTGCCCTTCATCATCCCCACGGTGCTGTCGACCTTCGCCTGGAAGTGGATGTTCGACCCCACCTTCAGCGTCATCAACTGGACGCTGTTCCAGCTCGGCATCATCACCCAGCGCATCAACTGGCTGGGCGATCCCGACCTCGCCATGACCTCGATCATCATCGTCAACATCTGGCGCGGCGTGCCGTTCTTCGCCATCAGCCTGCTGGCCGGCCTGCAGACCATCAGCCCCGAATTGCAGGAGGCCGCCGCCATCGACGGCGCCCGGCCGTGGCAGCGCTTCTGGCACGTCACCTGGCCGCTGCTGCTGCCCGTCACCATGGTGGTGGTGCTGTTCTCGGTGATCCAGACCTTCGCCGACTTCCAGCTCGTCTACATCCTGACCGGAGGCGGGCCGGCCAACGCCACGCACCTGTTCGCGACCTATGCCTACCAGATCGGCATCGGCACCGGGTTGCTCTCCGAGGGTGCGGCGATCT
Organism: Rhodospirillales bacterium; assembly: GCA_009377525.1. Classification (GTDB taxonomy): domain Bacteria; phylum Pseudomonadota; class Alphaproteobacteria; order Reyranellales; family Reyranellaceae; genus Reyranella. Next base: position 5,395 of record WHTW01000129.1, read on the forward strand.
CGCTCGCCATGTTCCCGTTCCTGTTCCTGATCGTGGTCGTGCAGCTGCTGTACATCCGACGCGTGGAAACACGATGAGCTGGGAGACTCGCTGAGATGATCGAGGGTGCAGTCTGGCGAAAGTGGGTGTTCTACAACATCCCGCTGATCCTGTTCGTGTTCATCCTGCTGTTCCCGTTCTACTGGATGATCATCACGACCTTCCGGCCGGACGGCGAGCTCTACCGGCCGTGGAATGCGGTGAACTACCAGCCGTTCTGGACCAACAATCCGACCCTCGACCACATCCTCTACCTGTTCGAGGAAACCTCGTTCGGCCGGTGGATGGTCAACACCATGTTCATCGCCGCCGTGTCGACGGTGATCTCGCTGTTCTGCGGCGTGCTCGCGGGCTATGCGCTGGCGCGGCTCAACTTTCCCTATGCCGGCGGGCTCGGCACGGCGATCTTCGTCACCTATCTGGTGCCGCAGATCCTGCTCTTCATCCCGCTGGCCGAGATCATCCGCAACTACCGGCTGGGCGACACGCCGTGGGCGCTGATCCTGACCTATCCGACCTTCCTGATCCCGTTCTGCACCTGGCTGATGATGGGCTACTTCAAGGCCATCCCCAAGGAGCTCGAGGAGTGCGCGCGCATCGACGGCGCCTCGCGCTTCAAGGCGATGATCTACATCATCCTGCCGGTGGCGGTGCCGGGCATCATGTCGGCCGGCATCTTCGCCTTCACGCTGTCGTGGAACGAGTTCCTCTACGCCCTCGTCTTCCTGTCGTCGCCCGAGCAGAAGACCGTGCCGGTCGGCGTCACCTCCGAGCTGATCCGCGGCGACGTCTTCTTCTGGGGTCCGCTGATGGCGGGCGCGCTGCTGGGCTCGATCCCCGTGGCGATCGTCTATTCCTTCTTCGTCGAACACTACGTCTCGGGCCTCACCGGCTCGGTCAAGGGTTGAGCCATGGCGCTGGTCAGCATTCGCAACGTCAACAAGGTCTATGACGGCGGCGTGCACGCCGTGAAGAACGTCGACCTCGAGGTCCGCGACAAGGAGTTCATGGTCTTCGTCGGCCCCTCGGGCTGCGGCAAGACCACGACGCTGCGCATGGTCGCGGGCCTGGAATCGATCACCTCCGGCGACATCGCGATCGGTGACACGGTGGTGAACAACCTGCCGCCGATGGACCGCGACATCGCCATGGTGTTCCAGAACTACGCGCTCTATCCGCACATGAGCGTGTTCCACAACATGGCCTTCGGGCTGAAGATGCGAAAATTCGAGAAGGCCGAGATCGACAAGCGCGTGCGCGACGCCGCCGCCATCCTCGGCATCGAGACCCTTCTCGACCGCAAGCCGCGTCAGCTCTCGGGCGGCCAGCGCCAGCGCGTGGCGCTGGGCCGTGCCATCGTGCGCCATCCGCAAGTCTTCCTGTTCGACGAGCCGCTCAGCAACCTCGACGCCAAGCTGCGCGTGCAGATGCGCGTCGAGCTCAAGAAGCTGCACGAGCGGCTGGGCACCACGGCGATCTACGTCACCCACGACCAGGTCGAGGCGATGACGCTGGGCGATCGCGTGGTGGTGATGAAGGACGGCGTCGTCCAGCAGGTCGGCGAGCCGCTCGAGCTCTACAACACGCCCGCCAACCGCTTCGTCGCGGGCTTCATCGGCTCGCCGGCGATGAACTTCGCCGAGGTGACGCTCTCAGGCGCCAACGGCAAGCTGTGGGCCGAGGCACCCGGCCTCAAGATCGGCGTGCCCGAGCCGCTCGCGGGCCGCGTCAACGGGCACAGCGGCAAGGCAACCATGGGCATCCGGCCCGAGGACCTGCATGTCGCGGGCCCGGCCGACCCGGCCGAGCTCTGCTTCGAGGTCGAGGTCGAGGTGATCGAGCAGCTCGGCTCGGAGATCCTTCTCGACACGAGGGCCGGCAACAGCACCTTCGTCGCCTCGGTCGATCCGATGCTGCGCACCAAGGTGCACGAGCGGCTGAAGCTCGCCATCAACCCCAACCGCCTGCACCTGTTCGACGCCGAGACGGAAGCGGCGATTTAGTTTTGCCGGACCGCGGGCCTCCAGGCCCGCTCATGGTCTTCCGGACCGCGAGCGTCCCGCTCGCTCATGATTCATGAGCGCGCGAGGACGCGCGCGGTCCGGAAGAGTATGAGCATGATCCGGCGAGTGACTATTGCTTGGGGCCAACCCAGGTCTCGATCACGTCCCACTTGGCCTTGCGCTGCTCGGCGACAGGCTTCTTGAAGTCGTGGCCGTAGGTCGCGGTGTCGAACGAGCCGTAGGTCGGGTTGGGCAGCATCAGCCACTGCTTGCCCCAGTAGGCCATGTCGGCCTGGTAGGCCTTCAGGCGATCGGCCTCGGTGGTGCGATAGCGATCGTCGAAGTCGCCGAAATTGTCGCCGATGTTCAAGAGCACGCGATAGTCCTTGGTCACCACGGCGCGGCGCGTGCCCTTGGCGCTGCCCCAGCCCTCCTTCTTGTTCTGCATCAGGAAGGTGTCGACGTTGCCGCCCATGGGGAAGCCGAGCTTCTGCATGTTCTCGCGCGTGTCCTTCTCGGTCTCGACGCCGCGGTTGGTGATGTAGAACACCTTCACGCCCTTGGAATCGGCGTACTTGGTGAACTCGACGGCGCCCGGGATGGCGCGCGACACCTGGGCGGCGCAGAACTGGTTCCAGGTCTTGGTGCTGAAGGTCTGGTTGTTCTTCAGCATCCACACCTGATAGAGCGAGTTGTCGACCAGCGTCTCGTCGACGTCGAGGATGACGGCCGGGGCCAAGTTCGCGAAGTCGCCCTTCTGCTCGACGGGCGCGGCCGTCCAGCTCTTGTCGGCCAGCGCCTGGTCGAGCCGGATCCTCGCCAGCGCGAACACGGTGAGCGCATTGGCCTTGTACTCGACCGAACGCTGCGTCCACAGCGTCGCCAGCAACAGATCGTTGGGCGCCACTTCCTGCGCCCGCACGCTCCCCGTCGACAGCATGGCGAGCGCAATACCTGCCGCCAGAAGCTTCCTTGCGATCATGGTCCGATCTCCCTCAGCAGCCTCTGTTTCGTCTCATCGTCGGCGAACGACGCCTCGATCGCCGTCCGCGTGATGCCCCTGAGCTCGGCTTCCCCCAGTCCCGCCTTGTCGTATTCCATGCCAAGCGTCGTGTGGAAGAACGGCGGGTCGTCGGAGCCGAGGGTGACGCGAACGCCCGCCGCGATCAACCGGTGCAGCGGATGGGCGGCGCGATCCGGGTACAGGCCGAGTGCGACGTTGCTGCCGGGACAGACCTCCAGGACTGTGCCGCGGCGCGCCAGCTCCTCCATCAGCCTGGGATCGTCGGCCGAGCGCACGCCGTGGCCGATGCGCGTCACCGGCAGGTCGCGGATGGCGGCCCACACGCTTTCCGGCCCCATCACCTCGCCGGCATGGACGGTGCAGCCGTAGCCCTTGTCGTGGGCCAGCCGATAGGCCGGCGCGAAGTCGGCCGGCGTGAGCTTGGTCTCGTCGCCGCCCATGCCGAAGCCCACGACGTAATGGTGCGGCTCGGCCAGCATGGTGCGCACCATGGCCAGCGCCTTGTCCGGCCCGAGATGGCGGATGCAGATGACGACGATGCGGCCTTCGATGCCGAAGTCGCGCCGCGCCCTGTCGATGCCCTGCTCCAGGGAATCGAGCCAGGCACCGTAGGAGATGCCCAGTGCCGCCGGCCGCTCGGGCGAGCAGAACATTTCGACGTACCTCGCGCCCTCGCGCGCCGCCCCGGCGAGATAGGCATAGAGCACGTCGCCGAAATCGCGCGGCTGGCGCAGGGTCATGCACACCCGGTCGTAGGCGCCGAGGAAGCTCAAGAAGTCCTGCCAGACATAGAAGCCGCCGGCGCCCATCAGGCCGGCCGGCAATTCCAGACCGTTGCGCGTCGCCAGCTCGCGCGCCAGCGCCGGCGGGATCGAGCCTTCGAGATGGCAATGCAGCTCGGCCTTGGGAATCAAGCAAACCCTCGCAATGGCAGGTCCGGCCTTTGCAGCCAGTTGTCCGACGCATACTCGGCACAGCCGTCGATCAGGTGCAAGGCATAGGCGTGCCGCGGCCGGCCCGACCGGTTGGGCGCACTGGCATGCGGCAGCAGGCCGTGCAGCACGACCAGCGTGCCGCGCCGCGCCTCCAGCGCCACCGGCGACGTCGTGGGCCAGGGCGCGGCATCGAGCGTGTCGGTCACCATGGCCTCGCCGGACCGATGGAAGCGCTGGCGCAAGGGCCCGCGGTGGCCGTCCGGCAGGGCCATCAGGCAGCCGTTGTCGCGGTCGGCATCGTCGAGCGCGATCCACAAGCCGGTCACGGTCGATGGCCGGGTGTGGAGGTACGTCGCGTCCTGGTGCCAGCCGACCTCGCCGCCGATATGCGGCTGCTTGAAGAGGTACATCGACTGCAAGAGCAGCGGCTGACGGAAGCCCAGCGCCTCAGCCAGCTCGGCCACGCGCGGCTGGCGCGAGACGCGGTCGAACACGGGATCGAGATCGTGCAGCGCGTGGCCGATCTTGTTCAGGGCCAGCGCCACCGGCTGGTCGGTCGCCTCGTCCTCGAAGAAGAAGCGGATGGCGCCACCCGATTCCTGGAAGTAGCGGTCGCGTGCATGGCCTTGGTCGCGTGTCGAGAAGACCGTGCGCGCCGGACCGGGGTCGAAGGCCGCGACAAGCTCGGCGGCGCGCGCCTGCAGCGCATCGCAATCAGCCACCGACAGGAAATCTTTCAGCACTAAAAAGCCGTCGCGATCGTAGGCGGCGAGGTCGAGGTTCATTGGCCGACCCGATCGATGATCGTCGGCCGTTCGGCCGGCGCGGCGTCTTCGATGCGGATCGCCCGTTGCAGGATCCCGATCGCCTGGTCGGCGTCGGCGTCGCTGGCGGCGTGCACGATGCACAGAGGACTGCCGGCGCGGATCGAGGCGCCGACATCGATGACATCGGTGAGACCGACCGAGGGATCGATGGCGTCGTCGGCATGAGAACGGCCGCCGCCCAGCGCCACCACGGCGATGCCGACCTGGCGGGCGTCCATGCTCGCGACATGGCCTGAGCGCTCGGCAGCGCACGGCCGGATCACCGGCGCATGTGCCAGGTAGCGCGGCGTACGCTCCAGGAAGTCGTCCGGTCCGCCCAGTGCCGCGACCATGCGGGCGAACATCTCGGCGGCGCGGCCATCGGCCAGCACCGCCTCGGCCTGCGTCCGGCCGGCGACGGCGTCGGGTGCCAGGCCGCCCAGCGCCACCATCTCGCCGGCCAGCGCCATCGTCACCTCGTGCAGGCGCGGGTCGCGCGTGCCCTCGCCCTTCAGGTACTCGACGGTCTCGACGACCTCGACGGCGTTGCCGACATTGCGGCCGAGCACGCGGTCCATGTCGGTGATCAGCGCAAGGGTCGGCAGGCCGGCCTGGTTGGCGACCGCCACCAGGCTTTTAGCGAGGTCGCGCGCCATCTCCTCGGTGTCGCAGAAAGCGCCCGAGCCGCACTTCACGTCCATCACCAGCCCGTCGAGCCCCTCCGCCACCTTCTTCGACAGGATGGAGCTCACGATCAGCGGGATCGACTCCACGGTCGCCGTCACGTCGCGCGTGGCGTAGAGCCGGCGGTCGGCCGGCGCCAGGTCGTCGGTCTGGCCGATCACCGCACAGCCGACCTCGCGCACGACCTTGCGGAAGGTGGCGAGGTCGGGCTGGGTCTCGTAACCCGAGATGGCCGAGAGCTTGTCGAGCGTGCCGCCGGTATGGCCGAGGCCGCGGCCCGAGATCATGGGCACGAAGGCGCCGCAGGCCGCCACGATGGGCGCCAGCATCAGGCTCACCTTGTCGCCGACGCCGCCGCTCGAATGCTTGTCGATCACCGGCCCCGGCAGCGCCAGGCTCTTCCATTCCAGCGTCGTGCCCGACCGCGTCAGGCCGAGCGTGAACGCCACCCGCTCGGCCGTCGTCATGCCGCGAAAGAACACCGCCATGGCGAAGGCCGCGACCTGGCCCTCGCTCAGGCTGCCGTCATGGATGCCGCGGGTGACGAAGGCGATCTCCTCGGCCGACAACTCATGGCCGTCGCGTTTCTTGCGGATGATCTCTTGAGGGAGCATTAGATCGTGAACCGAGCTACTCAGAAGGTCCGCACACCGTCAGAAAACATGCCGTGCTCTTTGACGTATTCGTTGTAGGCATCGATCGCTTCGCGATTGTCTTGGCGCCACTTCTCGCGCTTCACTTCGGCAAGTCGTTCGACCAATGCTTGCTCCAAAGCAGCAGAAAGATCGATCCCCGCTTTGCGCGCAGCCGCCAGAATGTCGCTGCGAACGCTGACTTTCGTGGTTCGTTTGGTGACGGTTTCCGAAGTCCGATGGCGCATGGAGCACCCCTAGTTTGGACGCGCGTTGATGGAGCGCACTAAGAAGCCGAAGCCCGCATGAGCATCGCCAGCAGCGACAGGCGGACAAGAAAGCGCTTCATCAGTAGGTCTCCAGGAAGACGCGCAACAGCCGTCGCACGTCGCTCGATGCCGCGTTCGCGACGGCGAGCGTCTGCTCGTGGCCGAGCGCGCCCGGCACCAGGCCGGCAGCGTAGTTGGTCATCAGTGACAGCGCCACGACCTTGAGCCCGGCATGGCGGGCCAGGATCGTCTCGGGCGCCGTCGACATGCCGACGGCGTCGGCGCCCAGCACCCGGGCGGCGCGGATCTCGGCCGGGGTCTCGAAGCTCGGCCCGCTGAAGAAGATGTAGACGCCGTCGTGGCAGCGGACATTGGCCGTATGCGCCGCGGCCATTAGTTTCTTGAGCAGCGTGGGGTCGTAGGCATCGACCATGTCGACGAAGCGGCTGTCGCCCGGGCCCGCGCCAAACAGCGGATTGATACCGGCGAAGTTGATGTGGTCGCTGATCGCCATCACCGAGCCCGGCGGCATGTCAAGCCGCAGGCTGCCGGCCGCGTTGGTCTGCAGCAGGGTCTCGCAGCCGAGCTCGGCCACGGCGCGGATGGCGCCGCGCATCTCGTCGGCCTTGCCGCGCTCGTAATAGTGCGCGCGGCCCTGCAGGACGGCGACGGGAGTGGGCCCGACATGGCCCAGGACCAGCCGGCCGGCATGGCTGCCCACCGTGGTCTGCGGGAAGCCCGGCAGCTCGCCGTAGGGGATGGCCGCGACCGGCTTCACCTCGTCGGCGAAGCCGCCCAGGCCCGATCCCAGGATCACTGCGACCTTGGGCCTGAAGCCCGGCGCCCCCTTCTCCGCCAATCTTGCGGCGATCGCGTCGATCATGGCTTCTCCAGATGATGCGGCCCGAAGGACATCGGGAAGAGCTGGCCCAGCGTCACCGTGCGATGCAGGCCGTCGGGGCCGCAGAGATGGACCGGCAGATCGTCGCCCGCGAACTCGCGCAGCTTCTGGCGGCAGCCGCCGCAGGGCGTGATGACTTCCGGCCCCGGTCCGACGACCACGCATTCCAGGATGCGCTTGCCGCCGGCGGCAACCATGGCCGCGATCGCGCCGGCCTCGGCGCAGGTGCCTTGCGGATAGGCGGCGTTCTCGACATTGCAGCCGCCGTGGATCGAGCCATCCTCGGCACGTAGCGCAGCGCCGATATGGAACTTCGAATAGGGCGCGTAGGCGCGCAGCATCATGCGGCGCGCGAGCTGGAGCAGATCGTCCATCGGCCCTCTCCTAGTGCTCCTTTTCGTAGGGCACGCCGGCGGCGCGCGGCGCGACGGCGCGGCCGATGAAGCCGGCCAGCAGGAACACCGTGAGAAGATACGGCAGGGCCTGGATCAATTGCACCGGAACTTCGCCGACGCCCGGCACCCTGACGCCCTGCAGGCGGATGGCGATGGCATCGAGCAGGCCGAAGATCAGGCAGGCGCCGAATGTCGGGAACGGCCGCCACTTGCCGAAGATGATGGCGGCAAGGGCGATGAAGCCCTGGCCCGCGGTCATGTCGCGGCTGAAGCCGGCATTCTGGGCAATCGACAGGTAGGCGCCGGCAAGGCCGGTGAACAGCCCGCACAGCAGCACGGCGCGATAACGCAGCCACGGCACCGAGATGCCGGCGGTGTCGACGGCGAGAGGCATCTCGCCCACGGCGCGCAGCCGGAGGCCAAAGCGCGTGCGCTCGACGATCCACCAGGTGAGCGGCACCGAGAGCAGCGCGGCGTAGACCAGGATGTTGTCGCCGGCATTGGGCAGCAGCAGCGGCAGCAGGCGCTGGTCGCCGACCAGCGGCGGCGTCTGGCCGCCGCGATTGAACCAGGCCGTGCCCCACACGACGGTGAGACCGGCGGCGATGATGTTGATGGCGATGCCGCTCACCACCTGGTTGCCGCGGTGGGTGATGCAGGCGAAGCCGTGCAGCAGCGCCATCACCTCGGCCGCGATGATGGCCGCGGCGACTCCGGCCCAGGCCGAGCCGGTGACCGCGGAGGTCGCGGCAGCGAAGAAGGCCGCCATCAGCATCTTGCCTTCCAGCCCGACGTCGATGATGCCGCTCTTCTCGGAGAACAGCCCGCCCATGGCGCACAGCACCAGCGGCGTGGCGACGCGCAGGGTCGCGGCCAGCGTGAGGAAGACCAGGGAAAGGAGATCGTCCATCAGAGAGCCCCCTCCCCACGCAGTGGGGAGGTGCCGGAGCGCCGACAGGCGCGGAGGCGGAGGGGTCGGAGGCTACCCGTTGGGTTGCTCATGACCCCTCCGCCCGCTGCGCGGGCACCTCCCCACTGCGTGGGGAGGAAAGGAAGAGCTGCAGCCAGGGCCGCGGCATGTTCGCGAGGGCACCGGAGAACAGGATGATCAGGCCCTGGATCACCACCACCATCTCGCGGGTGATGGTCGGGATCTCGAAGGCGAGCTCGGCGCCGCCTTGTTGCAAGGCGCCGAAGAGCAGCGCCGCCAGCACGATGCCGACGGGATGGCTGCGACCCATCAGGGCGACGGCGATGCCGGCAAAGCCGTAGCCTGCCGGGAAGTCGAGCACGATGCGATGGTGCACGCCCATCAGCTCGTTGACGCCGACGAAGCCCGCCAGGCCGCCCGAGATGCACATGGCGAGCACGGTCATGTGCCTGAGGTTGGTGCCGGCATAGACCGCCGCCTCGGGATTGTGGCCCATGGTGCGCAGCGCATAGCCCCACGGCGTGTGCCACAGGAACACCCAGACGCCGATGCAGCACAGCACGGCCAGCACGATCGACAGGTTGAGCGCCGAGGGCGCCACCTGGATGCCGATGGCAGCCAAGGTGTCGTGCATCGACGGCAGCTTGCCCGAGGCGGCGAAGTTGCGGCTCTGCGGCGTCATCGAGCCCGGCGCGATCAGCACGTTCACCATCAGGTAGACCATCAGGGCCGCCGCCAGGAAGTTGAACATGATGGTGGTGATGACGATGTGGCTGCCGCGCCACGCCTGCAGCCAGGCCGGCACGGCGGCCCATGCCGCGCCGAACAGCGCCGCCGCCAGGATGGCGACCGGGATCATCAATGGCGCCGGCAGGAAGCGGTCCAACGCGAGGATCGCCAGCCCGCAGCCCAGCCCGCCGATATAGGCCTGCCCCTCGCCGCCGATGTTGAACAGGCCGGCGTGGAAGGCGACGGCGACGGCGAGCCCGGTGAAGATGAAGTTGGTCGTGTAATAGAGCGTGTAGCCGATCGATTCCGACGAGCCGATCGCGCCCACCACCAGGAGTTTTAGCGCATGAAGCGGATCGACGCCGATGATGCGCACGATGATGCCGATAGTGAGAAAGGCGAGCGCGATGTTGACCAGCGGCAGCACCGCGATCTCGGCCCACGCCGGCAGTGGCCGGCGGGTGCTCACGCCCCCTCGACTGCGCTCGGCGCAGGGTGCGCCCCGGCCATCATCAGGCCAAGCGTGCGTTCGTCGGCGCGGCCGGCGGGCACCTCGCCCATGATGCGGCCGGCGAACATCACCAGGATGCGGTCGGCGAGCGACAGGATCTCGTCGAGCTCGACGGAGACCACCAGCACCGCGCAGCCATTGTCGCGGCTCTTCACCAGCTCGCGATGGATGAACTCGATGGCGCCGATATCGACGCCGCGCGTCGGTTGGCCGACCAGCAGCACCTTGGGTTCGCGCGCCATCTCGCGCGCCAGCACCAGCTTCTGCTGGTTGCCGCCGGAGAAGTTCGACGAGCGCAGCGCCGGCGCGCGCGGCCGCACGTCGAAGCGGTCCATCAGGGTCGCGCAATGCCGGCCGACCGCCGGCCCGTCGAGCAGGTAGTTGCGGCAGAACGGCGGCTCGGCCTGGTAGCCCAGGATCGCCGTCTCCGATGCCTGGAAGGCCGCCACCATGCCCTGCCGCAGGCGGTCTTCCGGCACATGTGCCAATCCCAGCGCGCGCATCTCGGCCGGATCGGTGGGATGGTGGGCGTCGATCAGCCGGCCGCGCACGGTGAGCCTGCCGCTGGTCGGCCGGCGGATGCCCGACAGGATCTGCAAGAGCTCGCTCTGGCCGTTGCCCGAGACGCCGGCGATGCCGACGATCTCGCCGGCGCGCACTTCCAGATCGACGTTGTCGAGGAGCCGCACGCCGCGATGATCGACCAGCGACAGCTTCTCGGCCGCCAGCAGCACCTCGCCCGACGTCGCTGCGATCTTGTCGAGCTGGAGCCGCACCTTGCGACCGACCATCAACTCGGCCAGCTCCTCGGGATTGGTCTCGGCCGTGCGGCGGTCGGCGACGATCTGGCCCTGGCGCATGACGTAGACGTGGTCGGTCGCCGCCATGATCTCGCGCAGCTTGTGGGTGATCAGCACGATGGTGACGCCGCGCTCCTTGAGCGTCGCCAGGATGCGAAAGAGCCGGTCGGTCTCCTGCGGCGTCAGCACGGCGCTGGGTTCGTCGAGGATCAGGATCCTGGCGCCACGGAACAGCACCTTCAGGATCTCGACGCGCTGCTGCTCGCCGACCGACAGGTCGGCGATCCTGGCATCGGGATCGACGGAGAGCCCGTACTCGCGCGCCAGCCGCTCCAGCTCGGCGCGCGCCGCGGCGAGGCCTCCCGCCAGCAACGGCCCACCCTCGGCACCCAGCACCAGGTTCTCCAGCACGGTGAAGGTGTCGACCAGCATGAAATGCTGGTGGACCATGCCGATGCCGTGGGCGATGGCGTCGTGCGGGCTCTCCATGCGCACGGGCTGGCCGTCGATGCGGACCTCGCCAGCATCGGCGCGATAGAGCCCGTAGAGGATGCTCATCAGCGTCGACTTGCCGGCGCCGTTCTCGCCGACGATGCCGGTGATGGCGCCCTTGGCGATGGCGAGCGACACGCCGCGCACGGCATGCACGTTGCCGAACGACTTCTGGATGCCTGAAAGCTCGATCGCGGGGGCCGCCGCCATCAGTCGACCCGCGCTTCGGCCAAGGAAGTCGGGCAGACCACAACCGTTGATATAGGTTTCCGAGGTTTGCGAGGTTTCCGCGGGTGTCGTCTTGCAGTCGGGGCGCCGACACCCCCAACCGGTGGTGGCGCGGTGCAGCCAAACGCAGTGCGGCCCGGCGGCGCCTGTCGCGGCGAGTGGGCAGTCGGGAAGCGAACGGCAGCCCGTGGGCTGGCGCAGGAGTCCGCGCAAGAGACCATGGTTATCGCATTATAACCATGGTGCTCACGCACGCAAGCGCAATCTGCCGCCCGCATCACTTGCAGGCGTTGTTGCTCATGTAGTCGTGGACGGCGATCTTGCCCGAGATGATGTCGGCCTTGGCCGCGTCGACCTTGGCCTTCATCTCCGGCGTCACCAGCTTCTCGTTGTCCTTGTCGAGCGCCCAGCCGACGCCGCCCTCCTTCAGGCCGAGCGCCGCGATCCCGCCCTTCCAGCTCTTGTCGTTGGCCGCCTTGAAGCTGTTGTAGGCGGCGAGATCGACGCGCTTGATCATCGAGGTCAGCATGGTGCCGGGATGGAGATGGTTCTGGTTGGAATCGACGCCGATCGCGAGCTTGCCGCGATCCTTGGCGGCCTGCAGCACGCCGATGCCGGTCGAGCCCGCCGCGGCATAGACGACGTCGACGCCGCGATCGAACTGGCCCTTGGCGAGCTCGGCGCCGCGGCCCGGATCGTTCCATGCTGCCGGCGTGGTGCCGGTCATGTTGGCGATGAGCTCGGCCTTGGGGTTGGCGTACTTGATGCCCTGCTCGAAGCCGCACTGGAAGCGGCGGATCAGCGGGATGTCCATGCCGCCGACGAAGCCGATCTTGCCGCTCTTGGACGCAAGTGCGGCCAGCACGCCGACCAGGAAGGAGCCTTCCTGCTCCTTGAAGGTGACGGACTGCACGTTGGGCAGCGGCACCACCATGTCGATGATGGTGAAGTGCACGTTGGGGAATTCCTTGGCGACCTTCTCGAGGGCGACGGCCTGCGAGAAGCCGACGGCGACGATCGGGTCCTGGCCCCTCTGCGCGAAGCGGCGGTGCGCCTGCTCGAACTGCGTCTCGTTGCTGGGCTCGAACTCGGTGATCGCGATCCCGGTTTCCTTGTTGAATCGCTGGGCGCCCGCGCTCACGCCCTCGTTGAAGGATTTGTCGAACTTGCCACCCGTCGAGTAGACGATGGCGGGCTTGGCGACGTTCTGCGCCGCGGCGGGAGCGACCAGGGCTCCGACCAGCGCCCCTGGGGCAATCAACGAGACCAGCAGTCCGGGCCAGAGTTTCATGACAGCTCCCTTTTCGTTGAGGAGTGTGGACCCGCCCGTGCGCCGGGTCTAGGCAGGGAATGCATGGAAAGCGCGGCACGCCGCTTGCTAAGGACATTTCGAACAATATCCGCTACCGGCGCCGCGGGTTGATCGTGTAGTTCCATTCAGGATGGAAGGCATCGCCAATGATGTCGAGAGTTGCCATCTCGGCATCCTTGACCTTGATGCCCTTCTGATAGACCCGGGTGTCGAGCGCACACGCGACTTTCAAGCCGGCTTTCGTGGTGGTCGCGCCAATCAGCTCGACGACGGCGATGCGATCGGTCAGCGGCCGGCCGCGCCAGTTCTGCGTGATGTGGCAGAAGAGGCGGTGCTCGATCTTGTTCCACTTCGACGTACCCGGTGGGTATTGGTGAACGTGGAGCACGAGGCCTGTCTCGTCGGCGAGCTTCTGCAGCTCGACCTTCCACAGCCGCAGGCGCACGCCGTTTGAGCCGCCGCAATCGGCGGTGATCGTCAGCTCCGTTGCTTGGGGGATAGCGCTCGCGGCCCATGCGCTCGAGCCAGCAGCGGATCGACTGCACCGCGAACTCGGCCGTATCGCTGGTGATGCCGACGCTGACGAAGCCGGCGTTGGCCGTCACGTCGTAGACGCCGTACGGCACGACCTTGCCCAGCTCCTTGTTCTCGAAGTCGTGTACGTTCACACGGCAAGGATTGCCCTTGGGGCGATAGTCGGAGCCGCCGTTCTTGAAGTTGCCGACCAGCTCTTTCTTTTTCGTGTCGACGGAGATGACCGGTTGCCCCGCAGCCTGCGCGGCGACGACTTGTGCATTGATGTGCTCGAACTGAGCGTTGCGGTCCGGATGCCGCGAGCCTTCGTTGGCCTTGCGATTGTGCTGACGCGAGAAGCCGAGCTTCACCAGTTCCTTGGCGACAGTGTCGGCGCTGATCGGATGGCCCAGCTCCGTCAGCCTTGTCGCCAGCTTGTCCACGCTCTTGGAGACCCACAGCAGGGGGCCGCTCGGGATCGCCCAACGTGGCCGGCTCGATGAGGCGCTTCAGCTCGGGGATGAGCAGCGGGTCTTGCTCACTGGAGACGACCGCAAGCCCGCCCCAGCCCGCGGTGCGAACCTCGGCTGCCGCGAGCATCCGCCGGCCGCGCTCATCGAGATTGCGCCCGACCGTCTCCCAGCGATACCTGATGCCGTCCTCGTCGATCACGCCACCGGCGTACGTTTATTCGCCGCAACGGGGAATCCCGAGCGGCCGAGTCACACCGACGCACCCGATTCCGTTATTGTTCGAGATGTCCTTAGCGACTTCGCTCTTAAGAAGCTGAAACCAAAGCAGAAATCCTACAAGGTGTCAGATCGTGACGGTATGTACGTCGTCGTTGCATCGACGGGGCTGTCGTCGCGCCACAACAGGGCGACAAGACCAAGGGCAATCAGGCAGCTGGCGATCGAAACCACGAAGGGCGCATGGATATTGATCGACATCAGCCATCCTCCCGCAAGCGAAACGATGCCCGCGCCGAGCGTGAGGAGCGCCACGGTCACGCCCATGACCCAACCCTGTTCGCTCGGACCGACCGAGTTTGAAAACAGCGTCAGCATCGTCGGATAGTTGACGGCGAAGGGGACGATCATCGCGACAATGGGGATATAGACCAGCAACGGCGACCAGTTCGCGATGAAGCCGACGCCTGCGACGGCCATGATCGACACCGTCACGTAGATGATGGGTCTCTTGCGAAAACGTGCGTTCGCCGGTGGAGCGAGGAGGCCGCTAGAGAGTCCGAGGCCCACGCCCAGCACGATCATCGCCAGACTGTTCTGCAGGGTTCCAAAGCCGAATCGCTCGGCAAAATACGTGTCCATGAAGATATAGGTCGAATTAAGCGCCAACATCGAAAAGAAGAACACGAGGGCCAATCGCAACACATGCGGGCGTTGGCTTACCTGGTAGAGCATCAAGAAGGCCTCGACGGGCCTGAAGCGGAAAGGCTGGCGCTCGACATCGGTGTCGTGGAAAAAGACGACGATCAGGGCCGCGTTCAGCAGGACCAGGCCGGCCGCGACATAGAACGGCAGGACGACCGAGGCAAGATCGCCAAGCACGGACGGGTCCGACAACAGGCCGCCGATAACGGGTCCCCCGACCAGACCGGCGCTGAACGCCACCACGACAAAACTCATGAACCGCGTCTTTTCTCCCTCGTTCCGGCTCATGTCGACCAGCGCCGCCTGCGCAATCGGCTGATTGCCGGCGGTGAATCCGGAGATGGCGCGGCCGATGACCAGGAGAGCGAAGTCGCCGAGATTGATCGCTATGATCGTCAGTGCATAGCCGGCAAAGCCGCCGGCCAGACAAATCATGATCCCGGCCTTGCGCCCGATCGAATCGGAGATTTTCGAGATATATGCCGCGCCCAGAAACCAGGAGAGAAAGAAAACGCCCATGGCAAGGCCGTAGTCGAACTCGCGCGCGGACTGGGATGTGTTTGCCGGCAAGAACCCTTGCTCGGCGTCGAAGATCAGGGTCGTGACCAGCGGCAGCACAAGCCCCTGACCCATCAGGTCGATATATACGACAAACAGCAGCGCGAACTGCGCGATCTTCATGCCCATGCCCCCGGGGCGGCACATTCATCCGCCATCCGCCTCGGCAATCAGCAGGACACCCGAAGCTCCAGGCGATCCTAAACGCGGCACCGTCCGGCGTCTAGTCTAAGGCAACTTTGATCAATAACTGCTGCGCTTCTGGTTGCCGAGGCCTGATTGAGTAGTTCCATTCAGGGTGGAATGGATGGCCGCTGATGTCGAGGGACTTCATTGCGGCTTTGCTGACCTTGATGCCCTTGTGGTAGGTGCGCGTGTCGAGTGCGCTGTCTACTTTCAGGCCGGTCTTGGTGGTCGTCGGCCCGATCAACTCGACCACGGCAAGGCGATCGGTGAGCGGCCGGCCGCGCCAGTTCTGCGTGATATGGCAGAACAGCCGGTGCTCGATCTTGTTCCATTTCGATGTCCCGGGCGGATAGTGGTGGACGTGGATCACGAGCCCGGTCTCGTCGGCCAGCTTTTGCAACTCGAGCTTCCAAAGGCGCACGCGTGCCCCATTTGAGCCGCCGCAGTCGGCGGTGACCGTCAGCTCCCGTGCATCGGGATAGCGCTGTCGGCCCA